>JASHUY010000246.1 GCA_030039755.1 Acidimicrobiales bacterium
GGCTAGTTCCTCCGGGGCGCAGGACCCTCCTGGACCAGCTCCACGAGGGTGCCGAACGAGGACTTCGGGTGGACGAAGGCGATCGTCGTTCCCCGCGATCCCGGCCTCGGCGTCTCGTCGACCACCCTGTTGCCGGCGCGCTTCACCGCGTCGAGCGCCTCGGCACAGTCCGCGACGCGGTAGGCGACGTGGTGGAGCCCCTCGCCGCGGGCCTCGAGGAACTTCGCGACCGGCGAGTCCTCGCGCGTCGGCGTCAGCAGCTGCACGTAGGACTCCGCGACCCTGACGAGCGCCTCCTCGACGCCGTCGCGCTCGACCAGCTCGCGGTGCGCGAGCTGGGCCCCGAAGGTGACCGCGTACCACTCGATCGCCGCGTCGATGTCGCGAACGGCGATCGCCACGTGGTCGATCTCCGTGAGGAGCGGTCCCGTCAAGTGTGCTCCCTCACGCGTGCCGCGTCGTGCCTGCGGAACAGGGTGATCCGGTCCTCCCCGACCCGCTCGCGCAGCTCTCGGTCCTCGATGCCCAGGCCCTCTCGCGGGGCGAGGCACAGCACACCGATCTTCCCCTCGTGCAGGTTGTGGTGGACCTGGTACGCCGCTTCGCCCACGTCGGCGAGACCGAAGACCGAGGAGAGCGGGGGGAGGATCTTGCCTTCGCACACCTGCCTGTTCGCGTCCCACGCCTCGCGGTAGTTGGCGAAGTGCGAGCCCTTGATCGTCTTCAGCTTCATCCAGAGGTGGCGGTTGTCGTACTCGATCATGTAGCCGGACGTCGCCGCGCAGGTGACGACGGTGCCGGCGCGCTTGCAGACGAACACCGACGCGCCCATGGTCTGGCGCCCGGGGTGCTCGAACACGATGTCCGGGTCCTCCCCGACGATCGCCCTGATGTCCTTGCCGAGCCTGCGCCACTCGGACTCGTCCTGGGTGTGCCCGTCCTTCCAGAAGGAGTACGCGGCGGCCTTGCGATCGATCGCCGCGCCGACGCCGAGGTCGTGCAGGAGGTCCACCTTCTCGGGCGAGGACACCATCCCGATCGGGATCCCGCCGGCGTTCAGCACGTACTGCACCGCGAAGCTGCCGAGCCCTCCCATCGCGCCCCATACGAGCACCCGATCGCCCTGGGTGACGGGCGCGCCGTTGCGCGACACGAGCATGCGGTAGGCGGTGGAGTTGCAGAGCGCGTTCACCGCCGCCTCCTCCCAGGAAAGGTGGGCGGGCTTCGGCATGAGCTGGTTGGCCTTCACCACCGTCACGTCGGCGAGCCCTCCGAAGTTCGTCTCGAATCCCCAGATGCGCTGGTTCGACGCGAGTATCGAGTCGTCGTGCGCTGTCGGGTCCTGGTCGTCGACGTAGTTGCAGTGGATCGTGACCCGGTCGCCCGGCTTCCAGTTGCGGACGAGCGAGCCGGCCCGGAGCACGACACCGGAGGCGTCGGACCCGACGACGTGGTAGCCGAGCGCGTGACGCGCTCCCCAGGCGCTCTCCTTGCCGAGGCGGTCGAGGAACCCGAAGGTCGCCAACGGCTCGAAGATCGAGGTCCAGACGGTGTTGAAGTTCACCGCGGAGGCCATCACCGCGACGTAGGCCTCGTCGGGCGCGAGCCCCGGAAGCGGCACCTCCCCGACGTGCAGGGACTTCCGGGGGTCCTTGTCGGGCGAGTCGAGCCCCTCGAACATCCCCACGTCGTCGCGCCGGACGAACGCAGCGCGGTAGGACTCGGGCATCGGCATCGCAGCGAGCTCGTCGCCACCTGCGCCGCCGAGCGCCGCCCGGAGGATCTCGCTCATCTTCGTGACGATATCGGAGGCCGTAGAACCGGAGGCCGTAGAATCGACGTGTGGCCGGTGGTCGCCGGCCCGATTTCGCGTGCCCACCGGCCGGCAGGACGCCGGTGCACGTCGGAGGTCAGCTATGCCCGGATCCGTCATCGTCGCAGGGGCTCGGACGCCCATCGGAAAGCTGTCCGGGGCGCTCGCTCCGTTCAGCGCGACGGAGCTGGGGGGCTTCGCCATCGCGGCCGCCCTGGCGCGCGCGCGTCTCGCGCCCGATCAGGTCGACTACGTCATCATGGGACAGGTCATCGGGGCGGGACAGGGACAGATCACGTCCCGCCAGGCGGCGGTCCACGCCGGAATCCCGATGACGGTGCCCGCGACGACCGTGAACAAAGTGTGCCTGTCAGGGCTCAACGCCATCTACCTCGCGGACCAGATGATCGGCGCGGGGGACGCGGACGTCGTCGTCGCCGGGGGAATGGAGTCCATGACGCGCGCGCCGCACCTCCTGCAGGGAGCTCGTGAAGGGTTCCGGCTCGGCGACTCGACGCTCGTCGACTCGATGGTGCACGACGGGCTCACCTGCGCGTTCGACCGGTGTGCGATGGGTCTCGCCACCGAGCGCTACAACCAGTGGACCGGCATCACCCGCGAGCGCCAGGACGCCTTCGCCGCAGCGTCCCACGAGAAAGCCGCCGCGGCCACGAAGGACGGGCGGCTCGCGGAGGAGATCGTCCCGGTCCAGGTGCCCCAGCGCAAGGGCGACCCGCTCGTCGTGGACACCGACGAGGGCGTGCGCCCGGGGACGACCACCGGGACGCTCGCCGCGCTGCGGCCGGCGTTCGACGAGGCGGGGACCATCACGGCGGGCAACGCCTCCCAGATCTCCGACGGCGGCGCCGCCGTCGTCGTGATGTCGAGACCGAGGGCCGAGCAGCTCGGCGTGACGCCGCTCGGCGAGCTCCTTTCCTACGGGCAGGTCGCAGGCCCGGACCCCTCCCTCCTTCTCCAGCCCTCGCGCGCGATCGGAAAGGCCCTCGGCAAGGCCGCGCTCGGAGTGGGCGACGTCGAGGTCTTCGAGGTCAACGAGGCGTTCGCCGCGGTCGCGCTCGCCTCCGCCGACGACCTCGGGATCCCCGAGCACAAGCTGAACGTGAACGGTGGTGCCATCGCCCTCGGGCACCCGATCGGGATGTCGGGGACCCGGCTCGCCCTGACGGCGCTCTACGAGCTGCGGCGCCGGGGTGGCGGGGTCGCCGCCGTCGCGCTGTGCGGCGGGGGTGGCCAGGGAGACGCCGCGGTGCTCCGGTCGCTCGTGTGATACTCCGCGGATGACGGACGCGCACCTCGCGCAGCAGGGGTCCCGCCGCCCCGTCGTCGTGGTGAACTTCGGCGCCCAGTACGCGCAACTGATCGCACGCCGCGTCCGTGAGGCGCACGTCTACTCGGAGATCGTCCCCCACACCGCGTCGACGAAGGAGATCCTCGGACGCAACCCTGCCGCGGTGATCCTCTCGGGCGGCCCGTCGAGCATCTACGAGCCCGGCGCCCCGTCCATCGACGCAGACCTGCTCCACGCGGACGTCCCGGTGCTCGGCATCTGCTACGGCTTCCAGGCCATGGCGGAGGCGCTCGGCGGCGAGGTCGCGCGCACCGACCGGCGGGAGTACGGCCGCACCAAGGTGACCGTCGAACCGGACGCGCGCCTGTTCGCGGGTCAGCCCGCGGTCCAGGAGGTGTGGATGTCGCACGGCGACGCGGTGGTCGCGCTCCCCGAGCGGTTGCGCCCCACGGCGCGCTCGGACGAGACGCCGATCGCCGCGTTCGAGACCGCCGGAGGGAACCTCTACGGCGTGCAGTGGCATCCCGAGGTGCACCACACCGCCCACGGCCAGGAGGTGCTCGAGCGGTTCTTGTACGGCGCGGCGGGGATCGTCCCGACGTGGACCACCGCCGGCGTCCTGGACGCCGCCGTCGCGGAGGTGCGCGACGCCGTCGGGGACGGGAGGGCCATCTGCGGGCTGTCGGGCGGCGTCGACTCCGCCGTGGCCGCCGCGCTCGTCCAGCGCGCGATCGGCGACCGGCTCACGTGCGTCTTCGTGGACCACGGCCTCCTGCGGCTAGGAGAAGCCCAACAGGTCGAGCGCGACTTCGTCGCAGCGACCGGGATCCGGCTGAAGACGGTCGACGCGCGGGCACGCTTCCTCGAGGCGTTGCGCGGTGTGGTGGACCCCGAGGAGAAGCGCAAGGTGATCGGCCGGGAGTTCATCCGTGCCTTCGAGCGCGCGGCGCGCGAGGTCGAGGCGGAGGGCGGCGGCCCCGAGCACCTCGTCCAGGGGACGCTCTACCCGGACGTCGTGGAGTCCGGGGGCGCTCGCGGGGAGGGCGCAGGGGGCTCGACGATCAAGTCGCACCACAACGTCGGCGGGCTCCCCGACGACCTCGGCTTCACCCTCGTGGAGCCACTCCGGCACCTCTTCAAGGACGAGGTGCGGGCCCTCGGCCTCGAGCTCGGCCTGCCCGAGACGATCGTCTGGCGCCATCCGTTCCCCGGACCGGGCCTTGCGGTCCGCGTCGTCGGCGAGGTGACCGACGCTCGCCTCGACGTCCTCCGCCAGGCGGACGCCATCGCCCGGGACGAGCTCACCGCATCGGGCCTCGACCGCGCGATTTGGCAGTTCCCGGTCGTGCTCCTCCCCGACGTCCGCTCGGTCGGCGTGCAAGGAGACGGCCGGAGCTACGGCCACCCGGTCGTGCTCCGCCCCGTCACGAGCGAGGACGCGATGACCGCGGACTGGGCCCGCCTCCCCTACGACGTGGTCGAGCGGATCTCCACGCGCATCACCAACGAGGTGCGCGACGTCAACCGCGTCGTGCTCGACGTCACGAGCAAGCCTCCGGGCACGATCGAGTGGGAGTGATCAGGCGTCGTAGGGTGGACGCGCGAACCCGAGGAGCGTCGCCGTACCGGGCGTGAGGTCGCGCCAGCGCGTGACACCGGTCCCGAACAACGCGACCGCGCACGTCGGGAACGAGGTCAGCGCCCCGCGCGCCGCGCCGTCGCCCTCTGCGACGAGCTCCAGGGCGAGCGAGTGGGTCGCAGGGTTGTGCCCGACGACCATGACGGACCGCACGCCGTCGTCGAGGGTGCGCACCTCGGCGAGCACCTCTGTCGGCGAGCCGTAGTAGAGCCTGCGCCGCCGGTCGACGGGAACCCCGAGCGCGGCGGCGACCTTCTCGGCCGTCTCGGTCGTGCGCGTCGCGGTCGACGCGAGAACGAGCTCGGGCAACGCCGCGCCGCGGGGACCGATATCGCCCGCGCGGAGCCGGAGGCCGAGCGCGGCGGCGTCCCGCCTTCCTCTGGGGGCGAGCGGGCGCTCGTGATCGCTGCCACCGGCCGGCGGGTCGGGCGCGGCTTTGGCGTGACGGAGCAGCCACAGGAGCAGATCCTCGGCGTGGCCGCCCGTGGTCACGGGACGACGGCGCGGCGGCCCTCGATCGCCCTGCCGAGCGTCAGCTCGTCGGCGTACTCGAGGTCCCCGCCCACCGGCAGGCCGCTCGCGATCCGGGTGACCGTGATCCCGAGCGGGGTGAGGAGGCGAGCCAGGTACATCGCCGTCGCCTCACCCTCGAGGTTCGGGTTCGTGCACAGGATCGCCTCGGTGATCCCTTCGGTGTCGACGCGCTCGAGCAGCTCCCGGACGCGCAACTGGTCCGGGCCGATCCCCTCGAGCGGGTTCAGTGCGCCGTGGAGCACGTGGTAACGGCCGCGGAACTGGCGCGTCCGCTCCACCGCCACGATGTCGCGAGGGTCCTCCACGACGCACACCACATGAGGGTCCCTGCGTGTGTCGGCACAGACGTCGCAGAGGTTGCCGGACTCCGCCACGTTGAAGCAGCGTTCGCACAGCGTGGTCCGTTCCTTCACGGCGACGATCGCGTCGGCCAGGCGGCGCGCGTCCTCGCCGGGGATCTTGAGGACGAAGAACGCGATCCGCTGCGCCGACTTCGGTCCGATGCCCGGCAGCCGTCCGAGCTCGTCGATGAGCGCCCTGAGCGAGCCGGTGTACATCCGCGGACAGCCCGGTCAGACTTCCTGCGCGCCGGGGAACGCCTCGAGAAGGCGCGCCTCCGCGACGGATTGGAGCGAGCCCGACGGCTGGTCGGGGTCGACCTCGTGGTCGAACTCGTCCTCCCGGGGGAACGCGCCCTTCCCCGTCGCGACCGTGCGGGCCGTGGCCGGGGCCGCCGACTCGTCGACCGTCAACGCGAGCGAGACGGGCGTGCCGAAATAGCTGCCGATCGCCTGCTCGACGAGCCCGCGCACGTCCTCGCACCGGTCGCGGTGCGCGGCGTTCGGCAACGCGAACGTCGCGGTGCGCCCCTCCGCCGACACGAACCGCCCGGCGCTGAAGAGCGCCTTGGCCCTCGCGGGGAGGCCCCGCAGGATGTGGTCCCCCCACGCCTCGACGATGCGGTCCCGGTCGGGCGCCGGCGGGTCGTCGGCGGCTGCGGTGCTCGTGACAGCCTCAGCGGAGCTGCCGGCTGGTGCGGCGGCGGCGGCCGGGGCGGCGGCGGCGGCTGCGGCGGCAGTGTCCGGA
>JASHUY010000247.1 GCA_030039755.1 Acidimicrobiales bacterium
ATCGTCGCAAGGTACCGCTCGGGACGGGTTGCGACGACCTCGTCGGCCATCGGGAACCGTGCCCTCGTCGCGAACACCGGCCGCGCGTCGCAGACCTCCACGCGGTAACCGAGGACCTTGGCGACCTTGGCGAGCGCGGCGGTGAAGTCGACGGCGCCGAAGATCACCATGCGCGGCGGCGGCGCGAACACCTCGAAGAACACGGAGACCTCGCGCTGGCGCGCCTCGCCGCGTCGCCCGTAGTGGCGGGTGCCGGAAAGGCCGCCGGCGAGCGCTCCGAGCGCGTCGCGACGGACCACCGCGTCGAGCTCGGGCACCCCCGAGGTCCCCGACGAGCTCCCGTCCTCTCGCACGAGCATGCTCGCACCGAGCCGCGCGTTGCCCGGCACGTTCTCGGCCTCGACGACGGTCGCGAGGGCGACGGGCTCTTCCGCGCCGAGCGCGTCGCGCAGCTCCTCGTAGACGTCGGGGAGCACCGGGTCCACCAGCACGTGGACCGTCCCGCCGCAGGTGAGGCCCACCGCGAACGCCTCGTCGTCGGAGTACCCGTACGTCCGCCGCCGCGCTCCGCCGTTCTCGAGCGCCTCGAGCGCCTCGGTCACGACCGCACCCTCGACGCAGCCTCCGGAGACGGAACCTGCCACGTCGCCGCGCTCGTTCACGGCCATGGTCGCCCCGGGGTCGCGCGGTCCCGAGCCCTCCACGCCTACGACGCGCGCGGTGGCGACGCGGAGCCCCTCACGCCGCCAACGCTCGATGTCCGAGAGGACCTCTTTCACGCCGCTCTCGCGCTCCTCCGTCGCCGCTCCTCCGGGTGGTCGCCGAGAAGGCGTGCCAGCGACTCCAACGACTCGACCGAATGCCCTTCCACGAACTCGTCAACATACGGCAGGGCCGCCACCATTCCGCGCACCAGCGGTGCGTACCCCGGGGAGGCCTTGAGCGGGTTGACCCAGACCACACGATGGGCCACGCGTGCGAGCCGGGCCATCTCCCGGGCGAGGACCGACGGGTCCCCGCGGTCCCAGCCGTCGGACAGCACGACCACCACGGCGCCCCGCGCGAGGCCCCGGACACCCCAACGGTCGTTGAACTCGGTGAGCGCGTCACCGAGACGGGTTCCTCCCGACCAGTCCGGCACCGCCCGCCCCGCGGCGGCCATCGCGGCGTCCGGGTCGTGCGCAGACAGCGCGCGCGTGACCCGCGTGAGCCGGGTGCCGATCGTGAACGCCTCCACACGGGGCCTCCCCGCAACCTCGACGTGGAGGAAACGGAGCAGGGCCCGGGCGTAGGGGGCCATCGAGCCGCTCACGTCGCAGAGGAACACGAGCCGCCGGGGGCGCTCCCCGGCCTCGAGCCAGCGGCGACGGAGCGGCTCGCCACCGGTCCTGAGCGCCTCGCGGACGGTCCTTCTCAGGTCCGGCCAGTCCCCGCGCCGGGCCGCCGGCCGGCGTCGCCGAGTCACGCGGCTCGGCCCGTCGACGCGTAGACGGTCCATCAGGCGCTGCGCCTCCGCGAGCTCCTGCGGGGTGCACTGCGCGAAGTCCTTCCGGCGCAGGACTTCGGTCGCGCTGTAGCGCAGCTCCCGCACCTCGGAGGGCGGCTCCCCCGGCTCGGGGTCGGAGGGAGCGGTGTCGGGGTCGTCGTGGACAAGCACCACCGTCTCTGCGACCTCGCCGCGCCGCCCGTCCCTCACCTCCCCCCGGAAGAAGGCGCGGAACGCGTCGTCGTAGATCTCGACGTCCTCAGGCCGGCGTACGAGGGTCGCTCGCCCGGCCCAGTACACCTCGGGCTCCCGGTCGATCCCGACCGCCGCCAGTGCCTGCGCGAAGCTCGCGGGCGCGCCCCCCGGCACGTCCAGACCCGCGGCGCGCAACACCCTTACGAATGCGACGGGGAGCCGAGCCGGCTCGGCCGTCGGACTGTGCGGCGCTCCTCTCGCCCGCCGCGCGCCCTCCGGGCTCACCCCGCCCGCTCGACGCCCGCCTGCCCGACGCCCGCCCGTTCGACCGCCGCGCGTGCGAGCGCCGCGACACCGGCCTCCCGCACGCGTTCGGCGTCCTCTTTGTACTTGACCGCCGCGCCGAGGGTCGCGGCGACACTCGCCTCGTCGAGCGAGCGCACCCCGAGCGCGGCAAGTGCCTCGGCCCAGTCGATGGTCTCCGCGACGCCCGGCGGCTTGTACAGGCCGAGCGTCCGGATCCTCTCCACGGCCGCGGCCACCTGGCGGGCGAGCACGGGCACCACCTCGGGCGCGCGCACGCCGACGATCTCCACCTCCCGCTCGAAGTCCGGATGCTCCACCCAGTGGTAGAGGCAGCGTCGCTTCAACGCGTCGGCGACGTCACGGGTCCTGTTCGACGTGATCACGACCACCGGTGCGACTGCGGCGCGGAAGGTGCCGAGTTCGGGCACGGTCACCGAGTAATCGGACAGCACCTCCAAGAGGAAGGCTTCGAACTCGTCGTCGGCGCGGTCCACCTCGTCGATGAGCAGGACCGGTGACGGCTTGTCCGCAGGCGCGGCGATGGCCGCGAGCAACGGTCTGCGGACGAGGAACCTCTCCGAGTAGAGGTCGTCCTCCACCGTGGGGGGAACCGGACCGCCGCCCGCCTCGGCTCGCGCTTCCGCCGCGCGCAGGTGCAGGAGCTGGCGTGCGTAGTCCCACTCGTAGACCGCCTGGCTCACGTCGATCCCCTCGTAGCACTGCACCCGGAGGAGGTCGCTTCGTCGCCAACGTGCGAGCACCTTCGCGACTTCGGTCTTCCCGACCCCCGCCTCCCCCTCGAGGAAGAGCGGGCGCCTGAGGGCGAGCGCGAGGAACACCACCGTCGCGAGACCGTCGTCGGCGAGATAGCCGTGTGCACGCAGCGCGTCGCGCACGTCGGCAGGTCCGGCGGCCTCCCCCGCGGCGCCGGGGCTGCGGTCAGCCACGAGCGGCGGTCGCCTCCTCGAGCGCGCGCCGGACGAGCACCGTCGCGAGATGGCGGCGGTACTCGGCGCTCCCGTTCAGGTCGCTCGGCGGGTCGAGCCCCTCCGCAGCACGCGCCGCGGCGTCTGCGATGTTCGCGCCTGCGTCGAGCGCCTCCTCGGTCGCGCGCGCCCGCAGCGTGGTCGGCCCCATGTTCACGAGGGCGACGCGCGCGTCGCCGTTCACGACCGCGGCAACCCCCACGATCGCCCAGTCCTGCGCCCTTCGGTTGAACTTCTGGAAGCCCCAGCCTGCGGGCGCCTTGTGGACGCGCACCTCGGTGAGCATCTCGTCGGGGGCGAGCGCGGTCTCGAGGAAGCCGCGGAAGAAGTCGGCGGCCTGCACCTCCCTCCTCCCGCGCGGACCGTCGACCACCATCGTCCCGTCGAGCGCCAGCACGGCGGCGGGGAGGTCGGAGGCGGGATCGCCGTGCGCGAGCGAGCCCCCGATCGTCCCACGGTGTCGCACCTGGGGATCCCCGACCTGCCCGGCCACGTGCGCGAGGAGCGGCACGTGGCCGCGCGCCACGTCGGAGACCTCGAGGTCCCGATGGCGCGTCAACGCGCCGATGGCGACGTGGTCGCCGTCGTCGCGCACGTAGTTGAGCCCGGGGATCCTTCCCACGTCCACGAGCACGCCCGGGGTCGCGAGACGCAGTTTCATGAGCGGCAGCAGCGAGTGGCCCCCGGCCAGCAGCTTCGTCGAATCGGGGTCCTCGGCGAGCCACCCGAGTGCCTCCTCCACCGACCCGGCACGGCGGTACTCGAAACTCGCAGGGATCATCTCCCACCTCCCGTCCCCGGCGCCGCAGCGCCGATCGACCGCCATACCCGTTCCGGGGTCACCGGCATCGCGATGTCCACGACGCCGAGGTGCGACAGCGCGTCCACCACTGCGTTCACGACGGCGGGCGTCGACGCGATCGTCCCCGCTTCTCCGATGCCCTTCACGCCCAGCGGGTTCGACGGGCTCGGGGTCACCGTGCGACCCAGAGAGAAGCTCGGCACCTCCGAGGCCGCCGGCACCAGGTAGTCGGTGAACGTCGTGGTGAGCAGGTTGCCGTCGTCGTCGTAGACCGCCTCTTCGAAGAGCGCCTGCGCGACGCCCTGCACGATCCCGCCGTGCACCTGCCCGTCCACGATGAGCGGGTTGATCTGGTTCCCGCAGTCGTCGACCGCCGAGTAGCGCACGAGGTCCACCTTCCCGGTCTCCGCGTCCACCTCGACCACTGCGACGTGCGTGCCGAACGGGAACGTGAAGTTGGTCGGGTCGTAGGTCGCGGACGCCTCGAGGTTCGGCTCCATGCCCTGAGGCAGGTCGTGCGCGGTGAACGCCTCGAACGCGAGCGCCCCCAGGGCCATGGCGGAGGACGGCGATCCCCGGACGCTGAACTGCCCGGACGAGAGCTCGAGGTCTTCCGGCGCCACCTCCAGACGGTGCGCGGCCAGGAGGCGCGCCTTGTCGATCAGACGGTCCGCGGCGAGCGCGATCGCCGTGCCGCCCACCGCCAAAGAGCGCGACCCGTAGGTGTCGAGGCCGAGCGGCGAGACCGCGGTGTCCGAGTGCAGCACCTCCACGTCCTCGGGTGACACCCCGAGCTTGTCGGCGATGATCATCGACCAGGACGTCACGTGGCCCTGGCCGTGGGGCGTCGCGCCCGTGACGACCTGCACCTTTCCGGTTGGCAGCATCCGCACCGTCGCCGCCTCCCACCCGCCGGCGACGTAGTTCAGCGAGGCGAGGACGCGTGAGGGCGCGAGGCCGCACATCTCGACGTAGCTGGAAAGGCCGACGCCGAGCAGCTTCGACGCGCCCTGGCCGCGGCGCCGCGCCTGCTCCTCCCGCAGGCCCTCGTAGTCGACGAGCTCGAGCGCGGCGTCCAGCGCTCCCTCGTAGTTCCCGCTGTCGAAGAGGAGCCCGGCCGCCGAGGCGTAGGGGAACTTGTCGGCCCCGATGAAGTTGCGCCTGCGGACTTCGGCCGGGTCGGTGCCGACCTTCCGCGCCAGCGCGTCCATGGCGCGCTCGATCGCGTAGGTCGCCTCCGGCCGGCCCGCGCCGCGGTAGGCGTCCGTCGGCGTCTTGTTGGTGAAGACCCCGGTGCAGGTGAACGAGTACGCCGCGACGTCGTAGACGCCGTGGTACAAGAACGCGCCCAGGAGCGGCACGCCCGGCGTGACGAGCTGCATGTACGCGCCCATGTCGGCGAGCAGCCGGACGCGCACCGCCTGGACGCGTCCGTCGGTGTCGGCGGCGAGCTCGATCTCCTGAACCTGCCCCCTGCCGTGGATGGTCGCCTGCGCGGCCTCGCTGCGCTCCTCGCTCCAACGGACGGGTTTGCGGAGCCGCCTCGAGAGGACGAGGCAGAGGAGCTCCTCCGCGTAGACGTCGAGCTTCGAGCCGAACCCACCGCCGACCGACGGCGCGACCACCCGGATCCTCTCCTCTGGGACCCCGGCCGTGATCCCGAGCATCGTCCGCAGGATGTGGGGGATCTGGGTCGCCGAGTAGACGAGGTACTCGCCGCCGAACGGCTGCGGCACGACGCACACGCCCCGCGGCTCCATCGCCGCGGGGATGAGCCGCTGTTGGACGTAGCGCTCCTTGACCGTGACGGCCGCGGCGTCGAAGGCGCGCGTGACGGCGTCGGCGTCGGGGGTGAGCTCCCAGGTGTAGGCGCGGTTGGACGAGAGGTCCGAGTGCGCGAGGACCCTGTCGCTCGCTGCGTCCTCGAGGTCCACGGCAGCGGGCAGCTCCTCGTAGACGACGGCGACGGCCCCCGCGGCGTCTTGCGCCTCGGCCTGGGAACCGGCGAGAACGACGGCGACCGCGTCGCCGACGTAGCACGCCTCGTTGAGCGCGACCGGGAAGTGGGGCGGAGACTGCATGTCGGCGGTGACGGGCCATGCGCAGGGCATCGCCGAGCCCCACTCCCCGGCGAGATCGGCGCCGCTGAAGGCGGCGGCGACACCGGGCATCCCGAGCGCGCCGGAGACGTCGACGGACGTGACCCGCGCGTGGGCGTACGGGCTGCGGACGACGGCCATGTGCAGTGCGCCGGGGACGACGAGGTCGTGCACGTAGCGCGCTTCGCCGCTCAGCAGGGCGGGGTCCTCCCGCCGGAGCATCCTCGTGCCGACGACTCCCTTGGCGGGGGTGTCCTCGGTCATCGTGGCGCTCACGACACGAGCTCCCCGGCACGGGCGACCGCGAGCGCTGCCTGGACGATGTTGTGGTAGCCGGTGCAGCGGCACAGGTTGCCTTCGAGCCCCTCCCGCACCTCGGCTTCCGTGGGGTCCGGGTGCTCCTTCAGGAAAGAGGCGATCGCCATCACCATGCCGGGCGTGCAGAACCCGCACTGAAGCCCGTGGTGCTCGCGGAACGCCTCCTGGATCGGGTGGAGCGTCCCATCCGGCGCGGCCATCCCCTCGATGGTGGTGATCTCCTCGCCGTCCGCCTGAGCGGCGAGCATCGTGCACGACTTCACCGATTCGCCGTTGAGGAGCACCGTGCACGCACCGCACGACGTGGTGTCGCAGCCGACGTTGGTTCCCGTGAGCCCGCGGACCTCGCGCAGGTAGTGCACGAGGAGCATGCGTGTCTCGACGTCGTGAGACCCGGTCGTGCCGTTCACCGTCACGGTCACCTGCATCTGGCCGACCTCCCTCTTGGCGTCCGCACGGGACCGTAGGCGCACGCGCCCCTGTCCGTCGCGGGCCGCCGAGCCGGCGGCAGTCGCCATCTTCGCACCAGGTCCCCGGAGCTGCCAGGAGCGCTCGCCTATGCCCCGCCCGACACGGGAGGCACGACCGCGACCTCGTCCCGTTCGCCGATCGCCGGGTCGCCGCTGGCCGGCTCCCCGTTCACCCACACCGCCGACGCGCTGAGGACCGCCTCGAACTCCGGACCGAGCTCCTCGCAGGCGACGCGGCAGAGCTCCCCCAGGCTCGCGGCGTCGATGGTCACGCTGCGCCTCCCGGCGGCGGTCCGGGCGGGACCGAAGAGAAGGAGGGTGGCCATCAGCGCGCCCGCGGCAGGCGTGTACGCCGGGTCACGGCGCTCCGACGAACCACGGCGCGAGCGCGGGGTTCGTGACGATGACCTCGACGGGCTCGCCGGCCTCCGCTCCCCCGCCGTCGGCGAGGACGGCAAGCCCGTCGGCCAGGCCCATCGACCTGATCTGGTGCGAGCCCTGCCCGGGGCACGGGCGCACGACCCAGCTCCCCCTCCCGCCGTCGGCGCCCGTGCCCGGTGCGGGAGGGGCCGCGGCGAGCTGGACCCGGACGAAGTGCGTCTTGCCGTCGGCGACGCGGCGGAGCGGCTCGGCGGCACGCGCCCACACGCGGGGCCGCCCGGTCACCCGGTGCCCGGCCATCGCACGCAGCGCGGGGCGTACGAGGAGCTCGAAGCTGACCGCGGAGGACACGGGATTGCCCGGCAGCCCGAAGACCGGGACGGTCCCCTCGGGTCCCGGGAGCGCCGCGAAGGAGAAGGGCTTCGCCGGACGGATCGCGATCTGGAGCCAGTGAGCCGCCTCGCCGCCGAGGCGCTGGAGGACCATGCGCACCACGTCGACGTCGCCCACGCTGACCCCGCCCGACAGGACGAGCGCGTCCGCGCGACCGAGCGCCTCGTGAATGCGCCCGGCCAGCTCGTCCTCGTCGTCGGCCGACCGGCCGAGGTCGAGGGCCCGGCACCCGGACTCGGCCACGAGGGCGAGCAGCATCGGACGGTTCGAGTCGTAGACCTGGGCCGGACCGAGCGGGGTCCCCGGGTCGACCAGCTCGTCCCCGGTCGTGATCACCGCGACCCGCGGACGTGGACGGACCGTGACGGTGGCGCAGCCGGCGCTGACGAGCGCGGCGAGCTGGGTGGGGCCGACCTCGGCTCCGGCGTCGAGCACGACCTCGCCCGCGCGGACGTCGCTGCCGGGGGCGCGGACGTTCTCGCCCGGCACGACGGACGCCTCGACGACCACACGGCCGTGCTCCGTCGCACCGTCCGCCCTCGTCCGCTCGATCATGCAGACGGAGTCCGCCCCCTGCGGCAGGGGTGCGCCCGTCATGATCCTCGCCGACTGGCCGGGGCCGACCTCGCGGCCCAGCGTCGATCCGGCGAGCACGCGCCCGACCACCTCGAGCGTCACCGGCGCGGCGCCGGTGTCGGCGGCGCGCAGCGCGTAACCGTCCATCGCGGAGTTCGCGAAGGGCGGGACGTCGACCTGTGCGACCGCAGGGCCCGCGAGCACGCACCCGAGCGCGTCGGCCGGTCTCAGCTCGGCCGGCCGGAGCGGCGGGCACGCCCCGAGGACGAGGCGCTGCGCCTCCTCGAGGGGGGTCACACCGACCGCACCGGCTCCGCGCCGGTCCCCCAATCCTCGCCGCCCCGCCAGCGCTCGAACTTCCAGATCGGCACCGTCTCTTTCACGGTGTCGATCACGTAACCCCCGGC
>JASHUY010000037.1 GCA_030039755.1 Acidimicrobiales bacterium
CCGACGGCGGCCATCAGCCGCCGCGCCTTCACCTTGCCGAGGCCCGGAAGGGACTCGAGGACGGAAACCACCTTCATCTTCCCGACGGTCTCGTCGGACTCCGCCTGGCTCAGGAGCTCGGCGAGGGTGAGGGAGCCCATCTTGAGCCTCTCCTTCACCTCCGCCCGCTCCCGTCGCACCTTGGCGGCTTTCTCGAGCGCGGCTTGACGCTGCTCGGCGGTGAGTGCGGGAGGTTGCGGCATGCGTCCGACTGTAGCCTCCCGGATCACGGCAGGGCGGCAGCCAGGTCATCTCGCAGGCGCGATGCGGCGGCACGCAGCTCCTTGCGGCCACCGGAGAGCAACGTCCGGGAAGCCGAGGGGAGCACCGTGCCCGGAGGGCAATCCCCGAAACGGCGCGCGACGTCGGCCACGGTCGCACCCTGCGCGCCGAGACCTGGCACGAGGACGACCCCGGCGAGGTTCGCCAGGCCCTCGGGCGGGGCGCCCCCGGTCGCGCCGACGACCACGCCGACAGAGCCGAGCGCTCCCGGCCCGGACCGGCCGACCTCCTCGGCGTTCAAGCGGCTGACCGCCGCGACGAGCCCCTGCTCGACGGTGCGGCCGTCGGGCGTGACGGCCTCCTGGAGCTGACGGCCTTCGGGATTCGAGCTCGCCACGAGCACGATGAGCCCCCGTCCCGTCTCGCGCGCCGCGACGACCATCGGCACCAGTGCGTCGATGCCCACGTAGGGCGTCGCCGTGACGGCGTGCGCCGCGAGCGGCCCGCGGAACCACGCGTCCGCGTACGCCTCGGTGGTGCTCCCGATGTCACCGCGTTTCGCGTCCGCGATGACCAGCATTCCCGCGGCGCGTGCGATGGAGACCACCTGCTCGAAGGCCGAGATCCCCGACGACCCGTGGCGTTCGAAGAACGCGACCTGTGGCTTCACCGCCGCAGCGACACCTTTGAGCGCGTCGACGCACACCTCGCCGAAGGAGAGAAGACCATCCGCGTCGTCGGGGAGCTCGAAGACGTCGAGGACCGCCGGCGACGGGTCGAGGCCGACGCAGAGAGGACCCAGCGCGCCGACCGAGGCCCGCACGCGCTCGCCGAAGGTGGCGAACGTGCCCAGGGTGTCGGCTGTGGCTGACCCGTGCTCAGCGTTGGGCGGCACCGCGCAGCTCCTCCACGTTGGTCCCGCGTCCTACGCACCAGCGCGCGAGCTCCTCTTGCACACGCCACGGCGCGCGCGGGTCCGCGAAGGTCGCGGTGCCGACCTGCACGGCGTCGGCACCCGCCATGAGCAGCTCCGCGGCGTCCCTCCCCGATGCGACGCCCCCGACGCCGATGATCGCCGCGTCGGGGAACTCGCGTCGGCAGTCGTACACCGTGCGTACCGCGACGGGGTGGAGCGCGGCGCCGGACAAGCCCCCGGCGAACGGCATGTGGCCGTCGTCGACGTCGACCCACATCCCGGGCATCGTGTTCACGAGCGTGAGCCCGGACGCTCCCGCCCCGAGCGCCGCAGCGGCGATCGCACGGATCTCCGGCACTGCAGGGCTGAGCTTCGCCCACACCGGCAAGCCGGCACCTCCTGACACGCCGGCAGCAGCTCCGAGCACGCCGGCCACCGCGCCGACCGCCTCGGCGGTCGCCCGAGGCGAGTGGGCGAACATGTCGCCGGAGAGGTTGGGGCAGCTCACGTTCACCTCGACGGCGACGACCCCGGAGGAGGCGTTCCCGGAGGAGGCGTTCCCGGAGGAGGCGATCCCGGAGGCGTTGCCCCCCTCCCCGACAAGGGCCTCAGCAGCGGCGGCGAACTCCGGCACCGACCGACCCCAGAGGCTCACGACCACCGTCGCGCCGTGGGCGAGCAGGTCTGGCAGGTCACGCTCGCGCCACGCTGCGACGCCGGGGCCCTGGAGGCCGACACGGTTCAGCATCGAGCCACCCGCGGTGCCATGCAGCCGCAGGCCGTCGTTCCCGGGCCAGGGACATGCGGACAACGACTTCACCACGACCGCGCCGAGCGCGGAGAGCGGGCCGTACGCGGCGAGCTCCGCTCCGTGGCCGGACGTCCCCGACGCGGTCATCACCGCGGACCGGAGCCGCAACACGCCGACTCGCGTGGCGAGGACGTTCGGGTCAGCGGCCGTGTTCCGCATCGTGCAGCTCCTGAAGGCTGCGAACGACCAACGGGTGCACCGCCCGGTCCGCCATGCCCGCGACCGCCGCCTGCGCGGCGGAGAGCGTCGTGATGCACGGGAGGTGGTGCGCGAGCGCCGCGGCGCGGATGTGGACGCCGTCGTCGCGCGACCCCCTTCCGCGTGGCGTGTTCATCACCATCTGCACCTTCCCGCTCGCGATCAGCTGCACCGCGTCGGCGGCCATCCCCTCCTCCCCGACCTTGGCCACCAGCGTGTCGACGGTCACGCCGCGATCGCGCAGGTATCCCGCCGTCCCCAGCGTCGCGGCGATCGAGAACCCGAGGTCGCTGAGCGCCCGGGCGACGGCGAGCCCCCCGGGTTTGTCACGGTCCGCGAGTGAGAGGAACACCGTCCCCGACGCCGGAAGGTCGGTCCCCGCGGCCGCCTGGCTCTTCGCGAACGCGAGGCCGAAGGTCGCGTCGATGCCCATCACCTCGCCGGTCGACCGCATCTCGGGCCCGAGGAGCGTGTCGACGCCCGGGAAGCGGTCGAAGGGCAGCACCGCCTCTTTCACGCTCACGTGCCCCGGGTTCGGCAATGCGCCGAACCCGCCGGACCCGCCCGACCCGCCCAACCGCCCCGCGCCGCCCGACCCGCCGAACCCGCCAGACCCGCCCGACCGCCCCGCGCCGCCAGACCCGCCAGGCCCGCCCACGACACCCACGACGCCGGCCACCCCCGACGAACCCAGCAGTCCATCCGCCCGCAGCGTCTCCAGCGTCTCGCCGACCATCACCCGTGCAGCGACCATCGCGACCGGCACGCCGGTGGCCTTGGCGACGAAGGGCACGGTGCGGCTGGCACGGGGGTTCGCCTCGAGGACGTGGACGACCGCGTCCTTGACCGCGTACTGGACGTTGAGGAACCCTTCCACGCCGAGGGCATCGGCGAGTGCACGCGTGTAGCGATCGAGCGTGGCGAGCACGTCCGCGGACAGCGTCTGCGGCGGCAACGCGCAGGCGGAGTCACCCGAGTGGACGCCCGCCTGCTCGACGTGCTCCATCACCCCGCAGACCAGCACCTCGCCGGTCTTGTCGCGGATCGCGTCCACGTCGATCTCCACCGCGTCCTCCAAGAAGCGGTCCACGAGCACGGGACGCTCCGCAGTCACGCCCCCCTCGCGTTCGAGCCGGAGGCCTGCCATCACCCGCCGCAGCTCCGTGTCGTCGAACACGATCTCCATCGCCCGACCGCCGAGCACGTAGCTCGGGCGCACGAGGACCGGGTAGCCGACGCGGCGCGCGACCGCGAGCGCTTCCTCGACGGCGATCGCAGTCCCGCCGGGAGGTTGCGGCAGCCCGAGCTCTTCGCACAGCGCGTTCCACTGACGCCGGTCCTCTGCGCGGTCGATCGACTCGGGGCTCGTCCCGAGCACGAGCTCCGGCGGGAGCGCGTGCGACAGTTTGAGCGGCGTCTGGCCGCCGAGCGACACCACCACGCCTGCGAGCCGCCCGCCCATCCGCCTCTCGGCGTCCACCACGTTCGCGACGTCCTCGGCGGTGAGCGGCTCGAAGTACAGGCGGTCGGAGGTGTCGTAGTCGGTCGACACCGTCTCGGGGTTGCAGTTGACCATGACCGTCTCGTAGCCGGCGGCGTGCAGCGCGATCGACGCGTGCACGCAGCAGTAGTCGAATTCGATCCCCTGGCCGATGCGGTTCGGCCCCGAGCCGAGGATGACAACCCGGTCCCGATCGGATGGACGGACCTCGTCCTCGTCTTCGTAGGTCGCGTAGTGGTACGGCGTGAACGCCTCGAACTCCGCGCCGCACGTGTCGACCGTCTTGTAGGTCGCCACGACGCCGGCGCCGACGCGCGCCTTGCGCACCTCGGCCTCCGTGGAACCGAGGAGGTAGGCGAGCTGCGCGTCCGAGAAGCCGAGCCGCTTCATCCGGCGCCACAGCCGGCGGTCCACCGCCGAGAGCGGGTCGACTGTGGGCAGGCCGCCGGGGCCGCCACGTGCCTCGGGCCCGCCGGGGCCGCCGGCGCCGCCACCCACCTCGAGCGCCTCGAGCGCCTCGGCCAGCTCGCTGCGTGCGACGGCGAGCCGCGCGATCTGCCTGAGGAACCACGGGTCGATCCCGCTCGCCGACGCCACGGCGTCGACACCGATCCCGCGGCGGAGCGCGCACTCCACCTCGAAGATGCGCTCCGGCGTCGGGACGGCGATCCTCGACAGCAGGTCCTCGTCGCCCAGCGCGTCCAGCACGGCCTCCTGCGGGTCGGCGTTCAACCCGGCCCTCCCCTGCTCGAGGGAGCGCACCGCCTTCTGGAGCGACTCGCAGAACGTGCGCCCGATGGCCATCACCTCGCCGACCGACTGCATGCGGGTGCCGAGCCTCCCCTCGGTGCCCGGCAGCTTCTCGAACGCCCACCTCGGGATCTTCGT
>JASHUY010000038.1 GCA_030039755.1 Acidimicrobiales bacterium
TACAACCGCGTCGGCGACGTGGGCTTCCTGCTCGCGATGTTCCTCGTCTTTTCGAAGACGGGGACCCTCACCTACCTGTCCGTCTTCGCGCACCGGCACCTGCTCGCCGGCGGCGGCACGGCGACCGCGGTGGTGCTGCTGCTGTTCCTCGCCGCCACCGGCAAGTCCGCGCAGATCCCGCTGTTCAACTGGCTGCCCGACGCCATGGAGGGCCCGACCCCGGTCTCCGCGCTCATCCACGCCGCGACGATGGTGACCGCCGGTGTCTACCTGCTGTGCAGGGTCAACCCGCTCCTCGCGCTGAGCCCGGACGCGATGTGGGTGATCGCGGCGATCGGAGGGGCCACCGCGTTCGTCGCGGCGACGATCGCGTGCGCGCAGCAGGACATCAAGAAGGCCCTCGCCTTCTCGACGGTCTCACAGATCGGCTACATGGTGCTCGCCGTCGGGAGCGGCGCGTACGTCGCGGCGATCTTCCTCATGGTCTGCCACGCGTTCTACAAGGGCCTGCTCTTCCTCGGTTCGGGGTCGGTCATCCACGGGCTCGAGGACGAACAGGACATGAAACGGATGGGAGGGCTGCGCCGGCTCATGCCTTGGACGTTCGTGACGTTCCTCACCGCTTGGCTCGCACTGGCTGCGATCCCGCCGCTCTCCGGCTTCTGGGCGAAGGGTGACATCCTCACGAACGTCTACGGCAAGGCGCTCGTGCTCTACGCCCTCGGCCTGCTGACCGCCTTCGTCACCTCCTACTACATGAGCCGGGTCTTCTTCCTCACGTTCACGGGCCGCGAGCGGTGGGCGGAGGAGGCGCCCGACGGCCGGCCGCCCCATCACCGCCCGCACGAGTCCCCCTGGGTCATGCGGGCTCCGCTCGTGGTGCTCTCCTTCTTCGCCGTCTTCGCGGGTGCGGTCAACCTGCCGTGGGTGCACACCGGAACCCTTGCCCAATGGCTCGGCCCGGTCTTCGGCGACCGGCTGTTCGCCGCGCACCAGAGCGCGGGCGCGCAGGTGGGTCTCGCCGTCGCAGACGGGGTCGTCGCGCTCGCCGCCGCGTACGCCGCGTGGCGGCTCTGGCGGCGGACGTCGGACCGCCCCGAGCTCGAACCCGCCTTCCTCCAGCGCGTCTGGTACTGGGACAACGTCTACGACGCGGTCATCGGCCGTCCCGGACAGGTGCTCGCCCGCTTCTGCGCCGTCGTGGTCGACGGTCGGCTGATCGACGGCGCAGTCAACGGGATCGCCCGGCTGGTGCGGTCGACCGGCAGCGGGGCCCGGCGACTCCAGACCGGCTTCGTCCGGAACTACGTCGTGGGGATCGTGCTCGGCATGGCCGCGATCCTCGCCTTCATGCTCTCGAGGACGTGGTGGTCGTGACGTCCGCGACGCACGCCTTCCCCTACCTGACGGTGCTCGTGCTCCTGCCGGCGGGCGGCGGGCTCGCCGTCGCGCTCCTGGGGGCGGTGCGCGACCTGCCTCGGGTGGTGGTCGAGTGGTTCGGGATCGCCGTCTCGCTCGCCACGCTCGGGCTCGCCATCGCGGTCGCGGCCCTGTTCGCCACGACGACCGGCGGCTTCCAGTTCGTCTCGTACCACGTCTGGGCGAGCGGCGTCGGGGTGCACTGGGAGCTCGGCGTCGACGGGATCTCGCTCTTCCTCGTCCTGCTCGCGGCGGTGCTCTTCCCGATCGTGCTCGCCGGGGCGCGCACGCGCACGGACGCCCCGAGCTTCATCGCCTGGATGCTCCTTCTCGAGTGCGCATGCCTCGGGAGCTTCGTCTCGGTCGACCTGATCCTCTTTTTCTTCTTCTTCGAGCTGACGCTGGTCCCCTCGTACTTCATCATCAGCGGCTGGGGGTACGCGCGCCGCGCGTACGCCGCCGTGAAGTTCTTCGTTTACACCTTCCTCGGCTCCGCGTTCCTGCTGGTGGGGATCCTCGTCGTCGCCTTCGTCCACAAGGAGCAGACGGGCGTCCTCACCTTCTCCCTGCCCGCACTCGAGCACACGCACTTCTCGAGCGCGGGCGGGATACTGCTCTTCCTCGCGTTCACCGCGGCGTTCGCGATCAAGGCGCCGCTCTTCCCGTTCCACACCTGGTCGCCCGACGCCTACACCGAGGCGCCGACGGGCGGGTCCATGGTGCTGTCGGCGGTGCTCGCGAAGCTCGGAACGTACGGCATCCTCCAGTTCGACCTCCGGCTCTTCCCCCGGGCGTCGGTGGACCTCGCCCCGCTGCTCCTCACGCTGGCCGTCGTCGGCATCCTCTACGGCGCGATCGTGGCCTGCGCGCAGCGGGACCTGAAGCGGGTCGTCACCTACTCGTCGCTCGCGCAGATGGGGTTCGTCGCGCTCGGGATCTTCGCCTTCACCACCCAGGGGCTCACGGGCGGCGTCCTGCTGATGCTGAACCACGGGCTGATCACGGCCGCCCTCTTCCTGCTCATCGGCTGGGTCTACGAGCGCCGCCAGACCTGGCAGGTGACCGAGCTCCGGGGCCTTCAGGCACCCGCGCCGGTCCTCGCCGCGGTGTTCACGGTGGTGATGCTCGCCTCGATCGGCCTCCCGGGCCTGAACGGGTTCGTGAGCGAGTTCCTCGTCCTCTCCGGGACGTTCCTCACCCACCGGTGGTGGGCGGTCGTGGCGACGGCCGGCGTCGTGCTGGCGGCGGTCTACCTCCTCTGGGCGTACCAGCAGGTGTTCCACGGCAAGGTCGACCTGGCCAACTCGACGACGCGTGACCTGAGCTGGGCCGAGCGCGTGGTCATCGCGCCGTTGATCATCGTCATCGTCTTCCTCGGCGTCTACCCGAAGCCGGTGCTCGACCGGATCACCCCCACGGTGAACGCCCTCGTCGCCCAGGTCGACGCAGCCACCCACACCCACCAGCCTGCCGTCGCCCGGCGCGGCCTCGCCGCGTTCCACGACGCGCAGGCGAAGACGAAGAAGCCGTCCCGATGATCTCGGCCCCGCGCCACGTCGCACGGATCCCGTCGTGGGCGCACCCTGCGGTGCTCCTCGCGCACATGGGCAAGGTGCGCGCCGGCCACGCCGCCCACCTCGCGACGATCGCGACCCCCCACGTGCGCTACCTCGCGATCATCCCCGAGATCGTGATGCTGGGCGGTGCGGTCCTCCTGCTCGCCGGCGGCTCGCTGGTGCAGCGCCAGATGCGCGCGCGGGTCGCGACCTTCGCCACCATGGCGGTGTCGGGGGCCGCCCTCGGCGTCTCGCTGTGGCAGTGGGCGGACGTCACGAGCCACGGCCCGTTCACCTCGGTGGACCACGCCGTGATCGTCGACGGTTTCAGCGCGCTCGTGAACGTGCTCGTCTGCTGCGCGATGTTCCTCACCGCGCTCGTCGCAGACGGCTACCTGCGCCGTGAGCGGGTCGACGGTGCCGAGATGTACGTCCTCGCGATGGTGTCCGCGACCGGGGCGATGGTCATGGGCTCGGCCAACGATCTCATCGTCGTCTTCCTCGGTCTCGAGATCCTCTCGATCGCGCTCTACGTCCTCGCCGCCTTCAACCACCGGCGCGCCGCGTCGGGTGAGGCGGCGCTCAAGTACTTCATCCTCGGCTCGTTCTCGTCCGCGGTGTTCGTCTACGGGATCGCCCTCGTCTACGGAGCGACCGGTACGTCCAACCTCGCCCAGGTCGCCGGGTTCCTGTCGAAGAACGTGCTCGCGTCCGACGGGCTCCTGCTCGCGGGGATGTCCCTCCTCGTCGTGGGGTTCGGGTTCAAGATCGCGGCGGTGCCGTTCCACATGTGGACGCCCGACGTCTACCAGGGCGCACCGTCTCCGATCACCGGGTTCATGGCCGCGGTGGCCAAGGCGGGAGCCTTCGCCGCCTTCCTCAGGGTGTTCGTCTCGTCGTTCGGCTTGCTGCGGACGGACTGGCAACCGGTCGTGTACGCCCTCGCGGTCGTGACGCTCCTCCTCGGCGCGGGACTGGCCGTGGTCCAGCGGGACGTGAAGCGCATGCTCGCGTACTCCTCGATCAACCACGCCGGGTTCGTCCTGCTCGGGCTCGAGGCGGCCACCGCGCGCGGGGTGAGCGCGTCGCTGTACTACCTCTTCGCCTACACCTTCATGGTGATCGGGAGCTTCGCCGTCGTGACGGTCCTGGGGCGACGGGGGGACGCCGCGCACGACATCGCCTCCTACCGCGGGCTCGCGCGCCGGCAACCGGCCCTTGCGCTCGCCTTCGCAGTGCTCCTCCTCGCGCAGGCGGGCGCGCCGTTCACCACCGGGTTGTGGGCGAAGCTCCAGGTCCTGCTCGCGGCCGTCGACCACCAGGTGCCCCTCGCGGTCATCGCGATGGTGTCGGCTGCGGTGGCGGCCTTCTTCTACCTGCGGGTCGCCGTGCTCATGTACACGCCGCTCCCGGAGGCCGGCGCGCTGCCCGGTGTGGAGCCACCGGCCGAGGACGCGGTGCCGCTCTTCGTCGGCTTGGGCGCGTCCGGCGCGGTCGACCCGGCTGCGCTCGAGCGCGCGTTGGCCGACACGAGGCCCGAGTCCGTCGACCAGCTGCGCGCCGCGCAGACCGTCCCCGCCAGGCCGGTGTGGACAGGCACGGACCGCAACGTGGCGGGTCTCGACCGACTGAACGCCGGGCTCCTGTTGGACGAGGACCCGATGACGCTCGCGCTCGTGGGCGCCCGCACGGCAGCCCCGAGCCTCGCGCTCGACACACTCGCAGGAGGCGGTGGCGATACGACGGACCTCTCGAACGTGGGGCCGGTCGGGGCGGTCCGCGTCCCGCCGCTCGCCGCGATCGCGATCGGGCTGTGCCTCGCGGTCACCGTGGTGTTCGGCTTCTGGCCCGGACCGCTCACCTCGTTCGCACACCACGCCACGTTGCTCTTCCTCCCCTGAGGCCGGGAGCCACCGGGCGGTGGGGACGCCGACGCCGACGCCGTCCAACTGGCGCTGGCGCGCCACGCCTTCGCGGGCAGGCGCGGCGGTCGTCTTCGACATCGACGGGGTCCTCTCGGACGCCACCAGCCGCCAGCACTTCCTCGAGCGCGGCCAACGGGACTGGACGGCCTTCTTCGACGCGTGCGGCGACGACCCGCTCGTGGAGGAGATCGCGCGGCTCTTGGAGCTGCTCGACGCGCACCTCGTCGTCGTGCTCCTGACGGGTCGCCCGATCCGCGTCCAACCCCAGACGCTCGCATGGCTCGAGCGCTACGGCGTCCGCTGGGACCTCCTCGTGATGCGGGCGCGCGGCGAGCACGCGCGCGTGACGGCCTACAAGCGCGCGGTGGTCCGGGACCTGCGCGCGTACGGCTTCGACCTGCGGCTCGCGCTCGAGGACGATCCGACGAACCGCGCGATGTTCGTCGAAGAGGGCGTGCCGTGCGTCTACGTGTACAGCGGGTACTACGACTGAAAGCGGGTGGCCACCGGGCGCGCCGCAGCCGGCTTCCAGCGGCGCCGCGACCGCCGCGAGCTCCGCGACCGCCGCGAGCTCCACGACCGCCTGCGCGACGACCGTCGGGGGCGCACGTCGAAGATCGCGAAGAGGAGGCCGGCCACGAGTGAGGCGGCTGCCAGCGCGAGCACGGGCAGGTCGCCGAACCGCTCGTAGACCGTGCGGCCTCGCCGCAGGTCGACCGTCGCGTACACCACCTGGCGGCGCCCGAGCGTGGTGCGCTCCCTCACGGTGCCGTTCGCGCCGACCACGGTCGAGTACCCGGTCGGGGAGGCCTGCACGAGGTCGCGCCCCTCTTCCACCGCCTGCAGCCGATCGGCCGAGAGCTCGAGGCTGGGGACCTGGATCGTGGCGTAGGACGAGGTGTTCGTGGGCACGACGAGCAGCTGGGCACCCGCGCGGACGGCGGAGCGGCCGCGTGTCGCGAAGAACACCTCGTAGGAGATCATGAGGCCGAGCCGTCCTGCCGGGGTCGTGAGCTCTCCGGTCCCGTGGCCCGGGATGGCATCGAGCGGCACTTCCGAGAGGTTGGCGAAGTGGGAGAAGAAGGCCCGGTCGGGGACGTACTCGCCGAAGGGCACGCGGTGGACCTTCTCGTACACGCCGACGACGCGGCCGCTCGGGCCCCACGCGACGACCTCGTTCCGGAAGGCCCTGTCGGAGACCGTCTCGGTCACGCCGGCGAGCAGGGTCGCCCGGAGGCGGCGCGCGAGCGACGACAGGTATGACGCGGCAGAGGTGCCGGAGAGGTGCGCGCCGACCCGGACCACGTCTTCCGGCCAGACCACGAGCGCGGGGGGGTCCGGGGTCTCGAGGAGCTCCCGGGACGCGGCGACCTGCGCCGCCATGACGGTCGCCGGGGCGACTTCGAACTGGTCCGTCCCGCGTCGCCCGCCGCCTTGCACGAGCGCCACGCTGAGCCTCCGGAGCGGGGCGCCGCCCGCCGGCGCGAACAGCCCCGCGACGCCGACCGCCACGACGAGGGCGAGCGAGGTGAGCCCGCCCGCGCCCGAGGGCGCCCGACGGGCCCGCCCGTTCCCCGACCATCCCCGGAGGTCGCCGCGCCGCCGTGTCCAGTCTGTCCGCGCGCTCACCCAACCCGTTGCCGCGGCCCCGACGAGCTCGGCGAGCCCTGCTCCCCCGAGCCAGACCAGGGCGGTGAGGAGCAGCGGGCCTCCGAGACGTGCGGCGTCGAGGAGCGGCCCGGTCGCCTGCCCGAGGAAGAGCCCCCCGAGCGGCAACCCCCCGAACGGCCAGGAAACCCGCAGCCACTCGGCGAGCGTGAACGCGCCGACGAAGGAGGGCACCCGCCAACGGGTCGCCGGGACGGCAACTGCGGCGAGCGCCATCGAGCAGGCCTCCACGGCCATGAGCACGAGCGCCCCGTACCAGTTGAACGACGCCGCCCACCAGAGCCCGGGGACGAAGCAGCCGAGGCCCGCGACCCAGCCTGCGAGGACCCGAAGGCGCCACGGCAATCCTGAGAGGCGCCAGAACACGAGGGCGGCGCCGACGAAGGCGAGCGGCCACGATCCCCACGGCGGGAGCGAGAAGGCAAGGAGCAGCCCGCCGGCGAGCGACGGCACGACCACGCGGCCGAGGCGCGACAGCACGGCCATCCATGCTGCCACGGGCTCCGGTCCCGTTCCCACGCGCGAGCCGCACCCGCGACGGAGGCGCGGTGCAACCCGACGGGTGGCACGGGTGGAATGACAAGAGGCGCGATCTGACCCATACTGCACCCATGCGCGCATTCCCCCGGCGCCTCCTCGCGCTACCGTGCCTCGCGCTGATCGCGCTCTCCGCAGCGTGCGGTTCCGCCGGCTCCGCGTCCCCACCCACGTCGAGCACCTCGCACCCCACCACCACGTCGACCACGTCGCACCCCGCCACCACGCCGACCACGTCGCGCCCCACCAGCACGTCGACCACGTCGGCTACGTCACACCCCACCACCACGTCGACCACGTCGGCCACGTCGCGCCCCGCTACCACGCCGACCACGTCGGCCACGTCGCACCCCACCACCACGCCGACCACGTCGCACACGTCGACGACGGTCACTTCGACCCGACCGCCGTCCACCGTTCCCCCCACCACGCCGGGCCCTCCGCCGCCGCCGAAGACGAGTGGTCTCGTGACGACGCGGGCGGTCGCGTGGACATCGGTGTCGGTGCCGGGCGACGTCTGCCCGGGACGGACCAAGCCCGTCAAGCTGTCACACGGCAAGGCGACGGTTCCGGCACCCCGCAGCCTGCGTTCGCTGAAGCAGGTGACCGTCACCGAGGTGACGCACGTTGTCGGCGACCTCTACGGCCCCGGTCGGTACGTCGCCGCGGTCAACGTCCGGTGCTCCGGGTCGAAGGGGACCACCCCGGCGTCCGAGCTCCAGGACAGCTGGGTCCTCTACACCGACGCGGACGGCACGGTGGAGCCGATCGTCACCCTCACGCCACGGCAGCCGGCAGACGACGAGAAAGCCGTCGGGCACGCCCCGTATTTCGACACGGCACCGGGTGGCATCACCATCGCGCCGGATGCCGTCACCGTCCACGAGCTCTGGTACACGCCGAAGGACCGCACGTGCTGCCCCAGCGAGCACGTGACGACGGTGTGGCGCGCGCACGGCACCTCCTTCTCCTCGTACACGCTGATCAAGGGTTGAAACCGCGCGAGGTCGGTGCCCGTTCCGGATGTAGGCGATGCGATCCACCCGGTGGCCACGCGGCGAGGCGTCCCGCCTGTGCCAGGATGCGGGCCTTCCGACCTTTGGCTTTGGCGCCCTGACGCGCCGCCGCCCTCCCCACGGGAAACCCGTCGGGAGGGCGGTGTGCCGTTTCTGGCTCCGGAAGGCGCCCGGTGTCAGAAACAGGCGCCAGGGTGTGGAGCGCTCACGCCGCCTTCGTGGTCACCTCCGAGCGGGCCTTCGGGAACTCCTGGGTGCTCGACGTCCTGCGGGCGTGCCACAGACCGAGCCC
>JASHUY010000039.1 GCA_030039755.1 Acidimicrobiales bacterium
CGTCGAATCGGACGTCGCCGACGCCGGGCGGCTCCTCGGCGATCATCTTGATGCGCTCGTCAGCGGTGGCGTTGTCCAAGCTCTCGACGAAATGAAATGCGAGTCGTCGAGCCTCGGCTTCCTCATGCTGTCTCAGCGAATCGCCAATCTCGCGGGCGACGGTGACGATCGAGGATCGGCCGCGGGTCATGGTCTAGATGGTAAGAGACGGCGGTGACGCCCGCGGTCGTCGCGGACCGAGGCTCTCAGGTCAGGGATCCACCCCGGCGAATTTCGGCGTGGCGGGCGGAAGGCTGATCGGCGGCCCCTTCCAACACTGGTGCGAGGTTCGGGTCGGGCCCCGCGTCAGGTGTCGACGAGGTGCTCGGTGAAGAACGCCACGATGCGACGCCGCGCGTCCGCGGCCGGCCCCTCGGCGTACCCGGCCCCGCCGACGCGTTCCATGATCCGCCACATCGTGTGTCGGTGCTGGTTCATGAAGCCGTGGGTCGCGTCGGGGTACTCCTTCACGTCGTGGGGGACGCCGGCAACGCTGAGCGCGCGCTCGAGTCGTCCGGCGGCCCCCCGGAGCTGCTTGTCCCGACCTCCGTAGCTCGCGACGACGGGACACGCGCCCTGCACCACGGAGTCGAGGTTCGGGGGGAGCCGACCGTAGTTGTCCGCCGAGACTGCGAACCCGTGCCCGTGCGCGAGCAGGAGGGCGAAGCCACCCGTCATGCAGAAGCCGACAACCCCGACCCTCCCGGTGCACCGCTCCTGCGCCGCCAGCCAGCGGCGGACGGCGTCGACGTCGTCGAAGATCCTGCCCTTCTGCGCGTGCAGGTCCCGCACCACGGTCACCATGCAGGCCGCCTTGTTCGACCAGTGGAAAAGGTCCGGTGCCGCGGCCAGGAACCCGGCGGTGGCGAGCCAATCGGCCTGGTGCCGCAGGTCGTCCGACATCCCGAAAACGTCGTGCAGGACCACCACCCCCGGCCAGGGGGGATCCATTTGCGGCGTCGCGACGTACGCCGGCACGTCGGCGTGTGCTGCGGGGACACGTACCTCGCTCATCGGTCACCTCCCGCCGGACGGCGTCAGAGCTGCCGGACCGCGCCAGTGTGGCACCGTCGGAGGCCGCCACCTGGTACGGAAGACGGAGGACCGGCGCCGACGGTGGACTACCGTGCGTGTGTGCCCTCGAGCTCCAAGTCCGCGGTCGAAGAACCGGTCGGGAGCGCCGTGCCGGCACCGGCGCCCTCGGGGCCCGCGGCGCCGGTCCGGGCTTCCGCGCCGTCGAGGGGGACGGACCCGAAGCAACCCATCACGGTGCTCTTCGACCGGGTGATGGTGCAGGTCACCCCCGCCGACGGGGAGCGCCGCTCGCGTGCCGGGATCCTGATCCCCGCGACCGCACAGGTCTCGCGGCGCCTCACGTGGGCCGAGGCCGTGGCGGTGGGGCCGAACGTTCGTGCCGTGAAGCCCGGGGACAAGGTCCTGTTCAACCCCGAGGACCGCTACGAGGTCGAGGTGCAGGGGGAGGAGTACGTGATCTTGCGCGAGCGCGACGTGCACGCCGTGGCGTCCGAGCGCCTCGACGGGAGCACCGGCCTCTACCTGTGACCGCGCCCGGCGTGCCGCTCGGCGACCTCGACGCGGAGCTGCTCGAGCTCGTGGCGTTCGACTCGCGGGGGCTCGTGGCCACCGTGGTCCAGGACGCCGTTTCGCTGGACGTGCTGATGGTCGCGCACATGGACCGCGAGGCGCTCGAACGCACGATCGCGTCCGGACGCTCGTGGTTCTTCAGCAGGAGCCGCAACGACCTGTGGTGCAAGGGCGAGACGTCCGGCGACCGGCAGTACGTGCGTGAGGTGCGCGTCGACTGCGACGGCGACGCGGTGCTGCTCCTCGTCGACCAGCACGGGGACGGCGCGTGCCACACGAAGGAGAGGTCGTGCTTCTACCGCCTCCTCGCCAAGGGACCCGGGGTGCCTGCGCCGAGGCCAGAGCCCGAGGACGCCGGCAGTTGACCGCACGGTCGCACGCGCAGCCCGGCTCCGCGCTGCCCGTCCACCCAGACCCGCAGGCGTTCGCCCGGCTCGCGCGCTCGGGCCAACGCATCGTGCCGGTCTGGACCGCAGTGGTCGGGGACCAGCTCACGCCGGTGGGCGCGTTCACGGCGATGGTCGGGCGCGCCCCCGGCTTCCTTCTCGAATCGGTGGAAGGGGGTGAGCGCTGGGGCCGACACTCCTTCGTCGGGCGCCGCCCGCTCGCAACCGTCACCGCTCGCGGCACGCAGGTCGTCGCCGACGGCGAGCTGCGCGTGCCGACGGCGGGGCCGCCCGGGGTGCTCGCGGTGCTGGAGCGCCTCCTCTTCGAGTGCAGCGCTCCGGTCCTCCCCGACCTTCCGCCGCTTCACTCGGGGGTCGTCGGGTACCTCGGCTACGACGTCGTCCGGGAGATCGAACGGCTCCCGGACGTCCCGCACGACGACCTCGGCCATCCGGACGCCGTGCTCGCCGTGATCGGGCAGCTCGCCGCATTCGACCACTGGCTCCAGCGGGTCGTCCTCGTCGACAACGTGCCTGTCGACGCGGCATGGACGCAGCAGGAGATCGACGACGCGTACGCGGCCGCCTCGGTCAGGCTCGGCGAGCTCGCGTCTGACTGCCTCGCCGGCGCCAACGCGTCCTCGCGCCCCGCCGCGATGCCCGACCGTCCGACTCC
>JASHUY010000040.1 GCA_030039755.1 Acidimicrobiales bacterium
GCGATGTGGGCGATCAACGCCATGCCGAGGATGACGGCCAGGATCGGCCCGATGTGCGGCGGGAGCTTCCCGTTCGCCCCGACCTCGGCGATCACGTAGAGGGCGACGGTGATCACGGCGGCGAAGACGAGCAACCCGAGTTCGGTCCGGCGCTTGGGCTTGGGGCCCTTGCGCCACACGGGAACTCGCCTGACGGGGCTCACACGTGCTTGCAGCACTGTGGTCGTCGCCACGGCCGGAAGCGTAGCGGCGCGTGTAAGCTGTCGAGGTTTCATGGCACTGCAGCGCACCCCCCCCGAGCAGGGTGGGGGCGTGCCGGTGACCTCGGACCTGGCGGCCGGCAGCCTGACCCCGGTGGCCCCTCCGCCCACCGGCGTCGTCTCCGCCCCACCGCCACCGTCCAGGGTCGGGACGGTGTCCGCACTCGCGCGCGACGAGTCCCTCGCCGGCGAGCGCCGGACGGTCCCCGTGCCGGACGCGATCGCCGCGTACGGCTACGAACGGTTCACGAACAAGGAGCTGTCCAGGCTCGACTTCCTCTTCCGGCTCTTGGACCTCGCCGAGGACACGCGGCTGCCGCTCCTCGAGCAGGTGAAGTTCATGGCGATCTTCGCCGAAGGCCTCGACGAGTTCTTCCAGGTGCGCGTGTCGGGTCTCCAGGACAAGCTCGTCGCCGGTGTGCGCGCCCGGTCCGTCGACGGGCTTCGTCCCGGTGAACAACTCATGGCGATCCGGGCGCGTGTCGAGAAGCTCGTGGCGCGTCAGGATGCGATCTTCCTCAACGTCCTCGTGCCCGCGCTCTCCGACGCCGGCATCCGGTTGTCCGACTGGACCTCGCTCGACGACGACGACCGGTCCTACCTCGTGGACGTCTTCGACCGCCAGATCTACCCGGTGCTCACCCCCCTCGCAGTCGACCCCGGTCATCCGTTCCCCTACATCTCGAACCTGTCGCTCAACTTGCTGGTCGAAGTGGAGGACCCCTCGACGGGCGACGAGCGGATCGCCCGCGTCAAGGTCCCCCCGTCGCTGCCGCGCTTCATCGTGATGCCCGACGGCGAGCGGTTCGTCCCGCTCGAGCAGGTGATCGCGGCGCATCTCCACACGCTCTTCCCGGGCATGACCACCGGTGAGCACGACACGTTCCGGGTGACGAGGAACGCCGACCTCGCACTGGAGGAGGACGAGGCGGACGACCTGCTCGTGGCGGTCGAGATGGAGCTGCGCCGCCGCCGGTTCGGCACCGCCGTCCGCCTCGAGATCACCTCCGCCGCGGACCCCGCCCTGATCGAACGGCTGCGGGCGGAGCTCGACGTCCCGCCTGACGGCGTCTACACGCTGGACGCCCCCATCGACCTTTCGGGCCTCTGGGCCGTCTACGGGCTCGACCGTCCCGACCTCCACGCCGAGACCTGGACGCCGATGACCCCCCCGTACCTGGCGACCGCCGGGAACGAGCCGTCGGACCTCTTCGGGGTGCTACGGGACCGTGACGTGCTCGTCCACCATCCCTACGACTCGTTCGCGACGTCGGTGGAGGCGTTCGTGGCACAGGCCGCCGACGACCCGGACGTGCTCGGGATCAAGCAGACCCTCTACCGCACCTCCGGGGACAGCCCGATCGTGGCGTCGCTGATCAAAGCCGCCGAGGGCGGGAAGCAGGTGGCCGCGATCGTCGAGCTCAAGGCCCGCTTCGACGAGCAGGCCAACATCGGGTGGGCGAAGGCGCTCGAACAGGTGGGCGTCCACGTCGTCTACGGGCTCGTGGGCCTGAAGACCCACTCGAAGACCGTGCTCGTGCTGCGGCGTGAGGACGACGGCATCCGTCGGTACTGTCACGTCGGCACCGGGAACTACAACTCGCGTACCGCCGCGATCTACGAGGACCTCGGCCTGCTCACCTCCGACGAGGACATCGGCGCCGACGTCGGCGACCTCTTCAACTACCTGACCGGGTACAGCCGTCAGTCGCAGTTCCGCGAGATCTTCGTTGCGCCGGTCACGCTTCGCGAACGCGTGCTCGAGCTGATGGCTCGACAGACCGAGGCGGGGCCTGCAGGACGGATCGTGCTCAAGGTCAACGGCCTCACCGATCCCGAGATGATCGACGCGCTGTACGCGGCGTCCCGCGCGGGCGTGCTCGTCGACCTCGCCGTGCGCGGCATGTGCTGCCTGCGACCCGGCGTGCGGGGTCTCTCCGAGACGATCAAGGTCCGGTCGATCGTGGGCCAGTTCCTGGAGCACTCCAGGATCTACCGCTTCGGCGGCTCGGCGGGCGGCGCCCCGCACCCCGACGGCGCCGACGTTCCGTCGCCGCTTCCCTTGGAGCTCTACATCGGGTCGGCGGACCTGATGGAGCGGAACCTGGACCGCCGCATCGAGGTGCTCACGCCGGTACGCGACCTCGAGCTCCAAGGACGCCTTCTCGAGATCCTCGACCTCGTCTTCACCGACGACGTGAACGCCTGGACTCTCCACGCCGACGGCAGCTGGGAGCGCCTGACCCCGGTGAAGGGCATCGATTCCCAGCGCCGGCTGAAGGAGCTCGCGGTCGAGCGCGCGAGACGGCGTCGCGACGTCGATTCGCGCCTCGACGCCTGATCCGGCCGGCTTCAGGCCCTCTCGCGGGCCTTGCTCGCGCGCCCGTGTGCAGCTGGTCCGTTCGCCATCCGGCCGGTGGTCGGGCTTCCGCCTGCGGCGTGCTCGCCTCCCGCGCGGCCACCCGCCGGCGCCGTGCCGCCGCCGTCGGCCCCCTGCTCGGGGGACGCATGCGATCTGTGGAGCCGGATGCGCAGCTTGCGCCGGGCCTTCACGTCGTCGCGGGACCTGAGCGACAGGTAGCACGCCCCACCTGCGGGGATGGGGAGCCAGAAGTTCACGAGGCGGTACGAGAGGACGCCCAAGGCGGCGATTGTGTAGGGCACGTGGAACCCGTGAAGCGTCGGGATGAGGACGCCTTCCACGACGCCGAGGCCGCCCGGGGTGATCGGGATGACGGCGAGGATGTTGGCCAGGCCGTAGGCGACGAGGAGGTCGATCGGGGAGATCGTGTGGTGGAAGGCGATGAGGAACACCCACAGCGACGCTGCGTCGAGCAGCCAGTTGGCGGCGGCCCAGGTGGTGGCGTGGCGCAGGAGCGACCGGTCGCGCAGGAGGATCTGGAGGCGGTCCGCGATCGTCTGGACGAGCGCGGTCACCTTGTCGGCGTTGACGAACGGCACCTTGGC
>JASHUY010000041.1 GCA_030039755.1 Acidimicrobiales bacterium
GGCCTCAACTACATGTTCCTCGGGCTCGAGGCGATCGACGACGAAGGGCTGAAGGCCTACCGCAAGCGCAGCACGACCGACGTGAACGCCCGAGCGCTCCAGATCGCCCGCGACCTCGGGCTGTCGGTGGCCGTGAACCTCATCGTCGACCCGTCCTGGGACGCCGGGCGGTTCGCGACGGTGCGCGAATGGGCGGCGTCCGTGCCCGAGATCGTCCACCTCACGGTGCAGACCCCGTACCCAGGGACGGAGACCTGGCACAGCGAGTCGCGGAAGCTCACGACGAAGGACTACCGGCTCTTCGACATCCAGCACGCGGTGCTGCCGACCGGGCTCCCCCTGCCGAAGTTCTACGACGAGCTCGTGAAGACGCAGGCGGTTCTCGCCCGCAAGCACCTCGGTGTTGCCGCGCTCGCAAAGACCGCTCGGATCGTGGCGCGCCACCTGTCGCACGGCCAGACCAATTTCCTGAAGATGATCTGGAACTTCAGCCACGTGTACAACCCCGACCGCCAGCTCGACGACCACGGCCGCGAGGTGGTCTACGAGCTGCCCGAGCCCCCGCCACCCTCCGCGAAGGCGCCCGACCGGGGATCGCTCTACGTGCACGTCCCGGTGCGCCTCAGGCAGCGCTCGGCGGGTGGTGCGGATGCCGGGATCGCCGAACCACCAGGGATGGCCAGCTAACTTCCTGGGCCGTGTCCGACTACGTGATCCCCGAGCCCGAGCCGAAGGAGATCGACGAGAAGCTGTCGATCGAACTGCGGCACATGTCCGAGAACGCGGTCCTCCGGGGCCACCCGTCGGGCGAGGAGCGCTGCGAGAACTGTCGGTACTACCTCGAGCCGTACAACGACCTCTCCTACTGCTGGCACCCGAAGCTCAGGATCCTCGTCGGCGCCGGCTGGTGGTGCCAGTGGTGGGAGGCGATCCCCGCGGACTCCTAGGAGGTGGCGCGTGCACCTGTTGCGCGGCGCTCGGGTGAGACGGGTGGGTCGTGGAAACAGCGGGTCGTGGAAAGCGGGTCATGGAAACATCGGGTCGTGGCGCAGCTTCACCGCGCTGCGTCCGGGAACAGGTGCCGCCCCGTGCTCCCTCGGGTGCTCGGGATCGAATCGCGCAGCGGGGTTGCGCGCTGGCGGGGTGACGGCCTAAGAGATGCCGATGGTCCGCACCTCCCCCTACGGCACCTGGGAGTCGCCGGTCACGCTCGATCGGCTCGTCGAGGACGTCGTCGGGCTCTCGTTCCCGATCGCCACGCCGACCCACGTCTACTGGACCGAGGCCCGACCTTCTGAAGGCGGGCGCCAGGCGCTCGTTCGTCTTCCTCTCGGTGACGTCGAGCCACAGGAAGTCACGCCGCCGGGCTTCAACGCGCGGACCACCGTCCACGAGTACGGCGGGCGGTGCGTCGCGGTGCACCACGAGCCCGGGATCGGCGAGACGGCGTACTTCTCCAACTTTGCAGACCAACGCATCTACCGCGTCGAACCGGGTGATGCGCCGGTGCCGATCACCCCGGAGCCCCCCTTCCCGCGTGCGGTCCGGTACGCCGCGCCGGTCCTCACGAACGACGGCCGTCACATCCTCGCGGTGCGGGAACGACACGGCGACCCAGACCTGCCCTCCACCGTGGTGAACGACGTCGTCGTCATCGCCACCGACGGTTCCGAGCCACCGCGCGGGCTCATCTCGGGGCACGACTTCTACTCGTTCGTCACCATCTCGCCCGACGGCAGCCGTGCCTGCTGGGTGAGCTGGGACCACCCGAACATGCCTTGGGACGGCACGGAGCTGTGGGAAGGAGAGCTCGAGGTCGACGGGGCCGGCGTGCGCGGCGCGCGCCTCGTAGCGGGCGGTCCTTACGAGTCGGTGACCCAGCCGCAGTACTCGCCCGAAGGCACGCTCCATTACGTGTCGGACCGGTCGGGTTGGTGGAACCTCTACGCGGCGGAACCGGGTGGCGGCGGCCGGCCGCTCGCGCCCATGGAGGGGGAGCTGGGCGTCCCCGACTTCGTCCTCGGCCTCTCTTCGTACGCGCTGCTCGGCGACGGGACCGTGCTTGCGACGTGGAGGAGCGCCGGGCTGAGCCACATCGGGGTGCTCCAGCCGGGCTCGAACGCGTTCAGCGTCGTGGACGGCGGCTTCACGCACGTCGCCCAGCTCCAGGGCGCGGAGAACGGGTCATGGGCCGTTGCTGTCGCCGGGTCGGCGACCCTGCCTCCCAGCGTCGTGCGGATGGAGGTGTCGGCGGACGGACACGTGGAGACGGAGATCCTGGCGCGGTCCCGCGCCGACGTGCTCGACGCGGCGTACCTGTCGACGCCGGAGCCGATCGACTTCCCGACCGAGGGTGGCGAGGTGTCGCACGCCCTGTACTACGCGCCGAAGAACCCGGACTTCGTGCCGCCGAAAGGTGAGCGGCCGCCGCTGATCGTGAGCGTCCACGGCGGGCCGACGTCGGCAGCCCAGCCCGTCCTGAACTACGCGATCCAGTACTGGACCAGCCGGGGCTTCGCCGTCGCGGACGTGAATTACGGAGGCAGCTCGGGCTACGGGCGCGCGTACCGGGAGCGGTTGCGCGGCCAGTGGGGGGTCGTCGACCTCGCCGACTGCGTGTGCGCCGCCCGCCACCTCGCCGCGACCGGGCGAGCGGACGCCGACCGGCTCCTCATCCACGGGGGGAGCGCGGGCGGCTACACGACCCTCTGCGCGGCGACGTTCACCGACGTGTTCGTCGCGGGGGCGAGCTACGCGGGCGTCGCCGACGCCGCGGTGTTCGTCGAGGAGACGCACAAGTTCGAGTCCCACTACATGGACAGCCTGTTCGGGCCGTGGCCCGAGACAGCCGACGTCTACCGGGCGCGGTCTCCCGTCTTCCACACCGAGAGCTTGCGCACCCCGCTCATCGTGTTCCAGGGGCTCGAGGACAAGGTCGTGCCTCCTGCGCAGGCGGAGCTCATCGTCGCGGCGCTGCGCGCGAACGGCGTTCCGTACGCCTACGTCGCGTACGAAGGCGAGCAGCACGGTTTCCGCAAGGCCGAGAGCATCCGGCGCACCGCGGAGGCAGAGCTCTACTTCTACGGGCGCATCCTCGGGATCGTGCCGGCCGACGACCTCCGGCCCGTGGCGATCGCCCACGAGGACCGCATCGGCGTCTGACTCCGCTCCCTGGTCGCCGCGGCCCCCCGACCGCGATCTCACGCCGTCCGACGCCGCGCGCGGCGGGGAGAGGCGGGCGAGGCGGGCGAGGCAGGCGAAGCGGGCTGCGTTCAGTGGTCGAAGTCGACGGCGTTCGTGTTGGCGCCGCTCAGGACGACGGCGACCGCCTCGCCCGGTGGAGGGACGTACGCACCGGAGAGGAGCGCACCGAGCGCGGCGCAACCACCGGGCTCGAGGACGAGGCGGAGCCGGTCCCACAAGAGCCGCTGGGTCGCGGCGACCGTGCCGTCGTCGACGAGCAGCGTGCCGCCGCCGAGGCGTGCGGCGACGCGGTAGGTGTGCGTCCCCACCCGACGGGGCGCGAGCGAGTCGATCGCGATGCTGCCGACGGGCGCATCGACGGGCCCGCCGGCTCGCAGCGCTTCGGTCAGGGTCGGGGCGCCCTCCGGCTCGACGCCGATCACCGTTGCCGCTCGCTCGTAGCCGGCGCAGAGGCCCGCGAGGAGGCCGCCGCCGCCGACCGCGGCGAACACGGTGTGCACCTCGGGCGCCTGCTCCTGGAGCTCGAGCGCGATGGAGCCCGCCCCGAGGATCGTCGCCACGGAGTCGAACGCCGGGATGTCGAGCGCTCCTGAGCCTTCCTGCCAGGCAGCCGCGGCCTTGCGCGCGTCGTCGTACGAGGCGCCGCCCACAACCAGCTGCGCGCCGTACGACTCGATGCGCGCGAGCTTGGCAGGCGGGGAGACCTCCGGGACGAACACGGTTACTGGGATCCCGAGCGCCGCCGCAGCGTACGCGACGGCCGCGCCGTGGTTGCCTCCCGACGCCGCGACCACCCCTGCGCTCGGCACCTCGTTCAGGAGGAGGTTCGAGAACGCACCTCGGACCTTGAAGGATCCCGAGTGCTGGAGCTGCTCGAGCTTCAGGACGATCGGGCCCGGAGCCAACCCGAGCTCGCTCCGGTCCAGGCGCATGACTGCCGTCGTCCTCACGTGACGGCGGATGACCGGCAGCACCTGAGAGACCGCCTCGCGGCCGATCTCGTCGTCGTCGAGCGTCGCCAGAGACCGGATCGCGCTCGCCTCAGGTGCGTTCAGCATCGGCGCATGCTACCGACCGCTCGATCCGCGGCACGAGCGGGCGGCGACGCGACGATGGACCCGACGATCACTCGACGATCACTCGACGGTCACTCGATGTCGTCGGCGTACCCGAGGGCGACCGCGTCGACCGGCCCGAGGTAGCGAGCTGCACGCCAGCTCTCCTGGACGGTCGCAAGGGGACGGCCGGTGGACTCCGCGATCTGTGCGAAGAACCGGTCGCGCTGGCCCGCCCGAGCGGCGAGCGTCCGCTCGATGTCGACGGCACGGCCTGCGACGGCGCCGTCGGGCTCACGCAGGTGCAGCGTGGCGTGCGCGGCGAGCGTGCGGTTGCGCGCCACCGCGACGACACCGACCGCGCCGCCCGCGACCGTGCCGGCGGCGACCAGGTCGACGGGCACCCCGAGCACGGTGATCACGTCCATCAGCACGAGCCCTTGTTCGATGGACGCGTCCGCGCCCGTGATCCGAAGCAGGACCCGTTCGTCGCCCGTCGCGTCGAGCATCATCAGAGTCGCCGCAGTCTCGGCGACGAGCGCGTCGTCGACGGTGCCGTGCACGAGCACGACCCGGCGCGCGAGAAGCGTCCGTCGCACGTCGTCGGAGAGCCAGCCGGCCGTGCGCCCCTCGAGCTCGGAGCGACCCGGGCGGGATCCTGATGCGGGGAACGTCACGTCCGCCGCCGGGCCGTGGTGGGGACGCCGTCCTCGGCGCCGCGGGGCTCCTGCTCGCTGAGCGACCATGCGACGACGTGCCCGACCGCCGCGGCGTAACGCTCGATCGTCGACAGGCGGACGTCGGACCCCCCGGCCTCCACCCTCGCCACCGCCGACTGGGAGGTGCCCATCCGGGCGGCGACCTGGGTCTGGGTGAGCCCGAGCGAGACCCGCCGCGCGACGAGGTCCTCGGTGAGTGCCTTGCGGCGCGCGGCCACCTCCTTGAAACCGGGAAGCACCGGGTCGTGACGTCGTTCGCCGCCCGTCGGGGACATCACGTCTATGATATCTCGAAAATGAGATAGCCCGGCTGATTCGAGGAGTTACGTGACGAACGACGCCCCCCACGCCGTGATCCCGACGGTGTTCGACCAGACCGCACGGGGCGACCGTGCGTTCGACATCTACTCGTTGCTGCTGAAGGACCGGATCGTCTTCCTCGGCCAGGAGGTCGACGACCAGATCGCGAACCTTCTCGTTGCCGAGATCCTCTACCTCGCGGCGAGCGACCCCGAAAGGGACATCTTCTTGTACGTCAACTCGCCCGGCGGGCTCTCGTACGCGGGAATGGCGATCTACGACGTGATGCAGCACGTGAGCTGTGACGTCTCCACCATCTGCGTCGGCATGGGGATGTCTGCTGCCGCGATGATCCTGTGCGGCGGGGTACCCGGCAAGCGCTACGCGTTGCCGAACTCGCGCGTGATGATCCACCAGGGAACCGCAGGGACCCGCGGGGCGCCCAGGGACATGGAGATCCACCTGCGTGAAGTGATGGCGACCACCAGGCGCATGGCCGAGATCATCGCCTTCCACACGGGTCAAGCGCTCGAGAAGGTGGAGCACGACATCGACCGCGACTACTTCATGACCGCGGAGGAGGCGAAGGACTACGGCATCGTGGACGACATCATCGTGCCGGCGCGCGGGCTTTGCGCCCCGCTCTCCGACGCGCTCGGCACCGCCGCCCGTGCCGGCTGACCGGCTCCCCGCGCGTGTCCGGTGCGCGCGCTGCTTCGACGTCGTGCGGGCGACCGGTCCGTGGCGGTGGGCGTCGTGTCGTTGCGGGGCCGTCACCGTCTCCGGCCTGCCGTGGCGACCCCGCGTGGACTGGAATGCAGTGACGCCGGGAGGCTGGAGCTTCGTCGAGGAGCCCGGGCCCGAAGGAGGGTGCCCCGAGCGGCACCCGCGCGCGCGAGATCAGGAGGGTGCGCCGTCGTTCCACGGTTCACTGCGTCCGGCGCGGGGGGACGGCCACCCGCGTGAGGTCCGTCGCAGCGACGACTTCTCCGGAGAACATCGCCTTGGCTTCCTCTACGAGCGGGCCGACGTCCCGATAGCGCTGGGAGAAGTGCGTGAGGAGGAGGCGCCGGACCCCCGACTCGGCGGCGAGCCGTCCGGCTTCAGCCGCGGTGAGATGACCGTACGCAACGGCGAGCTCGGCGTCTGCCGATGCAAAGGTCGCCTCGCAGACGAGCATGTCGGCACCGTCGGCGAGCGCGAGCGCGCCGTCGCACCACCCGGTGTCCATCACGAACGCGACGATCTGGCCAGGGCGTTCGACGCTCATCTCTTCGAGGGTGACCCGTCGCCCGCCGACGGAGATCGCTCCCTCGTCGAGGAGCCGCCCGACGGCCGGCCCTGAGATCCGGGCCTCGGTGAGCCGGTCGGGAAGCATGGTGCGACCGGAGTGCTCTTCCACCCGCCACCCGATCGTCTCGATGGAGTGGCGGAGCGCGGCTGCCCGGAGCGTCCAACGGCCCAGGTCCTCCACCGTGACGAGCTCGCGGCCAGAGGACGGGACGGTGACCGGCTGCAATCGGAGATCCAGCCGGTCGTAGAAGGAAGAAGCGCGACGGAGATGGTCGACGTACACCTCGCCCGACGCAGGGAACGCCAACGGGATGGGTCGGGTCACGTGGTCGAGCGACAGGCGCTGCAGCACTCCCGGCAGACCGAGGCAGTGGTCGCCATGGAAGTGGGTGACGCAGATCCTCGTCACCGCGGACATGGCCACGCCGGCGAAGAGCATCTGACGCTGGGTGCCTTCTCCCGGGTCGAAGAGCACCCCGTCTTCGTCCCAACGCAGGAGGTAGCCATTCTGGTTCCTCGTGCGCGTGGGCGCCTGGCTTGCCGAACCGAGCACGACGAGCTCACGTACCACTCGAGACCTGACGCTATCTGCCGGCCGCGCAGCGGGTGCTTTGCGCACGAAGGGAGGGCGCACGGGCTGTGGCGGGGCGGGCGCACAACCCGCGCACGCCGCGCGGACGGCGACTCGGGACGAAGCGGATTCCAGCCCGCGTTGTAGGGTCGCCGCGATGGAGATCCGTCCGGTGCGCTCCGACGAGCACGAGGAGGCCGGGCGGCTCGTGGTCGCCGCCTACCGGGCGCTGCCGGGAGCCCATCTCGCGGGCGATTACGGGGTCGAGCTCGCCGACGTGGCGCGGCGATCAGCGGAAGCAGAGGTGCTCGTCGCGGTGTCGACGCCTGCGGAGCAGCGTCGGGAGGAGATCGTCGGTTGCGTGACGTTCGTCCCCGACGTGTCGTCCCCGTGGGCGGAGCTGCTCGAAGCGGGGGAGAGCGGCATCCGGATGCTGGCGGTGCGCTCCGACGTCCAACAGCGCGGGGTGGGACGGTCACTGGTGGACGCGTGCGTGGGACGGGCGCGGGCACTGGGCCGGGTCGCCCTCCTGCTCCACACCACGCCGTGGATGGCCGCGGCACGCCGCCTCTACGAGAACGCCGGTTTCGTCCGGTTCCCCGAACGTGACTGGGCTCCCGTGCCCGAGGTTCCTCTTCTCGCCTACCGCCTCGAGCTCGCCAGCCGGCAGAACTGACGGCGACGGGGAAGCAGCGAGCCCGTGCTCGTCGGTCCGGCGCGGCGCACGACCGGCGAGGCCCCGGGCACTTCGGGGACCGGGTGCGGATGGACCCCTGCTCGCAGTAGTTAGACTACCTAATCAAATCCGGGGCGAACCGACGTGCCGGACGAACGACGTCTCGAAGCGCGGAAGGAGCGACATGCGGATGCCAGAGTCCAGGCGACGCAAGCTCGAGCGGTTTCTCGAACTGCAGCCCATCGTCTGGGCACAAATGGCCGGTGCCGTCCCCGAGGACGTACGGGGGGAGCTCTCCTCGGTGACCGCACATCAGCTGCGGGCGCTCGTGCAGCTCGAAGAGCGCGAGCTCACGATGCACGAGCTTGCGGACGCCATGCAGATCATGCGGCCGACGGCGACCGTCCTCGCCGACCGGCTCGTGGCTCGCGGGCTCGCGACGAGGGTCGCCGACGCGCACGACAAGCGGGTGGTGCGTCTCGTGCCGACCGACCGCGGGCGTTCTCTCGCCAAGCAGTTCCGCGCGGCCCAGCGTCGGTCGGTCGCCTCGCTGTTCGACCGGCTTCGAGACGCACAGGTGGACGCCCTGCTCGACGTGATGGAGACGCTGGCCGGTGCGGCGGCGCACCCCGGGAACACGGAGACGGACACCTTCACGCTGGAGCTTGCCAGGTGACCGCCGTGCAGCTGGGGGATGCGGCGGCGACGGCGCGGCGTGACAGGCCCGAGAGCTACAAGTGGATCGTCCTTTCGAATACGACCATCGGCGTCCTGATGGCGACTCTCGACGCGTCCATCGTCCTCATCTCGCTCCCCGCGATCTTCCGGGGCATCCACATCGATCCGCTTGTTTCCTCGAACACCAACCTCCTCCTGTGGATGCTGATGGGGTACATGGTCGTGACTGCGGTGCTGGTCGTGACCTTCGGCCGGATCGGCGACATGTTCGGTCGGGTCAAGATGTACAACCTCGGGTTCGCGGTGTTCACCCTCGGGTCGCTGGCCGCGTCGTTGACCTACTTCAACGGCAGCTCCGCAGCCCTGTACCTCATCGGCATGCGGATCGTCCAGGGAGTCGGCGGCGCGATGCTCATGGCGAATTCGGCGGCGATCCTCACCGACGCTTTCCCCCCCGACGAGCGGGGAATGGCACTCGGAGTCAACACCGTCGCAGCCATCGCGGGATCGTTCATCGGGCTGGTGGCGGGAGGGCTTCTCGCCGTCGTCGATTGGCACCTGATCTTCTACGTGTCCGTCCCGATCGGCCTCTTCGGCACGGTCTGGGCGTACCTGAAGCTCGAAGAGGTGCAGCGGGGCGAGGGTGGCCGGCTGGACGTGCCGGGCAACCTCCTCTTCGGTGTCGGCCTCGTCGCGCTACTGGTGGGGATCACCTACGCCCTGCAGCCCTACGGAGGATCCACCATGGGCTGGCAGAGCCCGTTCGTGCTGGGGCTCCTGAGCGGAGGCGTCGCGCTTCTCGTCGGGTTCGCCGTCGTCGAGACGAAGGTGCCCTACCCGATGTTCGACGTGAGCCTGTTCAAGATCCGGGCGTTCACCGCGGGCAACATGGCGAGCCTGCTCGCCTCGATCGGCCGGGGCGGCCTGATGTTCATGCTCATCATCTGGCTCCAGGGCATCTGGCTGCCGCTTCACGGCTACAGCTTCACGTCCACGCCCTTGTGGGCCGGAATCTACATGCTCCCGCTCACGGCGGGATTCCTCATCGCGGGCCCGGTGTCCGGCTACCTCTCGGACCGTTTCGGCGCGCGGCCGTTCGCGACCGGAGGCATGGTCGCCGCAGCCGTGACGTTCGGGTTGCTCATGCTGTTGCCCACCAACTTCGGTTACGTGTGGTTCGCGCTGCTCCTGCTCGGGAACGGTCTCGCGATGGGTCTGTTCGCTGCCCCGAACACCGCCGGCATCATGAACGCGGTGCCGTCCAACCGCAGGGGAGTGGCGTCGGGCATGCGCTCCACGTTCCAGAACTCGGGGATGACGCTCTCGATCGGTCTCTTCTTCACGATCATGGTGGTGGGACTTTCCAGCACGCTCCCGACCGCACTCACCCACGGGCTCGTCGCAGAGGGCCTTCCCGCGTCCTCGGCGTCCAAGATCGCCGCTCTGCCCCCGGTCTCGGTGCTCTTTGCCGCGTTCCTCGGCTACAACCCGATGAAGAGCCTGCTGGGACCCGCGCTGAAGACGCTCTCCCCGGCGCACCGCGCGTACGTGACGGGGCACCTCTTCTTCTCGAACATCATCTCGGTGCCCTTTCACAATGGCCTCACGATCGTCTTCTCGTTCGCTCTCGGAATGTGCGCGGTCGCGGCGCTGGCCTCCTGGTTGCGAGGGGCGCCCAAGGTGGCCGACTCCTCGGTGGTACAGCTCGACGGGATCGGTGCACCGTCGAGCTCGGCAGGAGCGGAAACAGGTGCCGCGCGTGGGCGGCGGGTCGCGCGAGCGGGGCTGGCGGCCGAGGCGGACGTCTGCGCGCCGGCGCGCGTCGTCACCATCTCGGCCTCCTACGGCTCCGGCGGAGGTGAAGTGGGCCCCGCGGTCGCGGCCCGCCTCGGGATCCCCTTCGTCGATCGGGCCGTACCGCTCCGCGTCGCGGAAACCCTCGGTGTCTCCGCTGACGGTGCGGTCGCCCACGACGAGCACGTGCAGGGCGCCGTGGCGAGGTCCCTGATCAACCTGATCGGCACGCCCGTCTCCTTCGGGAGCGCCGGTATCCAGACCCGACCGACCGACGACGAGGAGGCCTACCGGCAGGCGACCGAGAAGGTCCTCTGGGACATCGCGTCGGACAAGGGTGGAGTGATCCTCGGCCGCGCGGGCGCCATCGTGCTCCGGGACTTCCCGGGGGCGCTCCACGTCCGCCTCGACGGCCCGGCAGAGCTCCGCGCAGAACGCGCCGCCGAGCGTCTCGCCATCGACGAGGCGACCGCCCGAGCCCAGCTCCGACAGACCGACGACGCCCGTGCGGCGTACACGCACCATCTCTACGGGCACGACCCTTCGGAGCCCGACCTGTACCAACTGGTCATCGACACGACTGCAATGTCGTTGCCGGCCGCAGTCGACTCGATCGTGGCGGCCGCGAGCGCCGGGTGAAGTAACCCGAGAGCAGACCGGGGTGCTCGAGGGCGGGGGCCGGTCTCGAGAGGGCGGACGTCCGAAGCCGAGCCCCGGCCCGCCCCAGGCCGTAGTTCGAGGGAACGGCCGTTCGCAGGGCGATCGTCCCGAAGGCGTGAGGGGGAAATTCTCTTGACTTAAAGTTAACTTCATCTCGTATCGTGAGCTCGATGCCGCAGATCGCCATCGTGACCGGGGGATCTCGGGGTTTGGGGAAGGCGGTCGCGGCCGCGCTGACCGGACGGACATGGACCGTGCTCATCGACGGCCGTGACGTCGAGGCGGTGGTGGCCGCGGCACGGGCGACGGGGGCCGTCGGCGTGCCCGGTGACGTCAGCGACCCCGAGCACCGGATATCGCTCGTCGAACAGGCTCGTCGCCGTGGCGGCCTCGATCTTCTCGTGAACAACGCCAGCTCGCTCGGGGCGAGCCCCCTCCCGCCCCTCGCGGGGTATCCGTTGGAGGCGCTGCGCGAGGTGTTCGAAACGAACGTGGTCGCTCCCCTCGCGCTCATCCAGGCGGCTCTCCCGCTGTTGCGCGTGCACGCGGGGGCGGTCGTGAACGTGACGTCGGACGCGGCTGTCGAGGGCTACGGGGGATGGGGCGGTTACGGCGCGTCGAAGGCCGCTCTCGAGCAGGTGAGCCGCGTGCTCTCCCAGGAGGAGGCGGGCATCGCCGTGTGGTGGGTGGACCCTGGCGACTTGCGTACGCGTATGCACCAGGCTGCGTTCCCCGGGGAGGACATCAGCGACCGGCCGCTGCCCGAGACCGTGGCGCCGTTGGTTCTCGAGCTTCTCGGGCGCAGGCCACCGAGCGGGCGAGTCATCCTTCGCGACCTGGTGCCCGCAGCCGAGAGTGTCGAGTCATGACGACCGCCTTGTCGTTCTCGCTCCCCGTGGCCCTCGAGGCGTCAGAACCGCCCGAAGCACGAGGGCTCACCCGCGACGCGGTACGGATGCTCGTCGCCTACCGCGGCGAGGCTCGGCTCGTGCACTCGACGTTCTCGCTCCTCCCGAGCTTTCTGGAGGAAGGGGACGTGGTCGTCATCAACACCTCTGGCACGCTCGCCGCTGCGGTCGAGGGAACCGACACCACCGGCCGGCGGGTCGTCGTCCATTTCTCCGCGGATCTGGACCGGGGGCTGTGGGTGGTCGAGCCGCGTCGTCCGTCGTCTGGGACCAGCGAGCCGTGGGGCGCGGACGAGAAGCCTCCGAGGAGGGTCGTGCTCGCCGGCGGTGGAACCGTCGAACTGTTGGAGCCGTACGGCAGGAGCAGTCGTCTGTGGGTCGCCGGGGTGCACACGCCGTCGCCGGTCGCGCGTTGGCTCGCGGTGCACGGCCGGCCGATCCGATATGGCTACGTCGACCGGCCCTGGCCGATCTCGACGTACCAGAACGTCTACGTCACCGAGCCGGGGAGCGCAGAGATGCCGAGTGCCGGGCGTCCCTTCACGCCCGAGGTGGTCACGCGCCTCGTCGCGAAGGGGGTCGGCGTCTCCCCGATCGTGTTGCACACCGGCGTCGCGTCCCTCGAGGCCGGCGAGTGCCCGTATCCCGAGCGGGTCAACGTGCCGCTCTCGACCGCGGGACGGGTCAACCTGGCGAGAGCATCCGGCCGACGGGTCGTGGCGATCGGCACCACGGTCGTACGCGCCCTCGAGTCGGCGTACGACCCGGGAAGCGGGGAGACGTGCGCGTTCGACGGTTGGACGGACGTCGTCGTGACGCCGGAGCGCGGCGTGGCCGTGGTCGACGGCCTGCTCACCGGATGGCACGAGCCGGCGGCGTCGCACCTGCTCATGCTCGAGGCGGTCGCCGGCCGCCCGCTGCTCGAATCCTCCTATGAGGCCGCCCTGGCCGAGGGTTACCTCTGGCACGAATTCGGCGACGTCCATCTGGTGCTCCCTTGACCTCGCCGCGCCGGCGCGCCGCCGAGCGACCGCGATACGTTCTGGTGGACGTGACGAGAGGGGGAACATGGCGCTTGCCATCGAGTACGACGTGACGCCCGACGGCGAGATCGAGCTCGTCGCGCTCATCAATGCCGTGGAGGAGGACGACGACGATCCTGACGGTGAGGCGTGGCTCGCGTGGCGAAGGAGTCACGAAGACGAGGGCATCGGGTCCGTCCTCGTGCCACCTCAGGAGCTCGCGCGGATGGAAGCGACTGAGGATCCAGCCGAGCTCCGGGCGATCGTCGAACGGCTGGTGCTCGCGGACAGGCAAGTCAAGGAGGCGGGAGGATGAGCACCACGAGGTCGCAGCTCTATCGCTTCGCACGCGACCTCGGGAACGTCGAGGCGTTCGAGCACGGCTACCGGAGAGGCGGCCTTGCCGGTGGGGCCGAGGGGGAGGCGGAGCGCTATGCGCGCCGGAAGATCTACCGCGAAGGGAACCGGCAGATCAACAAGTTCGTCAGGGCCGTAGGCCTGTCGGCAAAGCACCGTTGAGGTGCACGTCCGGGAGACGGCGGGTGCGGGTCATTCCCCGCCCAAGCGCGGCTGACCGCCGTCGTAGACGAGCAGTTCGCCGCTGCGCCGCAGCCCTTCGGTGAGGCGGTGCGCGCTCGAGCCGCCGTCGTGACCCAGATGGACGACGGGGAGCTCGAGCAGGAGGACGGTCGCGTCTGAGATGAGACGCCGGTGGCATCGCCACCAGAGGCTCTCCGAGCACATGACCGCAGTGCGCCGCGCTCGCGCAACCTCGACGACGTCGGAAAGGGCAGAGCCGAACTCGGGCTTCCCCATGTGGTCGGCGTACCCACGGAACGACAGGTTGCGCAGAGCGGTGTGCGGGGACTCCGGAGAGGCGCGCCGGAAGCCGCCCAGTCGCGGTTCCCATTGGTAACCCACGCCTGCTTCGGGCAGCCAGCGTTCGAGCTCCTTGCGATCGAACTGCGGATGGCGCCGGCTGCCGGGGAAGGTGCGAACGTCGACGAGCTCCTCGATCCCCGCGCCGGCGAGCAGCCGTGCGAGCTCGTCCTTCTCCAACGTGCCATGGCCGACGGTGAGCAGCTCCGGTCCGCTCTTCGCACGCAGTCTTGCGTCGGGCGTCAGCTGCGAGCTCCCGATGACGAGAATCGAGCAGCCATGAGGCATTCGACTCTACGTCGACGAGCGCTGCACCGTTGTGACGATTGTGAGACGAACGCGGCCACCGGCCGACACCTTCTCTCGGGTCACCTCGGGTCACCTCGGATCGCCGCGTCGACGGAGTCGGCGACCGTCAGGGCACTGCGCTCCGACCGCGGTGAGCCACCTGTCACGGATCCGGGTCGTCAAGTACCATTCCTCCAGCATTCGTCCTCGGGATGGAGCATGTGCTCCGGGGAGAGGAGGGACCATGACGACCCAGCCACCGAGCTGGGGCTCGCCGCGATCTGCACGCCGCGAAGACGCTCCCGCCTGGCCGTCGCAGCCGTTGGGAGCATCGCCCGTGCGGTACGCACAAGCCGGCGTCGAAGACGTGCCCGGACCGGGCGGTGGTCGGCGCGACTGGCGAATCCTCGTGATGACGAGCGCCATCGCGGTGTTGGTCGTTGTAGGTGTCCTCGTCTACGTGGTCGGGGGCTCGGCCGCCAGGTCGCCTCGCGCCCGCTTGGACAGCGCGCTCGTGGCCACCGACTCAGCCGTCACTGCGGACCTCGCAATCGACGTCGACGCCAGCTTCGACGGGCTGTCGTTCTCGGTTACCGCAAATGGTGCCGTCGACTTTGCGAACAAATCGATCAGCCTCCAGATGAGTACCCTCGGCCAGACATTCGCGTTCGTCGAGACGGACGACGTTCTCTACGCGAATCTCGGCAAGCTCGTCAGCACGCAATTCCCGGGCAAGACATGGTT
>JASHUY010000042.1 GCA_030039755.1 Acidimicrobiales bacterium
CGGCCAGCTGGCGGCGGTGGAGCTCTTCAGGTGGGGTCTGAGAGAGCCTGCGCTCCCTCGTCGTTTCCCGAAGCCTCGTCAGGTCGCCGGCCCGTGCGATCTCCAACAGCTCGTGCTCTTGGCCGGGGGACTCTTTCTCTGCCCGGGTGATCTCGGTCGCCTGGGCAAAGGAGACCGCCCCTTCGAGCAGGGCGGCCTTCGTCTCTGGGTGGGCGTCCAAGGACCGGGCGAGCTCTAAGGCCTCACGGGCCTTCGCCCCGGTCGTCCCGCCCTGGCGGGCGACCCAGGCGGCCGGGTCCACGACGCCCGCCTCCTTGTGGGCACCGGCCTCGACCGCCCTGACCGCGGCGAGCAGGCGGGCCGACCCGCAGGCCTTCTCGGTCAGGGCGAGCTCTTCTGCGACCGCCGCGCAGTCGCCGCCCGAGTAGCACCCGGGCTCGAAGCCGCAGAGGGCGGCCCGCAGCTGCCTCGCCGCTTCGATCACCCCTCGGGTCCCTTTCTCCATGGGCGGACACCATCGCATGGGGGTGTGACTCTCGGGTCGGGGAGGGGGTGACCCGACGGCGGCGACGGCGGCGACGGCGGGACGGGGTGACCGGACGGGTGGCGGTGACGGGGGGACGGGTCGGACTGCGGCGCCCCGCGAGGTGAACGGACGGTGGCTGGTCAGGGGAGGGGTCGGACTGCGGCGCGAGCTCTGTGACGCAAGCGACGGTTCCTTTCGTGATGCCCGTACGCCTGGGGCCCATATGACCGTCGCCCGGCGCCGGCTCGGTATTCGAGGCGAGCAACTCGCGGCCTCCTGCTACACGGATCTCGGCTTCGAGGTCCTCGACCGGAACTGGCGATGCGCAGGCGGCGAGATCGATCTCGTCCTGAGGAAGGGCTCGATGCTCGTGGTGTGCGAGGTGAAGACCCGTAGCACCCTCGCCTTCGGCTCACCGGCGGAGGCAGTGACCGCCGTCAAGCGTGCCAGGCTGCGTCGTTTGGCCGCGCGTTGGCTCGCCGAACACGATGTCCACCCGGCGACCGTTCGCTTCGACGTTGCGTGCGTGCTCGGCGACAACGTCGAGATCGTCGCCGCCGCGTGGTAGCGAGGAGGAGCCGGCTGGCCCTCGATGCCGGCTGGCCCTCGATGCCGGCTGGCCCTCGACGCCGGCTGGCCCTCGACACCGCCGGCTGGCCGTCAACGGAGCCGCGCACACCCGGGCGGCGCGTCCTTTGAGTTACCGTCCGCTCGTCCGCGTGTGCAAAGCCGTGGCGCGGAGAAATGGAGGAACCGGTGGAGAGCCTGAACGTGAGCCGCGCCGACGGCGTCGTGACCGTCACGCTGAACCGCCCCGAACGCAAAAACGCGCTGACGGGTGCCATGATCGAGCAGCTCGGTTCGACCTTCGAGGAGGTTGCGCGTCGTGCACAGGACCGGGTGCTCGTGCTCACCGGCTCTGGTGGCGAATTCTGCTCGGGAGCGGACCTCTCCGATGCCGACCGTCCGGCGATCGGCCAGACGTCGTCGGCGCTCGAATTGGTGCGACGAGTGGGTGACGTCGCCCTTTCGCTGCATCGATTGGCGAAGCCGACGATCGCAAAGGTGGACGGCGTCGCCGTCGGTGCCGGCCTCGGGCTTGCCATCGGCTGCGACCTCGTGGTCGCAAGCGACCGGGCACGATTCTCGATGATCTTCGTACGGCGCGCGTTGTCGCCGGACTGCGCGACGTCTTGGCTCCTGCCGCGGCTCGTCGGGACGGCGAAGGCGAAGGAGCTGGCGTTCTTCGGCGAGGTCGTGGACGCCGAGACCGCGCTGAGGATTGGTCTCGTGAACCGCGTCGTGCCGCAAGGCGACCTGGACGCTGCAGTCGCTGTCTGGGCGTCCAAGCTCGCCGAGGGTCCCGCACTCGCCCTGACCACTGCGAAGGCGTTGCTGGACTCGGCGTGGTCCACCTCGTTCGCAGACGCGCTCGAGCACGAGGCGGCGTGCCAATCGGTGAACTTTGCCGGGGCCGACGTGCGAGAGGCGATGGCCGCCTTCTTGGAGAAGCGCGACCCCCGGTTCGGCACGCCGTGAGCCAGCCGGAGGACCCTCACGCCTCTCTGTCGGGGCGTGACCGCCATATAGTCGGAGTGGAACGGCTGCGGTCCCGTGGCGTGCGGATGGCTCCGACGCCGCGAGGGACCACGGAGGAGGCCGACGGTGCTGAGCGGTGTGCAGGGGATGGTCGGGGAGACGGCGGTGGTCACGAAGGCCATCGACGGCTCCCATCACCCCGGTCGCATCCGCGCGCGTGGTGAAGAGTGGCTGGCCATTCCTTTGGACCCGAACCAGCGCATCGAGACCGGGACGAGCGTGGTCGTAGCCGACATCGAGCGGGGACTGCTCGTCGTTTATCCGGCCGACGTGTGAAAATGACTGGTGCGCCCATACCGCGCGGCGTACCGGCCGACAGTCGAGAGCGGATGGAAGTGGGGTGAGCCCGATGGTCGCAGATGTGGGCCTCGTCGTTGGAGTGGCACTGGGGGCGGTGGCGGTGGCGGGAGTGGTCGGTGCCGTCGCCTTCCGGGCGATGCAGATCGTCCAACAGGGAAGTGTCGGGGTGGTGAAGCGGCTCGGCGAGTTCCGGGGCGTTCGCCAGCCCGGGCTCCATCCCCTGATGCCGTTCGTGGACCGGATGGTGAAGGTGGACATGCGGGAGTTCCCGATGACGGGGGACCAGCAGTCGGTCATCACGAAGGACAACGTCTCGCTGCGGGTCAGTGCGACGATCTTCTGCCAGGTGATCGACGTGAAGGCTGCGCTGTTCGAGATCGCCGATTACGAGCTGGCGGTGGACCAGCTTTCGCGCACTGCGTTGCGAGCGGTGTTCGGTGAGCTCACGCTCGACCAGTCTCTCTCCGAACGCGACACGATCAATACCCGCATGCAGGACCACATGGCGGATGCGGCGATGAAGTGGGGCGTACGGTTGAACCGGATCGAGATCCTCGACATCACGCCCCCGCAGAACGTGCTGCAGGCGATGTCGGAGCAGAAGGAAGCCGAGCAGCACAAGCGCGCCGCGATCTTGAAGTCCGAGGGGGAGCAGCAGGCCGCGATCAATTCCGCGGGTGGTCAGAAGCAGTCCGCCATATTGGAGGCCGAGGGTGCCAAGCAGGCGGCGATCCTGGCCGCAGAGGCCCAGATGCGGGTGCTCGAGCTCAGGGCCGAAGGCGAGAAGAAGGCGCAAACGTTGAGAGGCCAGGGTGAGGCGGCGGCGCTCGAGGCTATCGATCAGGTAGCCATCAATCCGAACACGCTCGCGGTCCTGCAGCTGCGAGCCCTCCAGGACGTCGCGTCGGCGCCGAACACGAAGGTGGTCGTCCCGTACGAGGCGGCTGGCCTTGTCGGCGGCGCGCAAGTGCTCGTTGACGCGCTCAAGTCCGGCGCAACGGAGGATGCCGCGTCTGCGAACGGCGTCACCCGGAGAGGCGGCACCCCGCCCGCTGTGTCACGCTGAACTGTAACGAGGTCGCGACGGAGCGAGCGACGCGAAAGCGGCATACTGCGAGCTGCTAGCGGGCATGTCGCTCGTTACGATCGCTGGGACCGACTTGTAGGAAGGTGTGACTGACCATGGATGGCCGTCCTGAAGGTTCCCGCGCGCACTCGCCGACCCTCCCTTCGACGAATGTCCGTGTCCTCCACGGTGAAGAAGAGCTCGCCCAGGCGATCGCGCGTGCGGCAGAAAGCGCCAAACGGCTCCACGACCGGCTCGCGGCCCGCGCGGCACGCGACGCCTGGATGGCGGAGCACACCGAGCAGGGGGTCGGCTGGCTGCGGTTCGTGCGAGGACCTGCGCAGGGCGACCCGTTGCTGCACGCCGCCGCTGTTCGTTCCGGACATCGGGCCGGTTCGTCTCCCCAACGGGCTGCATCGAGCCCACCCGCGGCCTGAACCGCCCCTGAACGCCCTCCGGCTGAGCCCTCCGGCCGAGACGAACGGCCGAGACGCACGGATACGGTCCGTGAGCCGGAGGTCGCGGCGGCGCTCGACGAGGTCGCGGGCGCCAAGAACGTCCTGGCGCGTAGTCCCCTTCAGGTCCGAACGGCTACGGGTCTGGCGCGTCTCTTGACGCTGGACGGTTCGAGCTCGACGTGGTCATCGAAGACCGGCGCGACGTCGGTCAGCCGGCAGTAGCCGGCGTCGTCGACGATCTCGACCTCCCTCGGCTTGCCCGTCGGGAGGCGAAGCTGGACGGGTCCGGCTCCGTGAGGCCGCGGCTCGGTCAGCATCGCGAGGGGGCCGGAGGGGTCGTCAGGCGGGAGGCTCCGCACGCGCCGGACGGGCACGTCGACGGTTCGCATCACGGTTTGGCGGCCGGCGCGGAACAAAAGCCCGCCACGGGCCCATTCGAAGGCGAGGACCCGCTCGGAGAGGGCGACCTCCAGGCCGACGACGCCGCCGGGGAAGTCGCCTACGCGCCAGTCGACGCTCAGGGCGTGAAAGCCGCAACTGCAATCCGGTTTGGGTGCCCGGTGGGATCGAACCCGGCACCGCGCTCTCGCGTCGGCCAGATAGGAGCCTCCCCCGGTCAAAGGGACGTACACCCCGTTGGCCGCCGACCTGGCGACTTTGTGAGCCCAGACGACCCAGGCGCCCTCGAGGGTCCGGGTGAGATGTGCTGCAACGACCTCCGGGACTCGCGGGCGTTCGTCGTTACCGGCGAAGAAGTCGGCAACCAGAGCGCCGCCCTTGCACATGCTCCGACCTCCTTGTCGAGCGGATGCTCGAGAGCGTAGCCGTGGCAGTGGCCGTCACAAGCCTCGGGCAGGGTTGCGGGAGCAGTGCAAGTGAGCGTTCGGCCTGCCTCTCGCCGGCGGCGGGCGCGGCGGCGGCCCCCGCCCTGAGAGTAGAGACCGTCTCGCGGTCCTTCAGCACTCGATGTCGGTGATGTCCACGTGGTCCAAGGTGGAGGAAGCGGCGCCGCTGCCGCTCACCCACCAAAGTTGGCCATCGAAGACGGTGACCCCGACCCTGGCCGAGGATCGCGTCGAGGCTGGCACGCTCCGGACCGTGCACCAACGCTGCGAGCCGGGCGCAAGCAGCTCCCATGTACCGGGTCGGTTTGTGAGCAGAAGCAGTGCCCCGTTCGAAAGAAGCATCAGCTGGCCTGTGACGATGCCTGTCGGCGCGACGAACGGCGCGCGGGGTAGTCCGACGTCGGTCCAGGCCGTACCACCGTCGGTCGAGCGGAGGACGAGATAGGGAACGCGCATCGACCCGTTGACGAGGAGCTCGGTGGAAGCCGAGACCGCCGCGAGCTCGCTTCGGCTGCACGGGTCCACGAGGGACGGCCACGCAGGTTCGTTCCACGACGCGCCGCCGTTCGTCGACGTCAGCAACTCCTGATCGGCGTGGATCCCACCCGCGCAGTTCGACGACGAGAACGGGCCGAACGTGGCGCACGGACCGCTCGATGGGCACCCGACAGGAGCCTCATGCCAGGTCCCGGACACCGGGTCGAACTGCTCGGCGAGAGGAGGGCGAGGTGTCCGGTCGCGGGTCGCAGGCGAGTAGACGGCCTCGACCAGATCGTCCCGGTAGCGAAAGCCCCCGAACCCTGTGCCCGTCGCGCCAGCCGGGACCGGGAGGACACTCCAAGACGCGCCGGCGTCGAAGGTCTGAAGTGCGACGTCTCTTTGCACGGTCAGTGTGGGCGTCACGGCGACTTGGAAGGCGACGAAGAGCGCCGGGCCGGCTCGAGGGAGCGCCACGGCGGCGCAACCAGGTGGCTTGTGGTTCGGTGTGTAGACGCGCGAGAAGCCGTTCCTGGCAAGGGCCGCGATGACGCCGGCCGTCGGGACCGCCGTGGTCGTCACCGCCCCCTTCGCGCCGAAGGTTGTGATCACCACGGCGCCCGGTGCACAGTGTGCGACTCGGTCCGGCGCTGCCGGGTTTCCCGACAACGGAGTCAGTCCCGCGTCGGTCTCGCTCAGAACCGAGAGGTGTCCGAGGCTCGCGAAGGTCGGTGGTGCCTTCACGTCCAGGGGGGCGTCGCCCATGTCGACCCAGTGGTAGTCGAGGGAGACTCGGGGCTCAGGCCCTCGGCCGAAGACGATCTGGGGCCCGCCCGCCGGTCCGGACAGGACGTCGAGCTGTGCGGCGGTGGGCTTTGTTGCGACCATCGACACGAGCGGTGCGACGCCCCTCACCTCGACGGCCTGAGCGGGGAACGCAGTGCGCGAGCCCAAGCTGAGCAAGGCGCACGACGTGGGAGTCGGGCAGTGCGCCACGAGGGCATGGTCTGGGACGACGATCCGGAAGGTGACCGACGCCTCCGCCGGTCCGAGCTCGCATCCCTTGAAGACGAAGGGGCCCAGGCACCGCACGCCGATGCGGTAGAGGCCGGATGCAAGCGGCACCACGCGGCCTTTGCCCGAGGACCCCACTTGCACCCACGGCGCAGCGGGCACCGTGAAGGTCATGTGGAAAGTGGTTGGCGAGGACCAGCGGACCGTTGTCACCGTGTCGGTGAGCCCGCCCGGACATCCGCCCCAGCAAAGGCTGGCAGTCGATGTGTCGTCGGGAGGCGTCGCCTTCGTGAGCTTGTGCGGCACGCTCACGACGCCGGTGACCGTGACACGGCTCCCAGGTGGACCAGAGCGCGGAGAGACGGAGAGGTGGATCTGCGGTTCGCGCGGGACGAGCTGCGGCCTCCTCGTTGTGACGTCCGCGCTCACGACCACGTGGTACGGGCCGGACGCCACGTCTCCGACGCGGAGGCAGGCGGAGAAGGTGCCGTCGAGCGATTGGGTGACGGGTGAAGTCGATCCTGTGCTCGTCGCCTCTGCCGGACACCGGGCCGGCGCCGGGGCGGATGCGGCCAGGTGCTCGAGGTTCGACGGCGAGCCCGTCGACGGCCCTCTTCCCGCATGGGACGTCGGGCGCGTCGGACCCGAAGGGGGGAGGCCGGCCAGGAGCGCGGTGACGAGGCCTGCGACCGCTGCGACCACGAGCAGGCTCACTGCCCGACGGCGCCGCTGCCGGCGTCGCGCCTCTTTGATGAGGGCCTCGGGTTTGATGAGGGCCTCGGGCGTGATGAGGGCCTCGGGCGTGATGAGGGCCTCGGGCTCGGGCTCGGTCCCGGTGCGTTCGGAGGGACACAGCGTCGCCGAAGGACTGGACGGCGCAGTCGGCCGGGCGTCGACCGTGTGGCTCACGTGGACCCGCCGACGATCCGGTTCGGACCCACTTCGTCTCCGGCGCCAGGGAAGACCGCCCTCGAGCGTGCGATCTCCACCTGCCAGAACTCGTCGGGTGAGTTGCCGCGGTAGACGACCGCAAGGACACCGCCTCGGATGGCGAACAGCCCGCTGACGGTCACCTCGGCTGGGAGCGAGCCGACGTTTCGAAGCTGGACCCAGCGGCGCCCGGTCGGCGAGTACCAGAGCGTCGTGCCGCTCCGTCCCGGCACCGCGAAGCCGAAAGACCCAGACACCATTCCGCTGTAGGGAGGAGACACGAGCCGCCCGACGACCCGGGCCTGCTTCCACGTCGTGCCGTCGTCCGACCACCACAGCCGGTTCGGCACCGCCTGTGCGTCGTCGGCTACGACCGTCGAGCCGCGGCTCGCCACGGTCGCCGAACCGTTCACGGCACCGAGCGCCTCGGCATGCCAAATGAGGCCGTCCGTGGACGTCCAGACCTCAGCGTGCGCCGTCGAGCTCGACCTTCCGCCAGCGGCAAAGCCCCACGACGTGGCCACGAGCGATGTGAGGTAGGGCTCGCCCGGCAGCTGATCCCGTGTCCACGAGACGCCGTTGGACGAGCTCCAGATGACCGCGCTACCGCCGTAGGGCGTGGCGTACTTGTCGGACTCCATGACCACCAGTCGACCGTCGTTCCATGCCGCCCCGTCGATCGCGGCGCTCTCCATGAGCGGAGGAAGGTCCACTCGCACGAAGCGCGGCCCGACGAGTCGCCACATGGCGCTGCCGGGAGTGCCTCCGGCGAAGAGGAGCAGGCCGATCGGAGTCGACAGCAGATGCTGGTCTGCGCCGGTACCGACGACCACGCCACCTGACGAAGGCCACACGGGCCGCCACGGGCCCCCGTCGGCCGACGCCCACACGAACGGCTCCGAGTACCTGGGATACCCGAGGGCCGGGCTTCCCCCCGAGAAGTAGGTGCCGGCGGCGTAGAGGGTGCCTCGGTAGCTCACGATCGAGTTGACTGTGGAACCCCTCGGAAGTTCCTCGGCGGTCAGCCGGTGCCACCGCGCCTCGGGCACCGCGCTGGGGACGGCGCTCGCTCGGACGGGGTGCCGCGCCGAGTTGACCCCGCGTCCGCCAGCCCCCACGACGTCGACGATCCAGCCCACGAGCGCGACGGCCACGCACCCGATCGCCACACGTCGCCACCGTCGGCGCCGTCTGCGGCGAGCCTCTTCGATCAGTGCCTCCGTCGGCTCAGGCGGCGCGAAGTCGAGCGCCGTCCGCGGCGGACCGTGCAGCACGGAAACTCGGTCGACCGCTCCCGGGCGTTGTCCGCTCGTCGTCGTCCCCATGACGGACGCCTCCTCGTGGTGCTATCGTATGTAGCATCATGAGAAGGGTCAAGAAGGTCGACGTCTCGGAGCGGCTCGCCCTCCATGAACAGGTCGCCGCCGAGATCCGACGCGCCATCGCGGACGGCGAGGCGAAGCCCGGTGAGCGACTCCCTCCGGCACGGGACCTCGCAGCCGTGCTCGGCGTGAACGCCAACACCGTGTTCCGCGCGCTTCGAATCCTGAGAGACGAGGGCATGCTCGAGTTCCGTCGCGGCAGAGGGATCACCGTGTCGGGCAGCCCGGAGCGTGGCGCGGTGATCCAAAAGACGCGGGAACTCGTCCTCTTCGCCCGGCGGCTCGGCTACCGCCCCGAGGAAGTCGCGAGGATGATCAGGAGCCTGGCGTAACGTCCCGGGGCTCCTTCGTCTCGCCTGGTGTCGCCTCGGGTGATCGAGGTGATCGAGAGGAGATCGCAGGCCCCTTCGTTCGGATCACCCCCGTCAGCCTCGTACGGCCTCGCACGGCCTCCAGCTCGTCGTGGAGCTCGTCGGGGTCGGGCATGCCCATCGGACGAGCCTCCGGCACCGCCCGCAGACGCCGAGCGAGCATGCTCACGGAGAAGCGAGCATGCTCATGGAGTAGCAGGTCGGGGTTCCGGCTCGTGGTGGGGTGGAGATGATGACCAGGGCTGCCCCGCCGGAGGGTCGCCCAGGGCGCGATC
>JASHUY010000043.1 GCA_030039755.1 Acidimicrobiales bacterium
CGGCCACGCCAGTGTGTTGGTGTAGGGCGCGTCGTCCTTCGGGTCGATGTTGTAGCCGGAGTGGCAGCCGCCGCTCAGGACGAGCGAGTCCTTGAGGTCTGTGCCGATCTCGTGGGCGAATGTCTGGGTCAAGAGGAATGTTGTCTCGTCCGCGGACAGGAGCCCGTTCGCGTTGAAGTGGGCGCCGAGGAAGACGAGCTGATGTGTCGTCTTCGTGAGGTCCGTCGAGAGCCGTGTCACTGTCCAGGAGTATGTCGATGTCCATGCCTCTGTCTTCGACTTCGTCCTTGTCTTCGGCACTGTCGCCTTGGTGATGAGTGTTGTGTTGTCGAGCTCGGCTGTCGTCTTGAAGGTGGTCGCGATCTCCTGGGCCCCGTGAGCCATGAAGCTGTAGCCCGTGGTGAGCGACGCCTTCGGCGTGATGGTCTCGTCGGACACGAAGTTGTCGATCGTCTTCTCGATGTTGGCAGGGGTCTCCACCAGCCGTCCGACGGCCGCCGTCTGGACCGGGATCGTCGAACCGTCGACGGTGATCGATGTCTCGGCGCCGTACGGATCGTCGGTGAGGTAGAAGTCGTTCGCGAGTGCGGCCTCCGCCTCCGAGGTGCTCTTGAGCGGGACTACGTAGCTGGACTCGGGCTCGATCGCCTCCTGGTCGGCGTAGCGGAAGAACGGGATGACGTCGTCATCGCCGACGATGACCACGTACTCGAGGTTTGTCGTACCATTCGAGGCTGTGGGTTTGCGGTAGGAGTTGATGATGTCCTGGATGGCGTCCGCCTCGAGATTCACGGCGTAAGGGCACGAGGCGTTTGTCTCGGCCTGCGTGGTGAGTGTCTCGACCGCCTCGCTCGTGCCGACGTTCACGACGATCCCGGAGGTCTTTGTCGCGAGCTCCGAGAGATCGGACACCAATGTGGCTGTGCTCGTGAGCGCGCGCATCGTCTGGGAGTCATCGACGATCACCGTCTTATAGGTCGTGGTCAATGTATGCCCTGACACGGTGCCGCCGCCAGTCTTTGCGAAGCCGTCCCTGGCGAAGTATGTCGATGTGATCCCCGAGCAGTCCGTCGCGGTCGTGCCGACCGTCAGCACGAAGGGCGTCGAGGTGTGGGCGCCGTTGATCCCGACGACCTCCACGTAGAAGTACCCTGTGTCATTGAACGTCTGGGCAATAACCGTCTTGTCGACGTCGCCCTGCTCGGTGGACCCTGTGATCAGGCTGTCTTCCACGGCCTGGCTGTCCGCTGCTGTCGGCTCGGTGGCGAAGGCACTTGTGAACGTGGAGCTGTCGCCGTGCGAGAACGACGACGGTGTGAACGGCGAGCTGTCGCCGTGGGAGAACGACGACGGTGTGAACGAGGAGCTGTCGCCGTGGGAGAACGACGACGGTGTGAACGAGGAGCTGTCGCCATGGGAGAACGAGGAGGCGTTGAACGAGCCGGAATTTGTCGGGCTCTGCGCCTCGAGCTTCGTGAGATCGAGGGACGTCGACGAACTGGTCTGCTGCGTGTAGAGCGCTTTGATTGTCGAGTAGAGGAGCAGCTCGTCGTTGGCGGCGACTGTGGTCATCTCGACCGAGACTTCCTCGTCCTGTGAGATCTTGAACCTGTACCAGAGCTGCTCGTCGGAGAAGGCGAGCTTCTGTGTGCCGGTTCCTGCTGTGTGCGAGGTCGGGCTCGTGCTAATTGTGAGGAATTTTGCTGTTTGCCACCGGGTGTTCAAAGGCTCGAGAGACCGGGCCGGCACGAGGCTGACGTCGTCGAGGAAGTCGCCTGTCGTGATCGCGGAGCTGGTCTGGTACTTGTCCTCGAACTGGAGGAGGGTGCTCGTCGACGTGGCGGTGACCGTGTAGGTGGCGGTCGTCCAGCCTGTGTGCGTGCCCTGCAGGGCTGTCGCGACCGTCGTCGATCCCCACAGGACCTTCATGATGTTCTTCGATGTGCGGGTCCCTGGCTGGGCGCGGTAGGCGAAGCTGAGCACGTACTGCGCGCCGACGGTCGTGGGGACTGTCTGCTCGACGCCATCGACCTTTGTCGAAGCGAGCCGCGCGTACTGCATACCTGTGGCGGCTGTGACCGTCGCTGGCGTAGTCGTGCCTGTTGTCGTCGCGGTGACGGCCCCGGAGTGCTGGAGCCGGACCTTGCCGCCGTTGGTCGGCTTCCAGTAGGGCGTCCCGGTGATCGGCACCGCTGTGAACAAGTCTGCCGATGTCAGCGTCGCCGTGGGGGACACCTGCGGTGTCTCGAAGTTCCCGTCGACGACGAGTGTGTCGGGTCTTGCCGTGGGGCTGGCGACGGTGACCGTGAACGTTGCCGTGGCGGCGCTCCGCTGGGTCCCTGTCTTTGTGAGCCCGTAGGCCTCGAGCGTGTGCGACCCGTCGAGGAGTGTGACGGTGACGCTCCAGTGGTGTGTGCTCTGCACGGTGCCGATGCCCGCCCACGAGCCTGTGGGTGTGGTCGCAGTGGGTGTGGTCGCAATCGCAACCACGTCTGTGGGCGTTGTGTCCATACCGGTCACGGTGACCGTCGGCGTGGTGCTGCTGGTCGGCGCGCTCGTGACCGTGGGCGTCGGCGGCGGCGTTGTCGCGCCGGCGGGGCCGACGCCTCCCGGAGGAGCCGCAAGGGCGACCCCGACGGCACCGAGCGTCGCGACCAGCGCCATGCAGGCGGATCGCAACGCCTTTCCAGCGAAAGGCAAGCGCATGCCGGGACCCCCGCGATCCCTAGGGCCTCCAACGTGTGAAGGCGTGTACGTCGCTACACGGGGACTGTAACCGGGGGATACTTCGGCGTCCACAAGGTTGGCTCGCCGTTGTTCCGCTGTTGAGATATGGACGATCTGGCCCCTGGGACGGGTTCAGCCGTCAAGCCGGCACAGCTCGAGCGCGAACTGTGCTGCGGCTCGGGCGTCGAGGGAGCGGCCCTCTTCCTCGAAAAGTGCCGCCCGCGAGCCCATCGCACCGCGAGCACCCGCCATGTGCTCGTCGAGCCCCTCCTGTTCGAAGGCCAGGCGTGCCATGCCCACCACCTCGCGCAACGCCGCGGCGGCTCCGACGAGCCGGAGCGCCGGCTCGGGGCTCCGATCGGCCGCCGTCATGGCCACGTCCTCGAAGACGACCGCGAGCTGCCCGTCGTCGCCGGCCGTCACGAACGCCCGCAACGCGTCGGCGTAGAGCCCGCACGCCTTCGCTCGGTCGCCGACCGCCCGGGCGCAGCTGCCGAGGTTCTGCTGCGCGAGCGCCGCCTCGTACGGATCGCCGATCTCGACGTCGATGCGCACGGCCTCCTCGAGGAGCGGCACGGCGGCGGCGTAGTCCTGCCGGAGGTAGGCGATGAAGCCCAAATTGTTCTTGGTGCGGGCGATGTTCAGCCGCTTGTCAAGCGCCACGTGCAGCGCGAGCGCCTCTTCCAGGAGGCGGCACGCCCGGTCGTAGTCCGCGCCCTGTGCCGCCGCGACCCCCATCTCCATGAGCGTGACCGCCTCGCGCTCGCGGTCGCCGAGATCGCGCCGGATCGCCAGGCTCCGCTCGAGGTGCGCCCAGGCGTCCTGGGAATCACCCCTCCGGTTGGCGAGCAGGCCCCGCAACATGTGGACGCGGCCGAGGCCGTCGCGGTTGTCGATCTCCTCGAAGATGCGCTCGGCGACGTCGACCTCGGCCGCGGCGTCGTCGAAGCGGCCGCGCTTCTGGAGGGGATCCGCGCGGGCCACGTGCGCACGCCCCAGGGAGTAGGCGTCGGCGCGGCGTTGCGCGAGCTCGATGGCCTCGAGGTACAGCTCTGTGGCCGCGGCGTAGTCGGCACGCAGCTGCAGCACCATGCCGAGCTCGAAGTAGAGGCTCTGGCGCTCGTCGTCGTCGACGAGGGTGGCCAGCTTGCGGTAGTAGTCGACCGCCGCGTCGTTGGCGTAGCGGGCTTTGGCGGCGTCGCCGGCGCGCCGCAGGTACTCGCGCTTCTTCGCCTCTTCGGCGCTGTTCCAGAAGTGGTGCGCGAGGAGGTCGAGCGCGTCGGGTTCGGCCGCCTCGAGGAAGAGCCCGATCCGGCCGTGGACGACGGCGCGCAGCGCGTACGGGAGGCTCTGGTAGGCGACGTCGCGGATGACCGCGTGCTTGAAGGCGAAAAGCTCGACGAGATCCTGGTCCCGCACGACGAGGTCCTCTGCGCACAGGAGCCGGAGGTGGCCCGTCACCTGACGGGGCGTCCCGAGCTCGTGGTAGGCGCCCGTCAGCGTGGCGGAGGCGAACTCGCGCCCCACGACGCTCGCGACCTTGAGCGTCCGGCGCGGGGGTTCGGCCAGGGTGTCGATGCGCGACTGGACGAGTGCGGAAAGGCTGGCGGGGAGCTCGATCACCGCCGCCCCGGCGTCGTGGAGGTCCGCGCCGCGGTCGTGGAGGAAGTTGGCGAGCTCCTGGAGGTAGAACGGGTTGCCCTCGGCTCTCGACACCAACCGTTCGAGGAGCGCGCCGGACGCCGGCGCCGCCTCCCCGTAGAGCTCGGCGAGGCGGGTGGCCAACAGGGCGCGGCAGCTCTCGTCGTCGAGGCGGTCGAGCTCGATGACGCTCGCGTGGGCGAGCGCGGGGACGGCGAAGGACCCCGGACGGTGGTTCACGAGCACGAGGACCGGCAGCATCTGGACAGCCCTCGCCACGAGCTCGAAGAGGTCGGTGGAGAGCGGGTCGAGCCAGTGGCAGTCTTCGAGCACGACGCTGAACGGCCCGCGCGCCGCGCGGACCGACAGACAGCGGACGACGAGCGACTCGAGCGAGGTCTTCCGGAGCTTCGGGTCGAAGCCAGCGGTCAGCTCGTTGTCGGGGATGTTGACCCCGAAGAGGGAGCCCAGGAGCGGGAGCCGGGGGACGAGCGCCGGGTCGATCGCCTCCAGCGCCTCTTCGAGGACGCCGACGCGGTCTCCCGACGTCTCGCTCGCCGCGGAAAGGCCGAGGAGGCCGGCGACGACCGGCTGCCAGGCGAGGTAGCTGGTCGCACCGCCGACGGATGCCGCCGCGCCGACGAAGACCGGGAAGTCCCGGTCCCTGAGGGAGGTCGCGAGCTCCTCGGTGAGGCGGGTCTTGCCCATGCCGGCTTCGGCCGAGAGGGCGACGACGCACCCTTTGCCCGCGGCGGCCTGCTCCGCGAGCTGGAGGAGCTGGGCCAGCTCGGGGGCCCGCCCGAGGAGGGGGTGGGCCGAGCGCGCCGTCAGGTGGGCGCGGTCGACGCGGCCGACCACCCGGCGGACCGGCACGGGCTTCGCCTTTCCCTTCACCTTGAGCTCGCCGATGTCGTCGAAGGCGATGGCGGCGCCGGCTCCGCGCACGACCCCCGAGGAGACGTAGGCCGCGCCCGGGGGGGCCGCGGACATGAGGCGTGCGGCCAGGTTCACCCCGTCGCCGAG
>JASHUY010000044.1 GCA_030039755.1 Acidimicrobiales bacterium
CCGCCCCCACCGCTGTGCGCGCATGTCGGGAAGCACCCGAGAGACGATCTCCCGGTGGGAGAAGAGCAGCTCGTTCATCGCCGAGACCAGGCCGTCACGGGTCACGTCCTCTGCGCGCCCGGGCGGGGGTCCCGGACCGTTCAAGACCACGATGTCGATGGATCCGAAGGCTTCTCTCGCCGCGTCGACAAGGCGAGCAGCTCCGTCGCGATCCGTGAGATCGACCCCGACACCGACCGCGTCAGGGAGCTCGGCGGCGATCTTCTGCGCGCGATCCTCACGGCGACCGCACACCACGACACGGGCTCCCTCGTTGGCGAGCGCCCGCGCGCACCCTTCCCCGAGCCCGCTCGTGGAGGCGCACACCACGGCCGACCGCCCCGAGATGCCGAAGTTCACGCGTGCACCCCGTTCATCTCCAGGGAGACTGCCGCCATGTGCCGATCGAGCTGCGCCGACAGCTGCTCGGGCATCCCGATTCCGGGCGCCCGGACGGAAGCTTCACGGATGAGCCCTCGGCGCCGGAACGCTTCTTTCCGGATGGCGAGCCCGATTCGCGGCTGCTGCTCGAAATTGATGAGCGGCAGGTACGGCAGGATCGCGGCCCGCGCACGTTCGTAACCTCCTTCGCGGTGCGCAGCCACGCACTCGGCCAGGCCCTCGGGAAACGAGAACCCGGTCATCGCGCCCGCGGCCCCCGCCGACAGCTCGTCGAGGAGCCCGATGCCGCCGAGGCCGCCGAAGACGGGGACTTCCGCGAGCGCCTCCGCCAGGTGCGCGACCGCGAGCGCGGTGGGCGGGGACTCGGCCTTCACCGCGGCGACCCAGGGTTCGCCGGCCAACGCATCCGCGAGCGCCGGCGCGGCGACCGTCACCCCGCTCGCCTCCGGGTAGTCCTGGACGACGACCGACAGTCCCGTCGCCTCGTGGACCCGCCGAAGGTGCGCGAGCATCCGCTCGCGGTCCGCGGTGTTCACCTGGACCATCACCGCGACCGCGCGGCCGTTCGCGGCGGGTGCGAGAGCCGCCGCCTCCTCCGCGCCGGGAGCGGTCGCGAGCGCCGTGATGCCGATCACCAGGGGAAGCGCCGAGGTCCGCGAGACCACGTCGAGCACCCGGCGACGTTCCGCCATGGAGAGCCGGGCCGACTCGCCGAACACCCCGAGAACGGTGAGCCCGGTGGCGCCTGCGGCCTCGTAGAACGAAGCCAGCCTCGCAAGGCTCTCTTCGTCGAGCTCGTCCGACGGCCCGGCAAACGGAGTGGGGATGACGCCCCACACCCCGCGCTCGAGCGCCCGGCTGCGGACCGCACCGCTCACCCGAGGACCCCCGCGTCCCGCAATTCCCCGACTTCGCCCGGGGAATACCCGATCGACTCCAGCACGCCGTCGGTGTGCTCGCCGAGCATCGGGGGTGGAGCGTAGACCCGCGCCGGCGTCCGCCCCATGTGGATCGGTGCGCTGAGGCAGCGCACCGTCCCGACCGCCGGGTGCCGCATCGTGGTCAACATCCCGTTCGTGCTCGTCTGCTCGTGCGCGAGCGCGTGCTCCATGGTCCACACCGGGGCACACAGGATGTCCTCCGCCTCGAGCTTTCCGATCCAATGCTCGGTGGACTCGCCCGCGAAGCGGGCTGCGAAGATCTGCTGCAGCTCGGTGCGGTGCGTCATCTGGTCTTCGGGGGTGGCGAACCGGCCGTCGAGCGAGAGGTCCGGGATCCCCAGCGCCTGGCAGATGTCTCTCAGCGGGTTCTCCTTGAACGCCCCCACGATGCTCACCGCGCCGTCCAGGGTCGGGAAGACCCCGCACAACGGCATCCGCGCCCAGTTCACCTCGAAGCCCCGGTTCATCTGCATGCAGGCTTCCTGCATCTGCAAATGGAGCATGGAGTCGAACATCGACACGTCCACGCGCTGACCTTCGCCGTCGCGCTCCCGAGCCAGCAGGGCCAGGAGCACTCCTTGAACGAGGTGCATACCCGTGGTGTAGTCGCAGAACGTGGTCGGATAGACGCTGAGGGGGAGATCGTCGCTCTGGCGTCGCCACATGAGGCCCGTGTACGCCTGCGCCAGCACGTCCTGCCCGCCCTTGTGCCGGAACGGCCCCTGCTCGCCGAATCCCGTTCCGGACACCCAGATGATCCGGGGGTTCAGCGCACGCGCCGCGTCGTAACCGAACCCGAGGCGATCCATCACGCCCTGGCGGAAGTTGCTCACGACGACGTCGGCGGACGCGACGAGGCGGCGCAGGACGTCCTTCCCCTCGTCGCGGCGCACGTCGACGACGACGCTCTTCTTGTTCCGGTTGATCGACAGGAAGATGGGGTTGTCGAACCCGTCGGGGTCGGGGATGGCCGTCCGGCTCAGGTCGCCCGAACCAGGCCGCTCGATCTTTATGACCGTGGCGCCGAAGTCGCCGAGCATCTGGGTGCAGCAGGGGCCCATGTAGACCTGCGTGAAGTCGACGACGGTGACTCCGGCCAGAGGTCCCGCCGCCTTCCTCGACGGGGTGTCGTCGCCGGGCTGACCGTCGGTCGTCGGCGGACCCGTGGGGTCCGCGATCACGACCGCACCTCGGCTGCATCGAGCGTCGCGTTCGGCGCGGGGACGTCTCCGGGGTCAGCGCCCTGCTTGCGCATCCCCTCTTGGATCCGACGGAAGGGGACTTCTCTCACCCGCACTCCTTCCTCTGCGCTCAGGGCCGCGGCGATGCCGGCGGCCTGTCCCATCGCCATGCAGGGTGGGATCTCCCGCGAGATCCGCTGCGCGTCGGGCGTCGCCGAGTAATGCCGCCCCGCGACGAGCAGCTGGTCGACATCCTTTGGGACGAGTGCGCGGTAGGGCGTGTAGTAGTCCCGCCCTCTGCAGACGGTGTCCGGGAAGTGGCGGCGACTCTGCACGTCGTCCTTGGTCACGACGTACTCACCCTCGAGCAGCCTCGTCTGGCGCACGCCGATCTGCTCAGCGGTGTCCACCACGAAGCAGCGCTCGAAGCCGGGAAGTTCGGCACGGGCGACGTCGATGACGTCTGCGATCCGCTTGCGCGCTTCGCGGTCGGCCGCGGTCAAGGAGGCCGGGTCCGTCCCGTCGTACCCGGTCATGTGAGGACAGTTGCACCATACGATCCCCGGCAAGGGCGTCTTCAGCCACCAGAGGTCCCACGCACCACCGAGAAGGCGCTTGATCTTCCGATCGATCTCCCGGGCTTCCCGCTCGTTCCCGAACTGGAACTCCTCAGCCGCTTCCGTGTCGATACCTCCGATGCGGAACACGAGCGTCACCATGTACTTGTCGTGGACGAACCGGGCTCCCGACCTGGACGCGACGTCGAGGTCACCGCTCGTGTCGATCACCACCGCCCCCGTCACGGCCTGAGGGCCCGACTTGGTCTCGCAGACGACGCCCTTCACCGCACCGTCCTCGACCACGGGCCGCGTGAACCAACTGTGGAGCCGAAGGGTCACCCCGCTCTCGTACACGAGATCGGCCGAGACCCGCTTCCATCCGTCGGGATCGAACGCAACCGCGTAGCAGATGGGCTTGATCGCATCGTGCGACTGGAAGTCGAACAGCCCCCACCTGCTCCAGCGTCGCCACATCTCCGGCGACGACAGGCGGTCTTCCTCGGGCGGGTGCACGGCGAGCCCGATCGCCTCCAGCCGGTCGACGTACTCGTCGACGATCCCGGTGACGGAGACCTCGGACCCGTTGCACATGTCGTCGAGAACGAGCACCATCCCCCCGGACGCGAGCCCCCCGAGCGACCCGTACCGCTCGAGCAAGGTGACGCTGGCGCCGGCACGCGCCGCGCCGACGGCAGCGCTGACGCCCGCAGGGCCTCCCCCGACGACGACCACGTCGGAACTCGCAACCACCGGGGCATCGATCTTCGTCATCACGCGCTCCTCCCTACCGTCACCACGACCCTGCTGCCCGCACCGAAAGTCGTCGTCGACACGATCCGACCCGGCTCACGGCGTCGCGACCGGACGGCCCGAATCCGCCGGGCCGACCGTCGCAGAGACCAGCTCCGTGTCGACCGACAACCGTCCCAGTCGCGACGCGCCGCCGGGAGAACCGAGCGGCTGCTCCCTGCCCGGCAGCGCCTCGAAGAAGAACCTGGCGTTGTCCTGCCGGAACGCCTGCCACCTCGAAGGCAGCTCGTCCTCGCGGTAGATGGCTTCGACAGGGCAGGCCCCCTCGCACGCGCCACAGCCGATGCATTCGTCCGGGTGGATGTAGACCGAGCGGTCCCCTTCGTAGATGCAGTCGACCGGGCACATGTCGATACAACCCCGGTCGAGCACGTCGATGCATGGAGCGGTGACGACGAAGATCAAGGACCTGGCTCCGTCCGCCCGGAGAGGGGTTCCCCGTTCACCTGACCCGGTCCCATCGACCCATCAACCGCTGCGCCAGGACCACGAGGCCGAAGAGCGCGAGGGCATACCCCGATGCGACGGCCATGGCCGCATAGAGCTGCGGCGCCTGGAAGTTCTGCGTCGCATACACGATGAGGAACCCGATGCCTCTCGTCGACCCGATCCACTCCGCCACGATCGCGCCGATCACGGCCCCCGGCGCGGCGATCTTGAGCGCTGCGAAGAGATAGGGGATCGAGGAGGGCAGCCGCAGCTTCAGGAAGATCTCACGCTTCTTCGCCGACAGCACGTGCATCAGCTCGAGCAGCTGCGGATCCACCGACTCGAACCCTGCGACCATGTTGACCAAGGTGGGGAAGAAGGTGATGAGCGCGGCGACCGCGATCTTCGGGCTGTAGCCGAACCCCAGGTAGATGATCAGTATGGGCGCGATTGCGACGATGGGGACCGTCCAGAGGATGGTCGCGGCCGGATAGAACGCCCGCCTCAGGATCCTCGAGTACACGAACAGGAGCGCGATCAGGATTCCCGCGACGTTTCCGAGCGCGAACCCGAGCAAGCTCTCGATCGCAGTCGGGTACAGGTTCGAGAGGAAGAGCGTGCGGTTGTCCACCAGGTAGCTCGCCACCGTCAACGGTGACGACACGAGGTACGGCTTGACGTGGAAGATCGTGACCCAGCCCTGCCAGACCAGCACGAGGAAGACGAGCCCGGCGATCGGCCACAGCACCTTGCCCGCGCCGCGCCGAGATCGCCGCCGCGGCCGGGGGGACGTCGCGGCAGGGACCCCTTCCAGCTCGGAGCCCAAGACGACCGTTCGCTCAGCCTGCACCGTCACCTGCCAACAGCGCCCGCAGTCGTGAGGTGGTGCTCAGGAACGGCACCGTGTCCCGGATCTCGCGGCTTCTCGGATACGGCAACGCGATGTCCACGACATCACGGATGCGTCCGGGCCCCGGGGTCAGCACGGCCACCCGGCGACTCAGGAACGCCGCCTCCGGGATGCTGTGCGTCACGAAGACCGTGGTGGTCCCCGTCGAGCTCCAGATGGTGAGGAGCTCCTCGTTCATCTTGTCCCTCGTGATCTCGTCGAGGGCGCCGAAGGGCTCGTCCATGAGGAGGATCCTCGGCTTGGTGACGAGCGCCCGCGCGATCGATACGCGTTGCTTCATCCCGCCTGAGAGCTCCTTCGGGTACGCTCGCTTCCGCCCTTGCAGGCCGACCAGCTCGAGCACCTCGTCGGCAGCCTTCCTCGCCGCACCGTCCACCGCACCTGCCAGCTCCATCGGCAACAGGACGTTGTCGATCACGCGTCGCCAGGGCATCAGCGCGGCGTCCTGGAAGACGAAGCCGAAACTTCTCGCCTTGCGTGCGACCGACGGGGACGCGCCGAGCACCGTGACGCGTCCCGTGCTGAGCGGCACCACGTCGGCGACCACCCGCAACAGGGTGGATTTCCCGCAACCGCTCGGCCCGAGGAGGGAGAAGAAGTCTCCGTCGTTGATGTCCAGCGTGATGTCCCTGAGCGCCTCCACCGGGCCTGCGTTGCTCTCGAAGTGGACCCCGGCGCCCTCGAGCCGGATGCACGGGCCGCCCTCGGCTGCGTCGCTCACCGGAACCCGGCTCAGGTGCTGCGGGTCGATGCCGACGGAGCCGTCGGGCGCATCGTGCTCGTCTCGCTCCAGGCGACGCAACTCGAGAGGAGCGTCACGCTTCTCGTTCAGCAAGGGCGACCTTTCCGGTGTCCATCATGTTCGCGTGTCCAGGTCCATTCGGCCAACCCCGGCGGTTCGGCCAACCCCGGCGGTGCGGTCGGCCCGGAGGCGCTCGGCCGGGAGGCGGTCGGCGGGGAGGGGCGCTCCGTCGCCGGCGGTCGCCGGCTACTTGAATGTCCGCTGCTTCCTGGTGGCGTTCAGGATCGAGAGCGTGAGCATCCGGGAGACGGGCGGCGGCTTCTTCAGCTTGCCAAGTGCCGTGTACAGCTGGGCGACCTGCTCCCAAGCGGTCGGGCTGATCGTTGCGAAGCCACCGGCGAGACTGGTCGCGTTGAAGATGTAGGGCAAGCATTTCTGCAGGGTGACGAGTGTCGTCGCATAATTCAGGTTCTTGAACAACTTCAAGAGATCGTGCACCGCCCTGCTCTGGTGCGTCCGCGCGTAGATCCAACCCTTCGCCGTCGCGTCCATGTACTCGTCGAGGACCTTCTGGTGCGTCTTGATGTAGGAGGTCTTCGCAAAAAGGACGTCCGCGCTCAGGTGTACCCCGGTTGTCCAGAGGAGAAGCTGGCGGTAGTTCTTCCCCAAAGGCTTGAGTGTCCCCGCCGAGGTGGCCCACTCCGTCTGCACCTGCACCTTGTGGTCCAACAGGGGCGCGACGCTCGAAGAGTTGACGATCTTCTTGTTGACTGTGGGAATGTACTTCTTGAGGCCGTTCTTGTAGAGCATCGCGTCGATCAGGATTGTGTCGCCAGGCTCAGCTCCGATCGTCTTTCCGATGAAGTCCTTCGGCGAGGTGACGGGATCTGTCGGCAGCGAGTAGAACGCGTACGGGTGCTTGGCGAAGATCGCGCCGAACGCTTCGACGGGAACGCCCGTCGAGACCGCCTGGATCAGGGTCGGGCTCGAGGCGTCCTGGCCGATCTGGACGGAGCCGGACGCGACCTCGTCGATACCCGTGAGCGTGTTTGTCGTCCCCGCTTCGAGGGTCACTGTGAGCCCTTCCTGCTTGTAGAACCCCTGCACCACCGCGACCGCTGTGCCGGCGTCTTCGCTTGTCGGGAAGTAGGGAAGAACCACCTTCAGACTCACGAGGCTCTTCTCGGGCGCCCCGGAGCTGACCGACACCGGAACGACGGCCGCGATCACCGTCGCGGTGATCATCGCTGCGACGACGCCTGCTCCGGCGAGCCGGTTGTGCCCACGGAGTCGACTGGACGTGTGGTCGGACATGAACCCCCCTTTTTGGCTGCGCAATTCTCAAGTGACTCCGTCGTCGGCCTAACGCAGACGCAGGAGTTGCCTCAACTGACTTCCTCGCCCCGAAGACGCGGTGACCCGTAGCGGTCGTGGAACGCCGGAAGGACCATGTCCCGCACCGCGTTCACGTGCGCGTCCGACGCCCTCGCCGCTTCCTCCGGGTCGCCGCGGAAGACGGCTTGCGCGATATGGATGTGCTGATGACCGCACTGGATCGCGTCCTGTACGCCCGGCACGTCCCGCTCGCGGAGCACGCTCGCCAGCACGGCGGCGTCCTCCGCGAGCCTCGCCAGGCGGGCGTTGTGCGCGGCTCGGCTGATCGCCCGGTGGAACAACCGGTCCCACGCGCGAAAGCCGTCCGCGATGTCGCCCGCCTCCGCACACTGCAGCGAACGCTCGGCTGCGTCGAGGATCTCGTCGCGCTCGGCGGTCGACGCGAGCTCGGCAGCCCGCCGGGAAAGACCCTGCTCGAGCACGAGTCTCACCTCGTACGCCTCCCGGATGGAGTCCTCCGAGGGGGCGACGACCCTGAGACCCCGGCCTCCGTCCGGCTCGACCAACCCCAGTGACTGCAACCGCAGCAGCGCTTCCCGTACCGGCGTCTTGCTGACGCTGAGCCGTGCGGCGAGCGACGCCTCTGCGACCACGGTCCCGGGCGCGAGCCGCTTGGAGACGATCGAGCTCCGGATGGCGTCGTAGACCATCTCGGAGAGGCTCTGGGGTTTTTCCGTGAGGGGGTCCAACCCGTCGAGCAACGCGGGAGATACCCGATCCAGTGCACGAGATGTTGCGTCTAGCACTCGGAATATCATGTCCGATACACTTTCGTTCGTCAAGTGATGCTGCAGAAAGGCGCGGACGAGGAGGGGCTTTGCCTGTCGATTACGTGCTCGAAGACCACGTCGCAAGGGTCACGCTGAACCGGCCCGAGAGGAGGAACGCGGTCGACGCCGCGATGCAGGCGGAGCTCGCCTCGATCTGGGCCGAGGTCGAGGCGAACTCCGAGGTGCGGGTCGTCGTCCTCACCGGCGCAGGCGACCAGGCATTCTGCGCCGGCGACGACATGAAGAGCGACGAGGGGAAGACCGGGACGGACTACTGGCTCGACCTGCGTCCCGACGGTTTCGGCCACCTCACCCTGCGCCGGACGCTCTCGGTCCCCGTGCTGGCAAGGGTCAACGGTTTTGCGCTCGGTGGCGGTATGGAGCTGGTGATCGGGTGCGATCTCGCGGTCGCGGCGGACACCGCGGAGTTCGGCTTCGTGGAACCGCGACTCGGCCGCCTCCCCCTCGACGGCGGGATCGTGGCGCTCGTCCGGCAGCTTCCGAGCAAGTGGGCGATGGAAGTGCTCTTGACCGGGCGCCGCTTCACGGCCGAAGAGGCCGCCCGGCTCGCCATCGTCAACGAGGTGGTCCCGGCCCCCGAGCTCGACGCCGCCGTCGAACGATGGCTCGGCTGGCTGCTCGCCTGCGCCCCGCTCTCACTCCGGGCGATCAAGGCGGTCACGAAGACGACCGAGGGTATGACCGCGCGCAGCGCCCGGCTGCAGCAAGTTCCCGAGCTCATCGAATGTCTCGGATCGAACGACGGGCAGGAGGGCGTGCGCGCCTTTCGCGAGAAGCGGGCGCCATGGTGGACCGCGACGTAGTCCGTCGGCGGCTCGCCGAGTTGCCCAAGGCCGAGCTCCATCTCCACGCCGAGGGATCGATGCGCCAGGACACCGCGGACGAGCTCGCCGACCGCTACGGGATCGACCCGATCGTGGTGCCGCGCGACTACCCGACGTGGTCGTCGTTCTCGACGCTGTACGAGCGCTGCCGGTCCCTCGTCGCCTCGTTGGACGACTTGCGGCGGATCGTGGCGGAGCTCTTCTCCGACGCGGTGGCCCTCGGGACCGTGTGGACCGAGCTCCATCTCGTGCCGCACCTCTACAAGGGGAGGCTCGGGCGGGTCGAAGGTCTCGTCGAGGCGGCGCTCGATGGTTCGAGGTCCGTTTCGAGCGATGGAGGAGCGGCGGGTGGCTTGATCCTCGGCGTCGACCGGAACCTCGGTCGCGCCGAAGCCTTGGAGATCGCCAACCTCGCCGTCAAGTACCACGACGACGGAGTGGTCGCCATGGGTCTCACCGGAGACGAGACCACCTCGGGATTCGCCGACTTCGTCGAAGCTTTCGACCTCGTCCGGGACGCGGGGCTCGGAGTCGTCCCGCACTCGGGCGAGCAGGGCCCCCCGTCCAACGTGCGGGAGACGATGGAGCGGTTCCGACCCGACCGGATCAGCCACGGGGTCGCCGGCGCCCGGGACGGCGGGCTCGTCGAGACACTCCGGGAGCGGGGCATATGCCTGGACGTCGCGGTCACGTCGAACGTGAAGTTGCGCTCCGTCCCCAGCCTCCGGGAGCACCCGTTCGCGCAGCTCTTCCGCGCGGGCGTCCCGGTCTCGCTGAACTCGGACATCACCCTGCTCGCGGGCTGCACCATCGTCGACGAGTACGAGCTGGTCGTACGGGAATTCGGCATGAGCGCCTCGGACCTCGGCGCGATCGCGTCCAACTCCCTTCGGCACGCACGCGCAAACGGGGACCTTCTCGCCCGGTACGGGTCCCGTATCGATGCCTGGGTCGAGGGCGCCGCGCCGGGTCACTCCCCGGACGGATGATGCCGACGGAGGGGACCACGACCCGGGGGGCGCGCGATCCCCGTCGAGGCGCGAACCACCAGGCTCGGTTGCAAGGTCACGTGCTCGGCGACGTGCGCGCCGAGCTCCCTCGTTCGATCGAGGAGCTCGATGCTCACTCTCGCGAGGTCCGCGGTCGGTTGCCGGACCGTGGTCAACGGGGGGTGGGCTACCGCACTGAACCAGACGTCGTCGTACCCCGTCACCATCAGGTCCGAGGGAACCCGGGCTCCCGCCTCGTGACAGGACTGCAGCACGCCGAAGGCGATGGCGTCGTCACCGCAGACCACGGCGTCCGGGAGAGCGTCCCCGGTGAGCAGCCGGTTGCTGGCTTCGCGTCCCCACTCCGAGGTGAACTCCCCGAGCGCCGGGTCGGCGATCGAGCGGAGGTGGAGGCGTCCGATGAACGCACGGAACGCCTTCAGCCTCCGCTTTGCAGTCGAGCTGTCCGTCCGGGCACTGATGAACTGCACCGTCCCCACGCCCCTCTCGGCGAGATGTGCCAGAACCAGGTGGACACCGACCTCGTCGTCCACACCGATCCAATCCGAGTCGAGATGGTCGACACGCCGGTCCAGCTGGACGACGGGCACTCTCTCTGCGACGGCGGCAAGGACCGCGCGGCTCCTCTTCAGGTCGCACGGGACGATGATGAGCCCGTCGATCCGGCGCTCGACGAGCTCCTGCAGCCTCCGGCTCTCGAGGTCCGGATCGTTCCCCGATGCCGACAGGAGGAGCGTCCGGCCCGAGCGTTGCAGCTCCTCTTCGACGCCTTCGGCACACGCCGCGAAGAAGGGGTTGGCAATGCTCGGCACGATCATGCCGATGGTGCTGGACGACTGCAGGCGCAGCCCCTGGGCGAGCGCATTGCGGCGGTACCCGAGCTCCTCCGCCGCCGCCTGCACCTTCACGACGAGGTCCGGCCGGACCGGCCGACTGCCGTGCAGGGCACGTGAAACGGTCGCGATGGACACGCCCGCCCGGACCGCGACGTCGCGGATCGTGGGCGTCCTCCCCGCCCAGAGGTTCTCCTTGTCCACGCTGCCTCCTCGGCAGTCCGTCGCACACCGGGCAGGCCTTGACGCGAAGTCCGCCGGTCGCTACTTTACGCGCCAGCGGGGGAAAACGTTTTCCACGTCACCCCCGCCGGTTGGGCATCGCGACGGACGCGAGGCAGAAGAGGCGGGGGCGACCGGATCGCCTTCCGTCGAGAAGGCGACGAGCGGCGCGCAGACTGGATCGCACGTTGGCGATGCGTCAAGGGGGTCGTATGCGCGAGACGGTGACCGAGCAGGAAGTGAATTGCTACCGGAGGAACGGCTTCGCCGTGCTTCGCGATCTGCTCGATGCCGATGAGGTCCTCGCGTGGCGGCAGGCCGTCACGAGCGCCTTCGGCGATCGGACCGGCATCTTCCCGAAGGCGGACGCGGAGTACGCACCGTTCTTCACGGAAGAGCACGACTACCACGACAAGGTGTTCTCGCAGACGGTCAATCTCTGGATGACGAGCCCGGAGGTCCGGGAGCTCGTGCTCGACCGGCGGCTGGGACGCATCGCTGCGACGCTCGCCGGCGCGGACGGGATGCGGATCTATCTCGACCAGGCCCTCGTCAAGGAGCCGTTCGCCAACCCCACGGCGTTCCACCTCGACGTTCCGTATTGGGCATTCAAGGCGAGCAACGCACTGACGATCTGGTTCGCGCTCTCGGACGCGACCGTGGAGAACGGCTGTCTCTGTTACGTTCCGGGGACGCATCTCGACGAGCGGTACGACAACGTCGCCATCGACCAGGACATCGGCGCGCTGTTCAAGGTCTATCCGGATTGGAAGAAGATCGACCCGGTGTTCTGCCCGGTTCCCGCAGGGGGGGCCGTCGTGCACAACGGGCTCACGGCTCACGGCGCCGGCGCGAACATGACCCCCCACCAGCGGATCGCCATCGCCATCGCCTACATGCCGGACGGCGCCAGGTTCAACGGAGCTCAGGACGTGTACACGAAAGAGCAGGTCGCGCGCATGGCGGTCGGCGATCTGCTGGACGACGAGGAACAGAACCCACTCGTGTTCTCCGCCTCTTCGGACGACCTCCCGGTGGCGTGAGGGCCGAGCACCGGGTTCGGACGGAAGCGGCGGCGAAGGAAAGACCGTTGTGACGCTGACGCAGGGGTCGAACACGACGACGCCCTCCGACGCCTCGTCAGCGGCCCGGTCGAAGAGACGGTCGCGCCGGCGCTGGGGTTTCGTCCAACGCTACGGCGTCATCGGCGTCTGGGGTCTCCTCATCGTCGTCTTCGGCGCCCTGAAGCCGTCGGAGTTCCTGACCACCACGAACTTCGAGACGATGTTCGACTCGCAAGGCACCCTTCTGCTTCTCGCGCTCGGCTTCATCGTCCCGCTCATCGCCGGGGAGCTCGATCTCTCCCTGGCGGGGAGCTTCACCATCGAAGTCGTCCTGATCGGGAGGCTCGACATCGTCCACCACTGGCCGTTGGCCACGGTGTTCCTCGCGATGATCGGCTTGGGCGTCGTCATCGGGATCTTCCAGGGCTTCCTGATCGTGACGCTCGGGCTGAACTCGCTGATCGTCACGCTCGGCACCGGTACCGCGTTCCTCGGGATCGCCCTCGGGATCGACATCACGCCGAGATCCGGGGTCGGCACAGGTTACGCGCACGCGTTCTCCGGATCGTTCCTCGGCCTCGAACTGTCCTTCTGGCTGGCACTCGCGGCGGTCCTCCTCGCCTGGTACGTCTTCTCGTACACGCCTCTCGGCCGCCGGATGTTCTTCGTCGGCGCCAACCCCAACGTCGCCCGCCTGTCCGGGATCCGCGTGAAGCGCATCAAGTTCTCCTCGCTCATCGTCTCGAGCGCGGTCGCGGCTCTCGCATCGATCGTCGCGGTCGGCTACCTGAACGGAACCGACCCGACGCTGGGTTCGTCGTTGTTGCTGCCGATGCTGTCGAGCGCGTTCCTCGGGACGACCTGCATCGACGTGGGTCGGCCGAGCGCTTGGGGCACCTTCGTGGCCACCTACCTCCTGGTGACCGGGTACACGGGACTGGAGATCATCGGCCTCGCCGGATGGATCCAGGACGTCTTCTACGGCGGTGCGCTCGTCATCGCGCTTGCCGTGTCGAGCTTGACCGTGAAAGGGGGTGCAGGAAACAACATAGGAATGACGGTGGAGGCCCAGTAGCCGGGCGGCGCGGCGAACGCCGCCACCCGTACGGATCCGACTGGGCGTGGAATCGCAAAGCCAGTACGGAAGTGGAGGGAATCATTGATGATCAAACAGCGACATGGCTGGAAGAACGCCGTGGCTGTCGGAGGTGCCGTGCTCGCTGCGGCCTTCGGGACGAGCCTGCTCGTCGCCGGCCCCGCGACGGCGACTGCGACCCACCGGGGTGGGCAGGACCACGCCGGCCTGACCGCCCCGCAGAAGTCGGCCTTGGAGTCCGCATTGAAGGCGGCCGAGGGCCCCTCTCAGTTCGTCGCACCAGGGCCGGCGCTTCCCGCCGGGAAGGTGAAGGCGCTGAAGGGCGACTCGATCATGTTCCTCGGTGTGGGGGAGAACACCTTCAACACGGAGTTGCTGACGGGCGTGAAGCAGGCGGCGAGCGCGGCAGGGCTCAGCGTCATATACGACAACTCGGAGACAGCGACGTCCCAGGTCCAGGACATCGAGACCGCGGTCAGCGAGAACGCCAAGGCCGTCATCCTCGAGTGCATCGTCCCGACATCGGTGTCGAGCGCGCTCACCAAGGCGAAGGCCGCCCATGTGACCGTCATCGCAGGCTGCACAGGCGACCCCCGCCTTCCGACATCCAAGATCAAAGCTCTCGGCGTGTTCGGAGAGGTGACGTACAGCTACACGAATTCGGGGAAGCTGATCGGTGACTACGACGTGCTGAAGACCAACGGCCACGTCGACGCGCTCGTCCAGTGGTTCCAGGGGCTCGGCGCGTCCGACGACACCGTCACAGGATTCAAGTCGGTGTTGCAGCAGTACTGCTCGAAGACGTGCTCGGCGAAGTACACAGACATTCCGCTCTCCAGCAGCACGACATCGGCGGTCGGGAGCTCGGCGTCGGCGGCGGTGGCGAACCCTGCGATCAACGTCTTCTTCCCCGTCTACGACTTCATGGTGGGCGACGACGAGCCGATCATCACGTCGGCCCACGACAACTCGCGCATCACGCTTGCGACGCAGAACGCGGACCTTGCGCCGATGCAGGAGCTCGCCGCAGGCAACACGGCGGTGAAGGCGGAGGTCGGAGACCCGACCACGTGGGAAGGTTGGGCATGCGTCGACCAGGCGCTGCGCGGAATGGTCGGCATGTCGGCTGTCCAGGACGAGCACGTGCCCATCCGGCTGTTCGACACAACCAACATCAAGAGCGTCAACCTCAAGGCTTCGCAGACAACCTGGTACGGTCCGGCGAACTACCGCGCCGACTACGAGAAGCTGTGGGGCGTGAAGTAACTGCGGTGATCACCGTGGTGCGGCTGCCGAGCGGGTGGGACCTCCACCCCTCGGCGGTCGCCCCGCGCCACCGAGGCATCCCGCGCGGCTTGGGACGACGGGTCCGTGGTCCGCGTCCGGAACCTCGCGGTGCCCTCGCCGGAGCCACCTTCTCCCGACCACGTCCTTGCGAATGCGCATCTCCGTCGAACACCTGACGAAGTCCTTCTCCGGCACGCCGGTGCTGAACGACGTGTCATTCTCGCTCGAGAGCGGCGAGGTCGTGGCGCTGCTCGGTCAGAACGGAAGCGGGAAGTCGACGCTCATCAAGCTGCTGACCGGCTTTCATACTCCGGACTCCGGATCCAATGCGGCGCTCGTGATCGACGGAGCCCGGTACCCGCTGCCCGTCGCCGACCGGCAGTTGCCCGGTTTCAGGATCGGTGCGGTCCATCAGGACCTCGGCCTCGTGCTCTCCGCCACCGTCGGGGAGAACCTGCTCCTCGGCGAGCCGGGCGCCGCCGGGCTCCGTCCCATCCGATGGTCGAAGTTCTACGCCAGGGCCCAGCAGATGCTCGCGGGAGTGGGCGCCAGGGACATTCCCGCACGCGCCACCGTCCGGGACCTCCCTGCGATCCAGCGCGCCGCCGTGGCGATGGCACGGGCCGTCGGGCACGTCGCCGGAGGGGGGCTCCTGATCCTCGACGAGCTCACCGCCTTTTTGACCCAGGACGGCGTCGACGAGCTCTTCGAGCTCGTCGGAGAGGTGTCGAGGGCAGGGGTGAGCGTGCTCTTCGTCTCCCATCGTCTGGAGGAGATCTGGCGCATCTGCTCCCGGGCGATCGTGCTGCGGAACGGGAACCTGGTCGAGGACACCAGCCTCCAGGGCAAGACGAACGAGGACCTGATCGACGCGATCGTCGGGCAGCCGCTGGACTGGCTCTACCCGCCGAAAGCCGAAGTCGTCGGCGCGCCGAGGTTGCACCTCGGTGTCGAACCTGACGCGGGCTCACCCGGGTTCGAGATCGACGCGAAGCGAGGAGAGATCCTCGGCGTCACCGGCCTGCGGGGCATGGGGTACGGACGCGTCGTCCGCTCGCTCTACGGTGAGACGCCACAGCGGGGACGCTTGCAGGTCGACGACGACGTCGTCGACCTGCTCGAGTTGAACCCCATTCGTGCGTACCAGTTGGGAATCCGCCTCGTACCCTCAGACCGCTTGAAGAACGCCGCCTTCGGCGAGGCCAGCGTGAGTGAGAACGCCTCCCTGCCGGTGCTGGCGCAGTTCATGCGGCACGGCCTGTACCGGCGCAGCCTGGAAGCGGGATGGGTCGACGAGCTCATCGGAGACTACGGCATCGTGCCGCAGGACCCGGGCGTGCCGTTCCGGTCGCTGAGCGGTGGGAACCAGCAGAAGGTCGTCGTCGCGCACTGGATCGAGACCCAGCCACGGGTGCTGCTGTTGGACGAGCCCGTCCAGGGTGTCGACGTGGGAGCGAGACGGGACATCTTCCTGCGCATCGTGGAGTCGGCCAAGAACGGCATGACGATCGTCTACTCGTCGAGCGAGCCGGACGACCTCGCCGAGCTGTGCCACCGCGTCGTCGCCTTCCGTGACGGGAGGATCTCCGGTGAACTGTCGGGGGCGGACGTCACGGCGAACGGGATCAGTCGCATGAGCTGGGCGGCACCTTCCGGTGACCCGTAGTCCGGCTCACCCGGCCCGGGCTGCCGTCGTCGTGGTCGGATCGATCAACGTCGACCAGGTCGTGCGCATCGAGCACCGACCTGGGCCGGGCGAGACGGTGGACGACTCGACGATCGAGTACCACTCCGGCGGCAAGGGCGCGAACCAGGCGGTCGCCGCGGCCCGCTGCGGGGCGAGCGTGGCGATGGTGGGTCGGGTGGGAGACGACCCGCCCGGTCATGCGCAACGCGCCGCGCTGTCGGAGGAAGCGCTGGACGTCTCCTGCGTCGCCGTCACCGAAGGCGTGCCCACCGGCCTCGCCATCGTCATGGTGACGCCTGACGGCGAGAACTCGATCATCGTCACCCCCGGCGCCAACCGCTTCCTCGCCCCGACCGACATCGACGCCGCAGCGCCGCTCATCGCGGACGCCAAGGTGCTCGTCGCGCAGCTCGAAGTCCCCGTCGAGACGGTCGAGCACGCCGTCGCAGGTGCCGGTGCCCAGAGCGTCGTCGTGCTCAATTCGGCTCCGTTCCGGGAACTTCCGGCCCCGGTCCTCGCCGCGACCACGGTCCTCGTCGCCAACGGAGTCGAAGCCGCCGCCCTCGCCGGCCGCCCCGTCGGGAACCCCGACGACGCCTTCGATGCCGCGACGCGCATCGTGAGCCTCGGTCCCCGCTACGCGGTCGTGACCCTGGGTCCCCTCGGGGCGGTCGTCCTCGGAGCACGGGAGCGGGCACACGTCCCCGCCCGGGAGGTGCACGTCCTCGACACCACCGGTGCGGGAGACGCGTTCGTCGGCGCGTTGGCGGCGGCACTCTCCAAGGGACGCGACGTCGTGGACGCGGTGCGCGTCGGGGTCGACGTCGGCTCTGCGACGACGACGAGCCGCGGGGCCCGCGCGGTCGTCCCCGACGACCTCCGGCGGGAGCTCTCGCGTCCGGTCTCGCCGTGACGCAGGGCCCGGCGATGCGCTCCGTCCTGTTCCGTCCGTCTTCTAGCCTGGGTCGCCGTATGGGGCCCCGACCAGCTCACGCGTCACCGGTCCCCGCCCGGTGACGGCCGTGCACGGGCCGCCGGGGACCGGGGCCCCGCGCAAGGTCCTCCTCGACTGTGACCCGGGGCACGACGACGCGTTCGCGATCACCCTCGCCGCCGGCAGCCCGGCGATCGAGCTGGTCGCGATCACGACCGTCGCCGGTAACCAGACGGTCGACAAGACGACGCGCAACGCCTGCGTGATGTGCACGTTGCTCGGTCTCGCCGACACCCCCGTCGTCGCCGGATGCGAGGGACCGCTCATCCGGGCGCTCCGCACGGCACCCGAGTTCCACGGACCCTCGGGTCTCGACGGTCCACGGCCTGTCGAGCCGCGCGTCGTGCCGACCCCCGGCCACGCCGTCGACCGGATCGTCGACACGGTGTTGGCGAGCCCCGGTGAGATCACGCTCGTCGCGACCGGGCCTCTCACCAACGTGGCGATGGCCCTGCGCAAGGCGCCGGCGATCGCCGGGGCGGTGCGCGAGGTGGTCATCATGGGCGGCTCGTACTCCCGGGGGAACGTCACGCCCGCGGCCGAGTTCAACATCTACGTGGACCCGGAGGCCGCACGGGTGGTCTTCGAGGCTCCCTGGCGGCTCACCATGATGGGCCTCGATCTCACGCACCAGGCGACGTTCACCGACGTCGAGGAACGGCGGCTCGAGCAGATCGGGACCACGCTCAGCCGCTTTCTCATCGACCTCATGCGGTACTTCAAGAACGCGTACCGGTCCGCGGCCGGGATGGAGGATCCCCCTGTCCACGACCCGTGTGCCGTCGCCTACGTGATCGACCCGACGCTGTTCGAGGTGGCCGGCGCGCACGTGGAGGTCGAGACGAACGGCCTGTGGGCGTCGGGGATGACGGTGACGGACTTCAAGGCTGCGGGCCCCGGGCCGGGCCGTGTCGACGTCGGGACGGAGCTCGACCGCCCGGGTTTCTGGGATCTCGTGATCTCGGCCGTCGAGAGGATCGGGGAAGTTCCCGTGAGCACCTCCCCCACCGGCGGCGTCGAGCCGTAGGTCCGTCCGACGGACGGCACGGCACGGGACGGCACGGGGGAACGGAGCCCCCCCGTGCCGCGCACGCGCCTACGACGACCAGTACCAGCTCGCCGGTGTGATCTGGCCGATCGGGTCGAGCGGGAGGACGCCCTTCAAGCCTTTGTGGATCTCGGAGATCGACACCGGGAACTTCGGCTCCCAGAGCACGGGCAGCTGCTCTGAGAGGTAGTTCTCCATCTTTGTGAGCGTCACCTCCGTGAGCTGGGTCGCCCGGATGAGCGCGTCCGCCGTCGGTGTCGAGTAGCTCCCGTAGTTCGTGAACGCGCCGGTCGAGAAGACGACCGGCTCGGTCGGGAAGCCTGTGTCGGTGTACCCGCCCCAGTCGGCGAGCTCCCACGCGCATCCCTTGGGGCACGGCACCGCGGTGCCGACCACCGAGTCGAAGGACTCCGGGCGTGGCGACACCTGGATCCCGGCCTTCGACCAGCTGGAGAACTCCGCCGTCACGAGGGTCTGGAGCTCCGATGTCCCGCTCAGGTAGAGCATGTCGAACGAGAGCTTCGCGCCCTTGCTGATGCCCTTGCCGCAGTCGTGGCTGCCGGTTCCCGGTTTGACGCACGTGTCGACACCTCGCGACACGACCTTCCAGCCGTGGGACTTGAGGAGCGCGGTCGCCTTCGAGGGGTCGTAGGGGTAGGGGTTGGACTCCTCGTACTTGGACGTGTACGGGTTCTTCGGCAGGATCGGGACCGGACCGTAGTCCGGCGCCGCGTAGCCCTTGGCCACGGCCTTGATGTACAGCGGCTGGTCGACCAGGTCCTGCATGGCCTGGCGGAAGTAGAGCTGGGAGAAGATCTTGCTGGCCTCTCCGCCGTCGCCGTTCGACTTGAAGTTGTACGCCGTGAAGCTGATCTGGAAGCCGTTCCAGGGCACCAGGTCGAATGTCTTTGTCAGGCGCGGGTTGTTCGGGCCCCCTTTCACCGGTGTGGACGCATCGGCGGTGACGTCGACCGTCGGCAGGTAGCCGAAGTCCACCTCCCCGCCGACGAGGCCGTTGTACTCGGCGCTGCCTGTCGTGAACGGCTTCTCCTCGAACTCCTTGTACTTCGGCTTGTTGGGCCCGGAGTACGTCGGGTTCGGAGCCATCGTGATGAACCCTGTCACTGCGTACGACGTCAGGTGGAACGGCCCGTCGACCACCTGCCAGAGCGGGTTGGTCGCGTACGTCGGCAGCGCGTCATTCGACTTTGTCGGGTGTGTGGGTGTGAACCCCGCCTGCTGCGACAAGAAGCGGTACACGGCGGCACACTTGGCGTCGGCCGTGCCGTACGGGGCCGTCGCGCAGCCGCCCGAGCCCGCCGCCGCCTTGGTGGACGTCTTTGTCCAGGCGAGCGGCATCGGCACCGGCTCCCACAGCTGGTCGTCGGTGAACCACTCCGGGTTGACGGACCGGGTCAGCGTGAAGACGAGCGTGGTCGGGTTCTTCACTGTGACCGACGCGATCGTTGTCGGGATCGACAGCCCTCCGGGGAAGTAGTTCCCGTAGTTGTCCTTCTCCGCGTGGAGCATGTTGAACCAGAACATGACGTTGGCGTCGTCGAGCGTGGTGCCGTCCGACCACCGGTACGGCTTGAGGACGATGGTCACCTTCTTGTCGTCGTCGGAGTACCTGGGGGGCTGGGCCACCGAGAGTGTCGGGTTCAACGCCTCGGTCTGTGTCTTCCCCCCGAAGAAGTAGAGGGAGCGGAACATGAGGCTCTGGAAGTCGTACAGGTTCAGGATCGTGTCCTCCGCGCCGCCGTAGAAGGGCAGGATGTAGTCGGGCACGCTCGACGGGGGCTCCGCCCACGTGACCACGTTGTGTGTCACGGCGGCACCGCCCTGTGGCGACGCGATCGCGACGCTGCCCATCGCCGCGATCCCCACGGCCGCGAGCCCGCAGCCGACGAGCCGCGCCCTTTCCTTCACACGGTGCATGTTCCTCTCCTTTTTCACCGACGCACGCTTTTCACCGACGCATACTTTTCACCAACGCACGCTTCCTTCGTGTTCCGACGCGAACCTCATGAGCGGAGGACCACCTCGCGCCCCGACGGGCCCACCAGGACGGCTTCGAGCCCCGGTGTCTCCGCCGCCGAGACCGGGAGCTCCACGCCGACGGCCCGCAATTGTCCCTGAATTCTTATCGGATCGCTAGCAAAGGTGCGGAATTGCACGAGCCGTACGCCGCCGGGGGCTCGCTCGGAGGGGTGCGGGGTGCTTCCCCAGTCGATGAGGAAGGGCAGGACCGCAAGCCCGTCCTCACGCGCCCTCAGGGTCGCCATCCGCCATCGAACGTCGTCGCCGTCGGGGGTCCGCCGGCTGTGCGCCGTGACGTTCCCGTAATCGATCCCCGCCGCACGTCCGTTGCGCACGGCGGTCTCGAGGTCGCCGGGGGCCACCGCCCAGGCCCGGAGCGCGGGTGCCGCCAGTGAGCCGATGCCATAGGGCGGCTCCTGCACCACATCCACCTGGGAGGGATCCGGGGCGATCACCTCGAGGTAGACCCCGGCACCGAGCGAGAGGAGCGCGTTGTGCGTCCCGAGGCCGGGGTGCCGGCCCCCGTAGACCGGACGCACGCCGGTGAGCCGCTCGACCTCGGCGATGCCGAGCTCGAGATCGGGGCTGCCGTACAGGAGATGGTCGACGGTGGCGTGCACCTACGCGCCCCGGTCGTTCCTCAGCCGGCCCGCACGAAGGTGCCCACCGCAGAGGCGAGGAGGCGGCCGCTCCCGCGTTCGGCGAGCTCCGCCCTCGCGCGTCCGATTCGACGACCTGCCTGGACGACGTGGCCGCTGACCTCGAGCGGGGCGACCGGCGCGGGGCGTAGGTAGTCGATCCGCAGGTCGACCGTGCTCCAGTCGGCCCCGGTCGAGTCGATCAGCGCGAAGGTCGCCGCCGTGTCGAGGATGGTGGCGACCACGCCGCCGTGCAGGACGTCGCGCTCGTCGGTCGTGTGCTCAGGACCCGGCGACGCGTCGAAGACGACGCCTGCTTGCGCGGCACGGGCCCGTAGCCCGAGCGCGCGGTGAACGGGCGAGGTGTCGACCAGGCGCTGCAGCTCCTCAGTCTCCATCGACCACCACCACGACCTTCCCGATCGCGCGGCGTTCCTCGAGGTCGGCGACCGCCTCCCGCACCCGGGAGAGCGGGTAGACGGCGTGGATCACCGGTTCGAGCGTTCCCTCGTGCACCTCCCGCACGAGCACGAGCAGGTCGTCCCGGCTCCATCCGTCGGAACCCAGGATCGAGATCTCGCGGGTCCAGACGTAACGGAGGTCCGTCTCGACGAGGAACCCGGTGCTCGCGCCGCAGGTGACGAGACGACCGCTCCTCCGCACGGCCCGTACCGACTGGGGCCAGGTATCGGCGCCGAGGTAGTCGACGACGACGTCCGCGCCCGTCTTCGCCGTGAGCGCCCAGACCTGCGGGCCGAAGTCGCCGCCGGAGCTGTCGACGAGGTCGTCGGCTCCGAGCTCCGCGAGCTTCCCGAGCTTCTCCTTCGACGACGAGCAGGCGATGACCCGTGCACCCGCAGCCTTGGCGAGCTGGATGCAGCCGACGCCTACCCCGCCGGCGGCGCCGAGCACGACCACCGTCTCCCCCCGCTCGAGACCGGCACGCTCGAACAACATGCGCCGGGCGGTGCCGTAGGCGATCGGGAGCGACGCGTAGCTGACCGCCGAGGTCTCGCCGTCGGCCGGGAGGGGGATCGCGTTCTCGGCGGGTGCGACCACGTACTCCGCGAGGCCGCCCCAGAGGTCCTCGCCGAGCGCCTTGCGGTTCACCGAGGGATCGAGGAGGACCACGGTCCCGAGCGGCGGGCCCGTCACGCCATCGCCGAACGCGTCGACCACCCCGACGACGTCGCCGCCGGGGACGTGGGGAAGGTCGAGATGGATGCCCGGCATGCCGCGGCGCACGAACACGTCGAGCATGTTGAGCGCGCACGCGACCACCCGGACCCGGAGCCAGCCGGCTCGCGGCTCGGGGACCTCCGCCCAGCCGTACTCGAGGTTCTCCGGCCCGCCGTGGGCGGTCACGAGCGCGGCGCGCATGCGGCTCACGGCCGAGCCCCCGCGAGGGTCTCCGCCTGCTGCTCGAGCTTCGAGCGGTCGAGCTTTCCCGCACCCGTCAACGGGAGCTCGTCGACGAACTCGACCACCCGTGGATAGGCGTAGTGCGGTCCGACCGAGTGGAAGAAGGTCGTGAGCTCCTCGCCGCTCGTCGCGCCCGGGCTGTGCAGGACGACGAAGGCGACCGGGATGCTGCCCTTGTCCGGGTGCGGCGCGCCGACGACCGCGACATCGCGCACCTGGGGATGGCGGAGGAGGAGCTGCTCCACCTCCTTCGGGTACACGTTCTCGCCACCCACGTTGATGAGGTCGTCCGCGCGGCCCATGAAGTAGAAGTAGCCGTCGGCGTCGCGGCGCATGAGGTCCCGGGTGGCGAGCCAACCGTCGCGGATCCGCTCCGCCGTGACCTCCGGGAGGCCGAAGTACCCCGGGGTGACGCCCGGGTTCTTCACCCACAGCTCGCCGACCTCTCCGATCGGCACCTGGGTCTCGCCGTCGGGCTCCCTGAGCTGCACCTCGCAGCCGGGGATCGGGATGCCGACCGATCCGAGCTTGTTGATCCCCCAGCGCGGCGTGAGGAGGACGTCGGGACCGCCCTCGGTGAGACCGTACCCCTCGGTGATCGGCGCGCCGAACACCTCCTGGAACTGCTCGAGGAGATCCACGGTCACCGGGGCGGAACCGGCGCTCGCGAACCGGACCGACGACACGTCGGAGCGGGCGAGCTCCTCGGTCTCGTGCAGCAGCAACCGGTACATCGCGGGCACACCGCTCAGGTACGTCACCCGGTAGCGATCGACCGCCCGCAGGACCGCGACGGGATCGAAACCGGGGAGGACGACGCACTGCCCACCGGCCAGCAGGATCGCCTTGAGCGTCATCGCGGCGTTCTTGTGGAAGAGCGGCGCGGCCAAGAGCGCGACGTCCGTCTCGTCGAAGAAGTAGATCTTCCGCAGGACGTCGGCGCACCAGAGCTGTCCACCGTGGGTCAGCGGGACTCCCTTCGGCCTGCCGGTCGACCCCGAGGTGTAGGGCTGCATGCAGACGTCGTCCGTGGAGTACGCGGGGCGGGACAGCAGCCTGTCGGCCTGCTGCAGTTCGTCGGGACCCGCGACGAACTCGCACGACGTCACGTGGGCGACCAGCTCGTCCGCGCGATCCGCCTGCTGGGGGCCCGCGAGGATCCCCCGGCAGCCGGCGTCGGCCAGGACGTACTCCAACGTCTCGTCGTTCTGACGGACGTTCAGCGGGACGGCGACCGCCCCGGCGCGCATCGTGCCGAGGAAGGCCTCCACGTACGTGACGTGGTTGGACCAGAGGAGCCCGACCCGGTCGCCGGGCCTCACGCCGCGCTGCGCGAGCCAACCGGCCACCCGGTCCGCACGCTCGTCGAGCTCGCCGTAGCTGAACACGAGACCGTCCTGGGCGAGCGCGGGCCTCTGCGGGTGGAGCTTGACGGCGTCCGCGGTGAGGAACCCGAGGTGGTCGAGCGTGGTCACGATCCCCGTCCCGCGCGTGCGGTCACGTCCACCCCTCTCCTGTGTGCTCGCCCGCCAGGGCGCGGAGCGTCTCGGCGTAGACCCTCCGGCCGGCAGCGGCGTTGGCCGCGGGAAGCCCGCCGAGGTGGACCAGCTCGCCGCCCTGCTCGTGGCGGACGACGGTCATCGTCGCCGGCAGGACGGGCGGGACGAAGGTGTGGCCCGCCGCCTGGAACATGACGTGGCGCTGCCGCCCGTCGCGACGACGCCGGAGACGGGCCATGGCGAGCTCGGAGTAGAGCGCAGACGGCCACATCGGGTCTCTTGCGCCCGAGAGCAGCAGCACCGCCGAACGGCTGTCCTCGAGGTGCATCATCGCCGCCTCCACCCGGTCCCAGTCGTCCAGGCAGTCGAGGTACGTCGGCGTGCAGGCGATCGCTCCGTCCACTGTGTACAGCTTCCCGTCTGTGTGCGACATGTACGGGATCGGACGACCCTCGTAGCGCCAGGCAGGGACGTTCGAGAGCCACCCGTCCGGGGCCTTGGTGATCCCGGCGTGGACGATCGGGCTCGGGACGTTGGCGATGACCGTCTCGACGCCCAGGTACAGCCCGAGCAGGAGGGCGAGCTCGCCGCCCCGTGAGGTGCCGATCACCGCCGCGGGCCCCCTCGCCTCCGGGTGCTGGGTCAGGAACCTGAGCGCGCGCTCGAAGTACTCGAGGTCGATGTCGACCAGCTCTTCGGGGAGCCCCGGCGCGGCGAAGTAGGCGAGGGAGAAGGCCAGATACCCGTGGCCTGCGAAGAACGCCGCGCTGCGGGGTCTCAGCCCTCCGCCGGAACCGCCGAAGACCAGGACGGGAGGGAAGGGACCCTCGCCGGGTGGGATGAACAGCTCGCCGTAGAAGCCGCCGTCGCGGACCGGCACCTGGGTGACGCCGGCCGGGAGCAGTTCGATCGCCACCTCGACCTGGCCGAGATCCCGGCCCTCCGAGGCGGCGGCGAGCGCGATGCGCAGCGGCTCGACCCCGTCGGCGACGTCCCGCACCTGGGCCGACGCGAGGTCGTCGGGTGCGAGCGACCACAGCAGGCCGTTCGGATCTGCGCCCTGGTAGCTGCCGCTGAGCGGTTCGGCGGTCGCCACGTCGACAGTGCCGTCGCCACCTGCCGGATAGGCCGCCTCGCTCCGCCAGGTGTTCCCGTCACCCGTCTGCATGCGGGCCCGAACGGTCACGGTCTCCCCCGGCTTGGCGCCCGAGACCGTCAGGGCCAGGGTCCCGTCCAGGCCGAGCTTGTCGGACGCGGCCAACATCACGAGCCCGCCACGTGGAGCTTCTTGTGGCCCGCGAGCGGGCAGCCGACCGGGTGCGCTCGGGAGCCTCGGGCCCGGGCGTGCTCCGGCGACTTCCGATCGAGCACGACCGCCGCCATGGACCCCTCCTCACCAGCGCTTCGCGCGCTCTTGCTCACCCGTCGACGACGTCTCCGGTGGGGCCGGGCCGCCCATGCCGTCGGTAGTGGAATACCGTCGCGCAAAACGGCCCGATCCTGCGAGAGGCCGTCGTTCCAGAGGTGCCGATGGACCACGACCCGACATCGAGCGAACCGGCCGTACCTCTCGCAGACTTGACCCCGGACGTCGAGGAGACGCTAGCGGGGCGGGGCGCGAGGCAGCTCAACCTCTACCGCGCACTGTCCACGACTCCCGACCTTGCGCGCGCGTGGCTCGCCTTCGTCTGGAGCGTCCGCGACGACTGCCGCACGCCGCGAGCTCTGCGAGAGCTCGTGATCCTGCGCACCGCGGTGCACAGTGCGTCGCGCTACGAGTGGGTGCACCACGTGGTCATGGCACGAACGGCGGGCGTCACGGACCTCCAGATCGACGCCGTGAAACGATGGCCGAGGTCAGCCGAGGAGCTCAGCGGAAATGAGCGGATCGCCCTCGAGCTTGCCGACGCCGTCTGTGCCGGCAAGGTCCCCGACGAGGTCGTCGCGCACTCGATCGGCGCCTTCGGCCCCGCAGGACACGTGGAGCTCGTGGTGACGGCTGCGCTGTACACCATGGTGCCGCGCGTGCTGGACGGCCTCAGGGTCCCGATCGAAGAAGGCCTCGAGGACACGGACGGGCCCTGGAAGCCGGGTGCGTGACGTCACGTCGCGGCGCCCGGCTCCACCTCGGCGCGACGCCCGGTGTCGGGGCCGGTTTCGACGGCCCTCGCCGGATCGGCGCCCCATGCGGACCACGACCCGGGAAAGAGCCGCGTGTCGGAGAAGCCCGCGAGCGCGAGCGCGAGCAGGTCGTGGCACGCGGTGATGCCTGATCCGCAATACGCGATGACCGGCCGCGAGTCGTCGGCGCCGAGCGACCGGTACCGCCGGCGCAGGGCTTCACGGTCGAGGAAGAGCCCCGTGGCGGGATCGAGGTTCCCGTGCCACGGTGCGCTCCTCGCCCCCGGAATGTGACCAGGACGGGGGTCGACCGCTGGATCGCCTCGCTCGTAACGACCCGTGGAACGGGCATCGAGGAGCAACGCGCCCCCGTGCTCACTGGCTTCCTGCACCTCGTCGGCCTCGACGAACCGGTCCCTCGTGAACGGCCGGGCTCGGCGTCGTACGGGAAGCCGCCGGGCGTCCGCCGTGGAGAGCTGCCAGGCCCACGAGGCGAGCCCGCCGTCCAGCACCGCAGCCCACTGTCCGATCGCGCGCAGGAGCCACCAGACCCTCGCGGCGATGGACCCCGACGCGTCGTCGTAGACGACGACACGGTCGTCGTCCCCGATGCCGAGCCGTCCCAGCCCCTCGGCGAAGCTCTCGGGGCTGGGGAGTGGATGCCGTCCGCCTTCCCTGGAAGCGGGGGCGGAGGCGACCCGATCGACGTCGAGAAAGACCGCACCGGGTACGTGGCCGGACTCGTAGGCCGCTCGGCCCGAGCGACCGTCGAGGTACCAACGGGTGTCGACGACGATGACGTCGTCGAGGTTGCGCGCCACCCAGTCAGCGGACACGCAACAGGGGACTTGGTCGACCTCGTCCATTGACGTCCAACAGAGGTGAGAGTGCGAGGGATCTAAGCCGGAAGCCGTCAACCTACCAATCGCGACGGGACTCGTCGTCCGATGCGCCGTCCGTTGCGCCGTCCGCGGAGCGGACATGACCTGACCGACCGGACGCTCGGCACCGCCGGCCCGCCCCGCCGAGCAGTTTTGATCGAAGATCGACCCTATATTTCCGATTCTTTCGCTTCACATTTCCCCAAGACTCGTGGATACTCGTGTTTGCATACCGCACGATCGGGGTAGAGGTAATACGCAATGCGTCTTGCCTGATGTGGGGGCAATATCCGTTGCCGAGGACGGAGGGCAATATTCCACAGTACGCAACGGACGGCGCAGGCTATTTCCCGCACACCCTCTAGGTATCCACACAAACCAACTGGACGGACGGCGCACCGGAAACCCCCGGCTCGACAAGGCGCCTGGGACTGGCACGGGTGAGAATCCTGCTCCCGGACCAGTGCCCGGCTCGGATCCGACCGTCCGATGAGATCGGCATAAATCCTCGTCAGGAGGCGCAAACGGTCGCCGGGGCCCCGACGGAAACACGCTGAACGTTGTCTCCGAGAGGCGTGCGAACCGACGTCGTTGGCCGTCGGTCGCCGCTGCCTCGGCCTCCCGCCGGGCGCACCCGGGTCCATCCCACAGGAACACGCACGCTCGTCCCGTCCAACACGTGATCGTCGACAATGGCGCACGAATCACGCCGGATCCTTGCGGAAACTTCTGCTCACGAACTCCCATCTGAATCGCCTCGTCACTCTTAGCTGGAATGTCGTATCCGAAAGCGACGCTGTGAAGGAGGAGGCCATTTGAACCAAGAATATGTTGGCGGTATTCAAGGGAAATACAGTCCTACTTGGAGAGGAGAATCATGAAAACGTGGAGGCTGCTCAGCACCAAGCGGCGTATTGCAGCCGTCGCCCTGGCCGGAGCCGTTCTCGGCGGTGGAGCGGGTGTTGCGGCTGCCGTCTTCCCCGCGGGAAAGGGGTCGGCGACGGGTTACGGCAAGGTCGCGACAGTGACCAAGATCCCGGTCAAGTTCGTGACAGAGACGGGCGGCCCGATGTCCCCGGGTATGACGACAACCGATGTGACGTTGACGTTCACCGCCCACAATTCGACAACCACCAAGCCTTTGGGCATTCACAAGATCACAGCGACCGTGGTCACAAAGACAGGGAACATCGTCACATTCACAACCGGCAACACCGTCACAGGGTGCAAGTCGTCGTGGTTCACGGCCAGCATCACACCCTCGCCCCCCTTCACAATCGCGGCGGGTGCGACAGCTACCGAGCACGTGACCATGTACCTGGAGACAGTGCCGACAACACAAGGTGCCTGTGCAGGCAAGAACCCTCAACTGACACTCACGGTGCTCGCCTGAGGACACCGTCGCAGACTGCCGGGTCACGCGGAAGAGCCGCGTGACCCGGCACGCACCTCTCCGGCCCGGGATCCGCCGTGACCGGGGCGTCCTTCGCGTGCAGCGCGGCTACCAGGGTGCCAGCAGCCTATGGACACTCGCGCGCATTCGTCCTTGTGCTTCCACTTGACGGTGGGGGTGGACCGCGTTCGTCAGCAGCACGACCCCGAGGTCCAGCTCCGGGCAGGCGAGGAGCGACGTTCCGGTGAACCCGGTGTGCCACAAGGTAGCGGCGGGCCATCCGCCCCACGCAGCCGGATCCAGCCGCCATCCGACGCTTCGGACGTCCGCATCGGTCGCCGCGAGCTTGGTCCGCATCAGATGCCGTGACTCTTCGTCCAGGACGCCCGCGGGGTCGTGTCCGAGGAGGAACCGGAGGAAACGGCTCAGGTCGCGAAGCGACGAGAAGAGGCCTGCGTGACCGGCGACGCCGCCGAGCGCAAACGCGTTGCCGTCGTGCACCGCGCCCCAGACGAGGCCGCCGTCACGCCGTTGGTCCCCGTCGAGCTCCGTGGCGGCCGTCCGGTGTCGCCAGGACGACGGGGGGCGGAACCGGGAGCTCGTCAAGGCGAGAGGATCTGCCAATTGCTGCTGGAACGCGACGTCGAGCGCGAGTCCGAAGCAGGCTTCGAGCACCCATCCCATCAGCATGAAGTTCAGATCCGAGTACCGCACGATCCCTTCGGGAGCTCCCCTCGCCGCCCACTCGTAGACGGCCGACTCGATCGCGGCCCTTCCCTCCAACGCCTCGAAGAACGGCACGTGGTCGACGATGCCCGACGTGTGGGTCAAGAGATGGAGGACCGTCGTATCCGGGCGCGGGAACCCGGGTAGCCAGACCCGTACCGGGTCCTCGAACCGGAGACGCCCCTCCTGCCGGGCGAGCAGGGCGAGCGGGACGGAGCACACCACCTTCGTGAGGGAGGCGAGGTCGTAGCACGTTGTCGCAGTCACCGGGACGGGTTCCCCGACGACACACGCGAAGCCCCCGTACGACTCGACGATGACGCCCTTCGACGAGACCACTGCGAGGGACAGTCCGGAGGGGCACCCGTCGTCGAGGAGCTGCGTGAGGCATGCCCGGAGCTGGTCCGTGTCGTCCGGGGCGACCGCCCTGTCGTTGTCGAAGACGTCGAGCCGAAGGTCCGGCGGCGCGATCATCGATGCTCCTCGCGCCGGGAGCCGCTCGAACGGCGCAGGCGGACTTCCTGAGCCCCGTACTCGGGCTCGACGCGTCGGGCGCCGTCGGGGAGGAACCCGAATGACGCGTAGAGCCGGCGTGCCGCCTCGTTCTCCTCGAACACCCACAACGTCACGGTGTCCAGGCCCCGATGAGCGAGCAACCGGAGACCGTGCTCGAGGAGGGCACTCCCGATGCCGCGGCCACTCGCGTGCGGGTGCACGTACAGGGAGTAGATGTGGCCGCGACGGCTGTCGGCCGGGTCTTCTCCGTGACGGGAAAACGCGAGCACTGTCCCCGCCTGGGAGTGGACGAGCCACGTGGTGAGCCCATTGCGCGCGGTCAGGCTCCCGAGCCAATCGGTGGTCTCGTCCTCGTCCAATGCCTCGAGCACGTCCTGGCGGACGATCCCGGGATACCCGGCATGCCACGCGGCGATGAACACGCGGGCGAGTCCTCTCGCATCCTCGGGAGACGCGAGACGGAGCTGGAGGTCCGGTGGCAGGGAGTGGCCGCCCTGAGCGGCCGGATGGAGCCTCGTACGGAATCGGAAGCGGTCTGCTCGATAGTGGGACCGGACGTACTCGACCGGACGACCTGCGACATCGAAGGTATGGCGGGACAAGACCAAGACGGGTGCGCCGGCCGAGACGCCCAAGAGGTCCGCTTCACGCTCCGCAGAAGCGGCGACCTCGATCGTTTCCTCGGCAAAGCTGAGCTCGACCCCGTAGCGGTGACGCAGGACGTCGTAGAGGGAGTGCGAGCCCAGTGCATCGGCGATGCCGGGAAACGACGCCGCGTGCAGGAGGAGCAGCTCGACGGCGAGCGGCTCTCCGTCGGCGAGGCGCACACGCTCGATCTGCAGCATCTCGTCACCTTCTTGAACGTCGAGCAGCAGCGCGGTCCGGGCGTCGGCGGCGACGGAGGACACGCTGAGGACCTTGGAGGTCGGGTCCATCCCCCTTGCGCGAATGTGCTCGGTGTGGCTGACGAGCTCCAGCATCTGATCGATCTTGGGCGGCGTCGCGAAGGTGCCCTTCCCCTGGTGCCGATAGATGCGCTGCTCCACCTCCAGCAGGTGCAGCGCTTGGCGCACCGTCCCGCGGGCGACGCTGAACCTCTCGCACAGTTCACGCTCGGTCGGCATGACCGAGCCCGGCGGCAGCTCGTCGATCATGCTCGCCAGCGCGTCGCGGACCTGGCGGTACTTCGGGCGCCGCGACTCCCGGCTCTCCGCAGCTGCCACGCTCTCCTCCTCGTCGCGTACGTACGCCTCGGCCACCACCTGCAAGGTCCCCGTCCGCTGCAGGAAGGCCGCCGAATGGTCTAGTCAAGTTGAGGCACGACCCGAGGGTCAATAGGTCGACAATTTCGTTCCGGAGAGCCCGAGCTCGACGCCGGAGCTTTCCGAGCGGGACCTGATCGTGTCGTCTCGTGCCTTCCCAGGTCGAAACGGCGCGTTCGCCCATCGAGAGCAGCGGTCAGCTCGTCACAGTATTGCAATGAGTGAAGGAGACTTGACTAGACCAAGCCTCGGACCTACCCTGTCGGCGCTTGGCGTCGAGACGAGCGTGGGGAGGTGGAGCCATGCGGAATGGCATCCGGCGATTCGTGTCTGACCGGACGGGCGCCCGGAGGGCGTTCGTGAGGACGGCCGTAGCAGTGAGCGTCGCCTCGCTCGCGATCTCGGCCGGTTTGGTCGCGTCCTCGGTCGGCGCGTCGGGGGGAGCCACCCGGACCCGGACGCTCAGATCTGCGGGCTCGTCGACGTTCGTCGTGGCGGACACGGACAGCGTGGAAAAGCTCGACCCCGACGTGATCACCAACTTCCTTGATTTTCAGGCACTCGGCTTGATCTATCAGCAACTCATTCAGTACAACACGAAGCTCCAGCTCGTCCCCGATCTGGCGACGAGTTGGTCGTTCAGCGACGGGAACAAGCTCCTGACCTTCCAGCTCAGGAGGGGCGTGAAGTTCGACGACGGGAGCACGTTCACATCGGCGGATGCCGTTGCGTCGATCGACCGAGCCCTGAACCCCAAGACCGCCGACGCCTCCGCATCGTTCCTCGCCAGCGTGACGAAGGTCGTGGCCACAGGCAAGTACGCGATCAAGTTCGAACTGAGCCATCCGGACAATTCGATCCTCACAGGTTTGACCTCGGTCAACTTCTCGATGCTTCCGGAGGCGGCGATAAAGGCCGGCACCCTGGCCAAGAAGCCCGACGGGACCGGGCCCTACGAGTTCTCCAGCTGGACCCCCGACATCAGCTTCGTCGTCAAACGCAACCCCGACTACTGGGGAGGAAAGGTCACCCTCTCGTCCGTCAAGATCGAGACCGTTCCCACGGAGCAGTCGATCGCCTCCGCGCTCGAAGCGGACACCGCGCAGCTCGGTCTACTGACAACACCCGAGGTGGTCGACGCTCTCCCTTCGACTTTGACGGTCCACAAAGTGCTCGCCGAGGCCTACCGGGCGCTCATGCTCCAAGACAAGACGGGCCCACTGGCGAACGTCGACAACCGCCGGGCGCTCGAGTGTGCGATCACACGCGGGCAGGTGCTCAAGGACGCGGTGTTCGGTGACGGGCAGACGATCGGACCGGTCCCGTTGGGCGAGTACGCGTCGAGCCCGATCTCGGCGATCTGTCCGAAGCAGGACCTCAGCAGTGCCAAGGCCTATCTGAAGAAGGCCGGCGACCCCGGCGGGTTCACGTTCACAGCCATCGCATCCGACGTGGAGGACCCGACGGACACCGCCCAAGCGACGGCCGTGCAATCCGAGCTGGCCCAGGTCGGGATCACGATGAACGTCCAGAACCTCGCGGGGACAGCGTACGTGCAGGACTGGCTGGCCGGGAAGTTCCAGGCCGCCTTCGCTGAGAACGGAGCGAACCCGAGCCCGTACGTGATGTACGGGAGGTACTTCGGCGCAGGCGGCAATCTCTCGACGCCGGCCGGCTACAGTTCGCCGGCTCTCCAGAAGTTGCTGCTCGAGGGCGACACGGCGACGACCACAGCCCAGCAGACGCCGATCTGGCAGAAGATGACCAAGTTCCTCACGACAAATGCCGTGTGGGTGTGGCTCTTCTCCGCCTACAGCTACGGCGTCACCGTATCCTCGGTGCACGGCTTCACCCTCGCACCCACGACCTCGACCACGCTGGACGCGCTGGCTACCACCACCGTGTCCTGAGCTCCGCGGTGTGCAGCGCCGTTCCGCCATCCAGCGTCAGGCCACCTCGTCCAGTGCACAGACTGCGAAGCGGCGCCGGCTCGGCTCCGGCAACCAGAGGACCGCTGACACGACCATGACGCCTCGATGTTGAGGCAGATCGGCCGTCGCCTCCTCACGATGATCGTCACGCTCTTCGGCGTGTCGATCATCATCTTCCTGATCCTCCGCCTCCTTCCGGGGAACGAAGTAACGGCATCCCTCGGAGTAAGCGCCGGTCTTCTGAGCCACTCACAGCTGGCCGCCCTCGACCGCTACTACGGCATCGGGAAGCCGTTCTACGAGCAGTACGCGTCGTGGCTGGGGTCCATCTTGACCGGGAACCTCGGCGTCTCCCTGCAGTCGCGCATCGCGGTCGCGTCGCTCGTCGGAGCCGCCCTCCCGGTGACGCTGGAGCTCGCCATCGCCGCGATGATCATCGGAGAGGTCATCGGAGTGGGGTTCGGGGTGCTCGGCGCGCTGCATCCGGCGAAGCTGGTGGACAATCTCGGGCAGGGCGTCTCGGTCTTCGGGCTGTCGGTACCGACATTCATCATCGGCACGGGGATGGTGACGCTCCTCGCGTCGGTCTTCCACTACTTTCCCTCCTCCGAGGGCTTCGTCAGCATCACGGCCGACCCCTGGTTGAACATCCAGCAGATCTTCTTTCCGGCACTCACGCTCGGCCTGGGCATCGGCGCGGCGATCATGAAGTCGACCCGCACGGCGATCCTCGAGGTGGTCGGGCTGAATTTCGTCCGCACCGCCCGGGGCAAGGGGCTGTCGAGACGGGTCGTGATCTGGAAGCACCTGCTACTCGCGGCCTTGATCCCCGTCGTCACCATGTCCGGCATCCAGCTCGGCTACCTCCTGGGGGGAACCGTCGTAGTGGAGGACATCTTCGTCCTTCCCGGTCTCGGACGACTTCTCATCACCTCCATCAACGACCGTGACTTCGCCGTGGTGCAGAGCGTGACGCTCATCTACGCCGCCGGGTTCATCGCGGTCAACATGCTGACCGATCTCTTGTACACCTGGATCGATCCGAGGACGCGGGCATGAGCGCCTTGGCAGCCGGTACGCCCGTCGACGTCCTGCCCTCGGACGGCGAGCTGGATGTGCCCGGCGCCCGACGCCAATGGGTGCTGCGCAGCCTGTGGCGGCATCCCCGTGGAAGGATCGGCTGCATCCTCGTCGGCGTCGTCGTGCTGGCGGCGGTCGCCGGGGCGACGGGGCTCACGCCCTACAGTGCGCTCTACCAGAACACTTCGGCCGTCTTGAAGGCCCCGAGCCTCGGCCATCCCTTCGGCACCGACCAGTTCGGGCGGGACGAGCTCTCGTTCGTGATGCAGGGACTGTGGGTCACGCTCGAAATCGCCTGCATCGCGGTCGCCATCGCGGGGACCGTCGGGACGATCGCCGGCATCGTCGCCGGTTACCTGGGACGGTGGACCTCTGCGGTAATCATGCGGGTCACCGACATGCTCTTCGCCATCCCCGCGATCCTTCTGGCCCTGGCCATCGTGACGGCGCTGGGCCCGGGTTGGCTCAACAGTGCGCTCGCCATCGGCGTCGGGTACATCCCGATCTTCGTGCGGATCGTGCGTGGACCGGTGCTCTCCCTTCGGGAGTCGGCCTACATCCGGGCAGGCAGGGTGCTCGGCTTCTCTCCCGGCCGCCTGCTGTTCCGCCACATCCTGCCGAACGTCAGCGGAATCGTGGCCGTGCAGACGACCATGGCGCTCGCCTGGTCGATCTTGGCTGAGGCGGCCTTGAGTTTTCTCGGGCTCGGACCCCCGCCTCCGACCGCCTCGCTGGGGGAAATGGTCAGCCAATCCAGCTCCCTCGCAGCGACGGCCTGGTGGACGCTCGCAGCCCCCTCCATCGCCATCGTCGTGGCGGTCATCGGCTTCAACCTGCTCGGCGACGGATTGCGCGACGCCATCGACCCGCGCACCCAGAGACACTAGGTGGTGCGATGCGGCTGATCGGGATGATCTCGGGTACCTCGTTCGATTCGGTCGACGCGGCGGTGGCCGACTTCGAGATCGTCGGAGAAGCGGTCTTGTGCGATGTCGTCGCTCACCGCTCGGTTCCCTTTCCCCCGCCACTCCGGACCGCCATCGCCGAGGTGCTGCCCCCGCAGACGACGACCGTCGGTCAGATCTGCATGCTCGACGTGCTGATCGGCCAGCACTTCGGTGACGTGGCCAGGGCACTGGTCGACGAGCACCCGGTCGTGGATGCGGTGTGCTCCCATGGTCAGACCGTCTTCCACTGGGTCGACGGCAAC
>JASHUY010000045.1 GCA_030039755.1 Acidimicrobiales bacterium
TTCACCCGGGAGACGCTGCTGAACCGTGTGTGGGGCTACGAGTACTACGGCGGGGCGCGCACGGTCGACGTGCACGTACGCCGTCTCCGGGCGAAGCTCGGCGAGGAGCACGCACATCTCATCCAGACGGTCCGTTCGGTCGGCTACCGCTTCGGGCAGCCCGCGTGGTCGCCGGGGACGCCGGGGACGCCGCCTCCGTCGTGACGCGTGCGCAGGACTGATGCCGGGTCTCAAGACCGAGCTCACGGAGATCGTGACGGGCCTGGGGATGCTTCCCTACGGCTCCGCGGAGGAGGCGGTCGCGCAGCGACCCCGGGAGATCTCCGATGTGTCGTCGGAGCACTGGGATCGCGTCGCCAAGGCGGTACGGGACCCTGCGTATCGATACGACGTCTTCAGCGCGTGGAAGAACGGGCAGGCGTTCTTCAGGGCGGACGACGGCCTGCGGGGGCGCACGCCGCTCACGATCGAGTGGAAGGGCCCGCACAACCCGCCCGGCTACGACTTCCTGCCTGCGGACCTGAGGATCGACCACGTCTTCCTCGTCAGCTGCAAGTACCTGTCGCAGGTGCTTGCGAACGTGTCGCCCGCTCACGTCTTCCGGCGCGCGCTGGCTGTCCGGGGCGGCAGGTCCGACACGGATTGGTTCATGCTCGTCGGGGAACGCGCGTACCGCACCTTCTACGGACGCGTCCGCGACGAACTGTCCACCGAGGATCTCCCCCGGAGGATCGAGGACCTGACCCCGGCCGGTCGGGAGGCGATCAAGGCGCGCTGTGCGCGAACCTGGCCCGGCCGGCTCGACGCCGCCTACGCGGAGTTCTCCGCGGAGATCAGCCGTGAGTCGGCGAGGATCTGGAACGACGCGGTTCCCACGTTGGGAGACCGGGAGCAGCTGCTCTGGAGGATCCTGCGCTTCAACTCCGCGCCGTACTTCATCCTCGGAAGTACCAAAGACGCGTCGTTGCGGCTGCGTGTGGCCACCCCCTGGGACTGGCGCCGTCGCTTCGAGCTCAAGGAGCTCACGATCGAGCCGGAGACGGTCTCCCAACCCCGAGTTCGATGGGCTGCGGCGGTCCTCGAGCGGGGGGCGGGGGGCGCGACGACCGTCGAGGGCCACGTCGAGATCCGCTGGAGCCACGGGAGGTTCTGCGGTTTCCCGGAAGCCAAGCTCTACCTCGACTCCGGCCATGGGGACGTTCCCGGCTATTTCGAATTGCGGTAGCGGGCGACGGGGGAAAGATCGGCCCGCGCCGCACCGGGCGTTACCACCCCCTGGCAAGATGGCGGTGGCCGGAGCAGAGACGGACGGCTGTGGCCTGATCGAGGACGAAGGAGCGTGCCCACCAGTTGGCGAAGACCCGGTTCGATTGGTCGGCGCTTCCGAGCGGGTTGCTCGGGCAGCTGAAGGACGACTTCGGGATCGAAGGCGGCGACGTCGCGCGGGCGCTGGCGCGTCGCTTCGGCGCCGCTCCCACCGAGACATTCGTGAAGGAAGCCTGGACGGCGCTCCGGGACCGCTGGGTCGCAAAGGACCCGGTACTACGACGGTCGGTCGTCTCGGCGCTGCGCGCACGGGGCCTCGGATCCGCGTCGATCGGCGGAGCGTCGGCGAAGGCGGAGGTCGCGTACCTGCGCTCCTGCCGGAACAGCCCCTCCTTGAGGGCGATCGTCCTCCCCCACCTCCTCGCGCTGGGCCGGCAGGCGCCATCCGTCGGCCCGAAGCCCGCCCCTGCACATCCGCCTCGCGCCAAGATCGGTAAGGGTGCGGCGTTCGGGCCCGAGGAGCTGCGCGCGCAGGTGAAGGAGGTCGTGCGTTCGGTGCTCGGCGTCGACGACGTCCTCGTGGACCAAGACGGCGACATCCCCATCCGTTCGCAAGCGAGCGTCACGTACGTCCGGGTGTTCAAGGAGGTCGCGGTCGTACGCGTCTTCTCCCCGGTGCTCTGGGACGTCGGGAGCCCGAGCGACATCGAAGAGGTCGTGAACGAGATCAACCGCACCACCAACTGGGTGAAGGCGATCTGGGAGAACGGCACGGTCGTCCTGTTCTCCGACGTGGTGGGCGACCCCCTCGCCGAGTCGCAGCTCGCCGCCGCGATCAACTCCGTCGTCCACAGGGCGGACGAGATGGGCCCCGCGCTCCAGCAGCGGTACGGCGGACGCACCGCCTTCGGTGCACCGCTCCCTCCCCGCCACCTGCCGATCGGCGGCTACCTGTAACGAGCTCAGCCTCGGGGCCGGTACGCCCAGGCCTCGACCTCGATTCGCGCCCCCCTCGGCAGCGAGGCGACGCCGATCGCGGACCGTGCGGGGCGGGGCTCTGGCCAGGTCTCGACCCAGATCTCGTTCAGGAGCGCGAACTCCGACATGTCGACGAGGAAGACCGTCGTCTTCACCACGTCGGCAAGCGACGCGCCTTGCTGCGCGAGGACGTTCGAGACGTTGGTGAGCACCTGGCGCAGCTGCGCGGCCGTACCGCCCTCGACGAGCTGGGGCACACCGTCTGGACCGGGCGCCGCGCCGATCTGGCCGGAGATGACCACCCAGTCACCGGCGCGCACGACCGGGCTGTATGGGCCGACCGGCTGGCCACCACGCTGCACCGGGACCGACGGACCCCCCTCAGGACCGCTGGACGAGGTGCTCAACGGACCGTCCGACCGGGCGGGGCGATCAGCTGAAGGACGAGCCGCACCCGCAGGTGCGGGTGGCGTTCGGGTTGGTGATGTGGAACCCCGCGTCCTGGAGACCGTCGGAGTAGTCGAGGGTGGCGCCCGTGAGCAGCTCCGCACTCGTCGGGTCGACCACGACCCGCACGCCGCCGAACTCACGGACGATGTCGTCGGCCTCCGCCTCGGAGTCGAAGAACATCTCGTAGCTGTAACCCGAGCACCCACCAGGCTTCACGGCGACGCGCAGCGCCAGCTCGCCGGCGCCCGCTTCCTCTGCGAGGAGCTGCGCGACCTTCGCCGACGCGCTCGCAGTCAACGTGACCGGGTCGGGCTTCCTCCCGATGCTCACCGACGTCGTCATCGTCGTCACCGTGGCCTCCTTGGGCGGGTCCTGGACTACGCGACGAAAGTGTACCGGCGCACCGTCACCCCGGAACGCAGGTCCCCCGCGCACGCCGGAACGCAGGTCCCGCGCAGGTCCCGCGCCAGGTCCCGCGCGGCACCGCGGGCACCTCCGGCGGACGGGCTCTCCAGGTGCACGCCGGTAGGATCCGTGCATGGCCGCCCGGTCGCAAGCTGCCGGTGGCGGCGACCGCCCGGCCGGCGCCCAGCCAGGACCCGCCGAACCCGGGGCGACGCCCCCGTCCGGCGGGCCACCCGACAGACTCGATCCACCCGAGGGGCCCATCAGGGAAGAAGTGCTCGCGCGCCTCCGCTGCGTCGTCGACCCGGAGCTCGGTGACGACATCGTCGACCTCGGCATGGTTCGCCGCGTCGAGGTGTCCGAGCAGGGCGACGTCCGTCTGGAGGTGGCGCTCACGATCGCCGGCTGCCCGCTGCGGGCGCAGATCGAGCGCGACGTGCGAGGCAGCGTCGGGGCCGTCCCCGGGGTCCGGTCGGTCGACCTCTCGATGGCCCAGATGGACGCCGACCAGCGTGCCGCCGTGATGGCCCGGGCACGGTGGAAGGCACGCGAGCATGCGCCGGGCACCGCCGTCCCGCCCCGTGCGCGGGTCTTGGCGGTCGCCTCCGGGAAGGGGGGCGTCGGCAAGTCCTCGGTCACGGTGAACCTCGCCGCCGCGCTTGCGAGGCGCGGCCTCACCATCGGCGTGCTCGACGCGGACATCGGCGGCTTCTCGGTGCCGCGGCTCCTCGGCATGGAGGGTCGGCTCGAGGCGCGCGCCGGGAAGATGGTCCCGCTCGAGCGCACGGTCGCAGACGGCGTGCTCCGGGTGCTGTCGATGGGCTTCCTCGCAGAGGAGGACCGTGCGGTGATGTGGCGCGGGCTCCTGCTCAACCGCGCGGTCCAGCAGTTCCTCCAGGACGCCCACTGGGGAGACCTCGACTACCTGCTGATCGACCTGCCTCCGGGGACCGGCGACGTCCAGATGGGGCTCGCCCGGATGCTGCCGCGCACCGAGATGCTCCTCGTCACGACGCCGCCCGTCGCGGCGCAGCGCGTCGCCGCACGCGCCGCGGACATGGCGCGGCGCGGGTACCTCCGCGTCGCGGGGGTGCTCGAGAACATGAGCGACTTCACCTGCGAGCACGGGACGACCTACGCGCTCTTCGGCACGGGCGGCGGCGAGCGTCTCGCCGCCGAGCTCGGCGTCCCCCTCATCGGGACGATCCCGCTCCATCCCGACATGGCTGCGGCCGGAGACGCCGGCGAGCCGGTGGCGCTCGGGGAGGGCGAGCTCGCGGTCGTCTTCACCGGGCTGGCCCGCGCCGTCGCCGAGGACATCGCACCGCTCGTCGAGACGTCTGGCTGCACGGCCCGCCTCCTCGACGCGGTCGTCGACGCCCTAGGACGAGCCGCCGGCGCTCAGGAGCCTGCGGCTCCCGCGGGGGCCGGCGCCGAGCGGTAGGTCGGCACGGGCGCCGCGGGTAGCTCCTCGGCCCGGCCGTCGGCGGCGAGCTTTCGCAGGTGCGCCCAGAGGGAGAGCCGCGCGATCGGGTACAGGGCGACGTCGACGTCCCGGTAGACGGTGGCCACGAGGTCGTCGACGGTGGCGGTCCCCGCCTCGTCCAGTGCCGACGCGACGAGCCACTCACGCGCGAGGCGGTGTGCGATCACGGCCTCGACCACCCGTCGTGGTTGCCCGAGCAGACGTCCGTGGCCGGGAGCGATCGCCTCGAGCGGCGGGTCCAGCTCGGCCACCCGGTGCAGGTTCTCGAGGTACTCCTGCATGTCCCCGTCGGGCGGTGCGATCACGACCGTCACCCTGTCCATGACGTGATCGCCGGAGAGGAGGGTCCGGGCCTCCTCGAGCAGCCAGCACAGGTGGTCGCTCGCGTGGCCCGGCGTATGGAGCGCGCGCAGCCGGAACGACGGGGCGTCGAGCACGAAACCCTCCCGCGCCTCGACGTCGGGCGAGAAGCCCTCACGAGCCCCGAACCCGACCACCTCGGCACCCGCCGTCGCCGCCAGGCGGGCCGCGCCCGGCGCGTGGTCTTCGTGGGTGTGGGTCACGAGGACCCAGCGGACACGGTCGCCTGCCGCGCTCGCCGCGTCGATCACCGCCTGCAGGTGGCGCGGGTCGTCGGGACCGGGGTCGACGACCGCGACCTCTCCTTCGCCCACGAGGTAGGTGTTCGTTCCCGGACCGGTCATGACGCCGGGGTTCGGGGCCGTGACCCTGCGGAGCCCGGGGAAGAGCGTGTCGACGCGGCCTGCGGCGGGCACGGGGTCCCGGCCGGTGTCGGGCACGGGCGGTGGGACTGCGGGCTCAGCCACTGCGGCGGCGCTCCCAGGCTCTGGCCGGGTCCTCCGCGCCGACCCGGGGATCGTCGTAGCCGGGGTCTCCCGGGAGGAGCACCCGCAACCCGCCATCCACGGTGACCACCTTCGGGACCACCGTCGGGATCTCGCCGGGAGCCGACGCCGCGTCGAGCAGCCCTGCGGCCGTCTCGAACCGCCCGATCGCCTGCAGGTTCCTGATGGTCGGCAGGAGGAGCTCCATCTCCCCCGCGCGGTGGCGATCGAGCGCGTCCTTTGGGCGCACCCACGCGTCCGAGATCGTCTCGCCGGCATCGTGCGCAGGAGTCTGGCCCTCGGGTGCGGCCGTCACGAAGAAGCGCGTGTCGTAACGGCGGGGAGAGCCCACGGGCGTGATCCAGTGCGCGAAGTAGTGCAGGGCGTCGACGCACAGCCACAGTCCCTCCGACTCGCACACGTCAGCGAAGGAACGCTCCCGCGCGTTGAGGGCGGCGCGATGTAGGGCGAACCGTTCAGCGACGCGGGGATCCGAGAAGGACACCGTCCCGCCGTCCGCGCCGCACGCGAAGAGGAGCCCAGCCTCCTCGAAGCACTCCCGCACGGCTGCGACCCAATAGGCGAGCCCTCCCGAGCCGACGCCGAGCACCGAGCTGGCCGCGCCGTCGGCGAGCCCACGACAGAGGCGCTCGACCCGAGGGCCGCCGTCGCCCGGGTCGAGCGCACCTCCAGGAAAGACGTGCGCGCCGGCCACGAAGTCGGCGCGGAGGTTCCGTCGGAGGAGCAGGACCTCGAGCGGCGCGCTCGGGTGCGTCCCGTCCCGGACGACCATCACGGTCGCCGCGGGTCTCGGCACCACGGCGTCCGGACCTCCCGCGTCGGCCATGCCACCCTGCTCGGCCATGCCACCCTGCTGGGCCATGCCACCCTGCTCGGCCATGCCGGCCTGCTCGGCCATGCCACCGTGCTCGGCCATTCCACCCTTCTGGGCCATGCCGGCCGAGGATACCGGCGTCACCTCGGAGCCACCCGAACCCGCCGGGCTCGAGGGCTGGTCTACGCTTTTGCGAGCGCGGTATCCCGTTTTCGGCGCCCGGTGGCAGCGACCCCGATCGTCCGGTGAACCGTGCGCGACCCCCCACAGCACGTCGACCAAGGAACCTCAACGCAATGGCGGACAGTGCCGGTGACAACCCCGAGAGCAGCACGGCCGACAACGAGAGCGGCAGCTCCGACAGGCCGCGCAGCGCCGCCGACAAGGAGCGCAGCCGGCAGCTGAGCAGGCAGGTGAGCGGCAAGGAGGCGGCGAAGAACGTCGGCCGGGGGGGCCGCCAGCAGAGCCAGCGCCGGCCCGGCCAAGGCCAAAGAGGGCAGGGACAGGACCAGGGACCCGGGGGTCGGAGCCAACAGCGCCAGGGGCAGAGGCCGGCTTCCGGCCGGGGACCCGCGCCGAGACAGGCCCCCCGACCGGGGTCCCAACGACCGGGCGGACGACGCCCACCGGCTCGCCGTCCGGCGCGCCCGCAGAGATCCCGGGCGAGCATCTACATCTGGGGTGCCATAGGGCTCGTGATCGTGATCGTGGGGGTGATCGTGGGGGTGAGCCAGACGTCGTCGCCCACAACGAAGAACATCCACTACACGCCGCGACCCGTCTCCGCGACGGTGCTGCACGAGATCACGAACGTGCCTCTGGCGTCCTACAACGCGGTCGGGACCGGGATCACAGGGACGATCGACGCACCCACCGTCGAGAGCTCCCAGAAGGTGCTCACGAAGGACGGCAAGCCGGAGATCTTCGGGCTGTTCGGCGAGTTCTGCCCGTACTGCGCGGCAGAACGGTGGGCGATCATCACCTCGCTGTCACGGTTCGGCACCTTCTCCGGCCTGAGAACGATGCAATCCTCCCCGACGGACGTCTACCCGAAGACCCAGACGTTCGAGTTCAACACAGCGAAGTTCACAAGCCCGTACATCACCGTCGAGCTCCTCGAGCTCTACGGCCAGGACAAGTCGACAGGCTCGCACCCGGTGATCAACACGCCGACGAATCAGGAGCTGTCGCTCATCAAGAAGTACGACACCACCTCCGGGACAACACGATCGGGCACAATCCCCTTCTCGGACTGGGGGGACAAGGTGATCTTCTCCGGGGCGAGCTACAACCCGGACCCGCTGCAGGGGCTCTCGCGCACGACAATCGCCGCATCGCTCAAGGACCCGAGCAACCCGATCACCAAGCTCATCCTCGGCGCCGCCAACTACATGTCGGCCGCGGTCTGCTACATCGACGGCGGGAAGCCCGGCTCCGTCTGCGGCAGCTCCGGTGTCCAAGCCGCCGCGAAGGCACTCAAGATCAAAGTCTGAGGAACCTTCATGAGCTCCACGCGCACGAGACAGAGACCACCGGAACGCATCACGCGGCGCGAACGCGCGGAGATGCAGTCACAGGCCGCCCGGGCGCGTCAGGAGCTGCCGCCCGGCGCCACTTCGCGGGTGCTCGCGTACCTGCGCAAGCCGCCTCCCGACGCGCCGGTGGTGTTCGAGCCTGCGCGCTGGCGGGCGATCAGCGGGCTCGTGCTCTCGATCTTCGGGTTCGGCGTCTCGACGTACCTCACCGTCGCGCACTACTCGCACACGCCGCTCGTGTGCTCGAGCACGGGGATCGTGAACTGCGCGAAGGTGACGTCGAGCGCGGAGTCCGTGTTCCTCGGCGTGCCTGTCGCCCTGTGGGGCCTCCTCTTCTACGTGGCGATGATCGCAGTGAACCTGCCCGTCGCATGGCGGTCCACCGATAGGCGCATCCACGCGTTGCGGCTCGCCATGACCGTCGTGGGCATGTGTTTCGTCCTGTACCTCGTCTCGGCCGAGCTGTTGATCATCAAGAACATCTGCCTGTGGTGCACGTCGGTTCACGTCGTCACGTTCCTCCTCTTCGTGCTGATGGTCACCACCGTGCCGCAGATGCTCGGCTGGGGCGGGTCCCGCTCGGCGCGCGACTGGACACGTTGAGCGGCGCCGCGCCGCCACCGGACCCGGGTGCAGCGACGCGCAGGCCCGCGACGTCGCTCCTCACGTGGGCGACCGTCGCGCTCGTGCTCGGCATCGTCGTCGCGCTCGTGGTCATAAAGGTGACCGGCTCCGCCACCGTCAACACATCGGCGGCGGTCGTGACGCCCACGCCCGCGTCACCCGCGGTCGTGAAGGCGGCCACCACGATCCCCGCGGCCGTCTACGACACAGTGGGGGTGACGTCCACCGACGCGGCGCTCACACCGCCCGAGCTCCTCCACGGACAACCGGCTCTCACGTCGGGGGGGAAGCCGGAGGTCGTGTTCGTCGGCGACGAGTTCTGCCCGTACTGCGCAGCCGAACGATGGGCGCTCGTCGCCGCGCTCTCCCGCTTCGGCTCGTTCGGCGACACGCTCTACGCCATGCAGTCGGGGTCCGACGAGGCGTTCCCGGGGACGCCGACGTTCACCTTCGACGGCACCCGCTACCGGTCGCAGTACGTCGCCGCGACGCTCGTCGAGCACTACGGGGACCAGAGGAACGGGGCGGGAACGGCGTACGCCGTGCTCGAGCGGCTGACGCCGGGCGTGCGGGCGCTCCTCGACAAGTACGGCCGGAGGACAGCGGGCTCCCCGGGCGGCGTCGTCCCGTTCGTCGACGTGGCGAACGAGGCGGTCGTCTCGGGCGGCCAGTTCTCGCCCTCGGTCCTCCAGCAGCTGAGCGCGAGCCAGATCGCGACCGGTCTGACCGACCCGAAGGACCCGGCCACCCAGGCGATCGTGGCGTCGGCCAACTACCTCTCGGCGGTCATCTGCCAGGCCGACGGCCAGCTCCCGGTCCAGGTCTGCGCGAGCTCCGGTGTGAGCGCGGCTGCGGACGCGCTCGGCCTCGCCCCGTAGCCAGGCTCCGGCTGCCGGGGGGCCGCGACGGCGCGCGCTCAGCCCGCGCGGCGGTCCATCAGCTGCTTGCGCTCCACCTCGTTCAGCCCGCCCCAGATCCCGTGGGGCTCACGGATCCTCATGGCGTAGTCGAGGCAGTCTTCCCGCACGATGCAGCCGGCACAGATGCTCTTCGCCTTGCTCTCGCGCTCGAGCCGCTCCTCCTTGCGCTCGGCGTGGGCGGGCGGGAAGAACGCCGTCGAATGGGGCCCACGGCAGGCAGCCTTCGCCTGCCACAGCTCTCCTGCGCTCCGCATCGCCACCGCACTGCCCCCCTTCACGTGCGTTGCCAAGAGTACTGTTGCACTGCAACGTGAAACAAGGCCACTGAGCAGGAGGTTTCCGCCCGGATCGCCCGACTGGGCACCTCGCGGAACTACGCTCGCCCGGGATGGACGTCGCCGCGTGGTGCACCCGGAGCCGGGTGTGGGTGGTGTCCGGCAAGGGGGGCGTCGGCAAGACGACCGTCAGCGCGACGCTCGCGGCGACCGCGGCGGCGGCCGGCCTTTCGGTGCTCGTGGTCGAGCTCGAAGGCAAGCACGGGCTCGGAGCGATGTTCGGGCGGGGGGGCACCGTCGGCTACGACCCCGTCGGGCTCCGCGGGGCGGGCCCGGAGGACGCAGCCGGCACCGGCGGTCCCCCCGCGGGCGCGATCTGGGCGCGCCGGCTCACCCCCGACGACGCCCTGCTCGAGTACCTCGCCGACCACGGCCTGCAGCGCGTGTCGAAGCGCCTCGTCTCTTCCGGCGTGCTCGACGTCGTCGCGACGGCGGTCCCGGGAATCCGGGACGTGCTCGTGCTCGGGAAGGTGAAGCAGCTCGAGCGGGCCGGGATCGCCGACATGGTGATCCTCGACGCCCCCGCGACCGGCCACGCGATGACGTTCCTCACCTCCGCGAGCGGGCTCCTCGACGCCGCCCGGGGCGGCCCGCTGCGCCAGCAGGCCTCCGACGTCGTCGAGCTCCTCAGGGATCCGGCGCGCTGCCGGGTCCTTCCGGTCACGCTCCCCGAGGAGATGCCCGTGAGCGAGACCGTAGAAGCGGCCGCGCTCATCGACGAGCGCGTGGGGATCCACCTCGGACCGGTGGTGGTCAACTGCTACGAGGAGCCGAAGCCCGAGCTCGAGACTCCCGCCGCCGACGCCGCGCGTGCGGCCGGTGTCACGCTCGCCGAGGCGGCGCGCGCGAAGCTCGACGCCGCTCGCGAGTTCCGCCTCCGCCGCCTGCGCCTCGTCGAGGAGCAGGTGGCGCGGCTCGCCCACGAGCTGCCGCTCCCCCAGCTCCGCATCCCGAACATCCCGGGGCCGTCGATCGGGCCGGCCGAGCTCGACCACCTCTCGGCCGCCATGGCGCGCGCCATCGAGGGCCTCGACGAAGCGGGAGGGCCCACGTGAGCGACGCCCCCGCACCCGTCCCGGAGTCGCTCGCCGACATCGTCGGCCGCCGCGCGGTCGTGGTGTGCTGCGGCCCGGGTGGCGTCGGAAAGACGACCGTCGCCGCGAGCTTCGCCGTCGAGGCAGCCCGGCGCGGGCGTCGTGCGTGCGTGGTCACCGTGGATCCGGCGCGCCGCCTCGCGGACGCCATGGGCGTCGAGTCGCT
>JASHUY010000046.1 GCA_030039755.1 Acidimicrobiales bacterium
TTCAAGAACGCGTCGGTGGAGAGCTCCTTTGCAAGCGCGACGGGGATCGGGCCGCCCCCGACGAGCTGGCAGGGCTCGCCTTCATGGGCGTGGCCCCGCCTCCAGGCGGACAGGTCGCACACGACGACGAGGTCGGTCCTCCCCTTTGCCCCGGCCCCCCCGGCCGACAGGGCGACGAGGGCGTCTGTGGCGTGGGCCTCAAAGCGCGCCGCGGTGCCCGTGCGCTTCGCCTCTCCCCTCAGGCGCACGGCCTCCCGCTCGATGCGGGCGAGGAAGGGGAGGCCGGTCTCGGGGGGGAGCGCCCCGTCGAAGCAGACCATCCCGAGGCCGTCGCGCCAGTGGCGGAACCGCCGGGCGGCCAGCTGGCGGCGGTGGAGCTCTTCAGGTCGGGTCTGAGAGAGCCTGCGCTCCCTCGTCGTTTCCCGAAGCCTCGTCAGGTCCCCGGCCCGTGCGATCTCCAACAGCTCGTGCTCTTGGCCGGGGGACTCTTTCTCTGCCCGGGTGATCTCGGTCGCCTGGGCAAAAGAGACCGCCCCTTCGAGCAGGGCGGCCTTCGTCTCTGGGTGGGCGTCCAAGGACCGGGCGAGCTCCAAGGCCTCACGGGCCTTCGCCCCGGTCGTCCCGCCCTGGCGGGCGACCCAGGCGGCCGGGTCCACGACGCCCGCCTCCTTGTGGGCACCGGCGTCGACCGCCCTGACCGCGGCGAGCATCCGGAGCCCCGACGCCCCCTTCTCCACGCGGGCGGCCACCTCGGCGATCGCGACGCAGTCCCCCGGGGTCGCACCCTCAGGGTCGTAGTCCGAGACGGCCGACAAGAACGCCCCCGCCGCCTCGATGACCCTTGCCGCTTCGGTGGTGACGACCATCGGTCACACGATGCCATGGGGGTGTTCGCAACCCTCCCGATGGCAGGCGACGGCCGGAGGGGGTGACCGGACGGGTGGCGGCGACGGCGGGACGGGTCGGACTGCGGCGACCCGCGAGGTGACCGGACGGTGGCTGGTCAGGGGAGGGGGTCGGACGCCGGCGCGGCACGGTGCACGCTGACGGCGTAGTCGCCGCCTTCCACGAACGGCGCACGCTCCCAGGTGGCAAAGCGCGCCCCGAGGGTGAGGCCCGCCGCGCCCGCCATCGCGTCGTAGCTGGCGAGCGTGAGCCCGCTCCCGAGGGAGAAGCCCGCGACCAGGTGGCCGCCCGGCACGAGGTGCGAGGCGAGCCGCTCGAGGACGGCGGCCTCGGTCCCGGGCGCCACGAAGAGCAGCACGTTGCCGGCCATCACGACCAGTTCGAATCGGCGGGCGAGGTCGAGCGTCGAGAGGTCCGCGCGCACCCACGTCAGCGCAGGCGCCTTGCGACGCGCCACGTCGAGCATCGCCGCGTCGAGGTCCACGCCGACGACGTCGGTGCCGCGGCGCGCGAGCTCGATCGCGACACGGCCGGTGCCGCAGCCCGCGTCGAGGACGGAGGCAGGTGCGTAGGACGAGACGAAGGCCGCCTCGCCGTGCACGTCGACACCCGAAGCCCTGAGCTGCGCGAAACGCCGGTCGTAGGCGTCTCCGCGCGGCGCGTCCGACCTTGTCCACCGGCTCTCGTGGGTCATCGGTACAGTCTGGCTGCGTGGACGGGCTGCGACAGCGGATCGAGGAGCTCTGGAGCCGCGTCGGCGAGCTCTCTCCGGCGGACACGGAGGCGGAAAAGACCGTGACGGAGGCCGTGGACCTTCTCGACCGGGGCGTTGCCCGGGTCGCCGAGACGGGGCCCGACGGGACCACGGTTGTCAACGAATGGCTGAAGAAGGCGATCCTGCTCCTCTTCCGGCTGCGGGAGGTCGAGACCACCGAGGTCGGTCCCTTTGAGTTCGTCGACAAGCTCCCGCTCAAACGGGAGTTCGCCCGCGCGCAGGTGCGCGTCGTCCCGGGCGCGTCCGCGCGGTGGGGCTCCTACCTCGCGCCGGGGGTCGTCCTCATGCCCTCCTACGTGAACGTCGGTGCGCGCGTCGGGGAGCAGACGATGGTGGACACCTGGGCGACCGTCGGGTCTTGCGCGCAGATCGGCGCGCGCGTCCACCTCTCCGGTGGCGTGGGGATCGGCGGCGTGCTCGAGCCACCCAACGCGGTTCCCGTGGTTGTGGAGGACACAGCGCTCGTCGGCAGCCGGTGCATGGTGACCCAGGGGGCGCGTGTGGGACGCGGCGCGGTACTCGGCGAGGGCACCATCTTGAACCCGACGATCCCGGTCATCGACGCGGAGACCGGCGAGGAGCTCGGCCGCGGCGCCGTGCCGCCGTGGTCGGTGGCGGTGTCCGCGGCGCGCCGTCGTGTGTACCCGGGTGGGGAGTTCTTCCTTCCATGCGTACTCGTGATCAAGCGTCTCGACGAAGGGGAGCGGCACGACAAGGCACAGTTGAACGCGCTGCTCCGCGCGCACGGGGTCTCCGCGTGACGGCAACTCCAACGCCTGCCCGCGCGGGCCTTCTTGCATCCACTGCCGAGCTCGTCGGCATCCCGTCGGTGAGCCGCCACGAGTCGGCGATCGCGGAACGCGTCGCAGGGGAGCTCGCGCGGCATGCGTGGCTGGAGGTAACGCGCGTGGGGGACAACGTGGTCGCGAGGACCGCCCTGGGCCGCGGGCAGCGTCTGCTCGTCGCCGGGCATCTCGACACGGTGCCGCCCTCAGGTAACGAGTCGGCGCGTGTAGAGGGTGCCGAAGTGTGGGGCGTCGGCGCGTGCGACATGAAGGGTGGCGTCGCGGTGATCCTCGACCTCGCGGCGACGTGCCCCGAGCCCGCGGTCGACGTCACCTGGTGCCTCTACGCCCGGGAGGAAGTGTCGCACGCAGAGAACGGGATCTTGGAGGTGTCGCGTCAGCGACCGGGTCTGCTCGACGCGGACGCGGCCGTCCTCTGCGAGCCGACCGACGCGCGCGTCGAGGCAGGGTGCCAGGGGACGTTGCGCGCGGAGATCCATCTCGGCGGCGTGCGCGCACATGCGGCCCGTCCGTTCGCCGGACGCAACGCGGTTCACCGGCTCGCGCCGCTGCTCGCACGTGTCGCGCAGTGGAAGGGGCGGTCCGTCGAGCTCGACGGCTGCGATTTCGCCGAACAGCTGCAAGCGGTGTTCGTGTCGGGAGGCGTGGCGGGGAACGTCGTGCCCGACCACGCGGTCCTCACGCTCAACCACCGGTTCGCCCCCGACCGCGACGCAAGCATCGCGCGCGGGGTCATCCTCGATCTCGTCGACGGGTTGCTCGACGAGGGCCTCGGGGATCGAGTGGTGTTCGTCGACGAGGCCGACGGCGCCCCGCCCGTGCTGGGCCACCCGCTTCTCGCCGCGCTGGTCCAGCGGAGCGGCCACCCTCCGAGGGCGAAGCTCGGGTGGACCGACGTCGCGACGATGTGGGCCAGCGGGATACCGGCGACCAATTTCGGACCGGGAGACCCACTGCTCGCGCACCACCCCGACGAGCACGTGACGCTCGAGTCGCTGGAGCGGGCGCGCGAGGTGCTCAGAGGCGTCCTGTCCGACGCCACGGTTTGACCGGCGCCCCGCACGAAGTGGGCTGATGTGACGGTCCGCATCGGCTGCTCGACGCCGCCGGGCCCCGTGGAACCGACGTGGTGTGGCTCGTCGGAGCGCGCGGTCAGAGTCTTCGCAGGACGGTCACGACCTTGCCGTAGACGGTGACGTCAGCCGGTGCGAGCTCCATCGCGGCGAGGGCCGCATTCCTCGGGGTCAGCACGACCTTGCCCCCACGCCGGGAGAACACCTTCACCGTCGCCTCGTCGCCCGGGATCCCCGCAACGACGGTGTCGCCGTGCTCGGCTTCGGGCTGCTGTCTCACGACCACGTAGTCGCCGTCGAAGATGCCCGCCTCGACCATGGAGTCACCCCGTACGCGCAGCATGAAGAGAGAACCCGTCCCCGTGAAGTCCTCCGGGAGGGCGACGATCTCTTCAACGTTCTCCTGGGCGAGCACCCCCGTTCCGGCTGCGACGTCGCCGACGAGCGGGACGTGGCGGACGGGGCCTGCGGCCATCGCCACCTGGGAAGTCGGCTCGTAGCGGACCTGGATCGCCCGCGGCTTCGTCGGGTCCCGCTGCAAGTAGCCCTCGCGCTGGAGCACGGCGAGGTGGCTGTGCACGGTGGCCGACGAGGCGAGCCCCACCGCCTCGCCGATCTCGCGCACCGAGGGTGGGTAGCCCCGTTCCCTCAGGCAGTCGCCGATGAACTCCAGGATCTGCCGCCGCTTGCCACTGAGCGCCTGCGCCATGTCACAACCCCCTCATAGCCTCGCCGACGACGGCGAACGCACGTTTGCCCGAGAGAATAGCGAAGGAAGCACCGTGACGGCAAACATCTGTTCGCCGGAGTCCTTGACACGAACGGATGTTCGTGCTGGAATCGGCGTGGGCGAACTGACGTTCGCCTCCCGGGAGACCGAGTGGCGTGCGGCGCGGCCGACCGGGAACGGCCGGGACGAGGAGTGTGAGATGGCGATCGCTCCGCTGTTGGACACCGGGGGAGGCGACTGGCCGGCGGACCTGTCCGACGTCCCCTGGCCACGCCCGGCGCTGCAGCTCGTCCCCGGGGACGAGCCCTGGGACTCCCCGGAGTTCGCCGGGGGAGACGGCTTCTGCTCCGCCTCGTCGAGCCTGGCCTTCGCCTGCGCCGCCGTATCCCCGTTGGTGCGCACCGGGCGGCATGTCGCCGGGGGCCGGGCCCGGCGCGCGGCGATGCGTCGTCGTCGCGCCGTGGTCCTCGGCATCGTGGTCGCAGTCCTGCTCTGCCTCCTCGCCTTGCCGCTCGCGTCGCTCGGAGGATCGCCGACTGTGGCGAACCCCCGGGCGCGGGGCGCCATCGCGGACGAGTCGGTCTACGTGGTCCGGCCCGGCGACACGTTGTGGTCGATCGCGGCACGGTTCGACCGCGGCGGGAACCCCCGGCCGATGGCTGAAGCGCTCGCCAGGGAGACCGGCTCTGCGGTCGTCGTTCCCGGTGAACGCATCGCCATCCCCTGAGCGTCGCATGACGCCGTCGACCCGGTCCGGCGGTGGCGCAGCAGTATCGTCGCACCGGTGCGGTGTCCGTGGTGCGGTGCAGACGACGACAAGGTCGTCGACTCGCGCATGTCCGACGAGGGTGCGGCGATCCGTCGCCGACGCGAGTGCCTCGGCTGCGGCCGCCGGTTCACCACGTTCGAGCGCGTGGAGGAACAGCCGCTGTGGGTGGTCAAGAGGTCCGGACAGCGTGAGCCGTTCGACCGCGGGAAGCTGATCGCTGGGGTGCAGGCTGCCTGTAAGAACCGCCCGGTGACCGACGACATGCTCCAGGAGCTCGCCAGCCGCGTCGAAGAGGTGCTCCGGGCCGCGTCTTCCGAACCGACCACCCAGCAGGTGGGGATGGCGGTCCTCGAGCAGCTGAAGGATCTCGACGACGTCGCGTACCTGCGGTTCGCGAGCGTCTATAAGGGGTTCGAGGATGCGGGGGACTTCCAGCGTGAAGTCGGGCTGCTGATCAAGACCACCGAGCCCAAGCGGCGGGCCTGACCGCTGGCGGCCTGATCGCCGTGGCCGAGCTCGTGACCCGGGTGCCCGACGTGGCGCTCGCGGTCTACGCCCATCCCGACGATGCCGACGTGGCCTGCGGCGGCACCCTCGCGAGGTGGGCGAGGCTCGGTTCGGCGGTCCATCTCGTGGTCTGCACCGACGGCGGCCGCGGCACGCCCGATCCTTCCGTGTCGCCTGCGGAGCTGGTCCGGCGCCGCGCGGGGGAGCTCGCCGCCTCGGCCGGGAAGATCGGGCTTGCGTCGCACCGCGTGCTGGGCGCGCCTGACGGCGAGCTCGACAGGCGGCCGACATTCGTGGGCGAGCTTGTCGCGTTGGTGCGGTCGTTCCGACCTGAGGTCGTGCTGGGGCACGACCCGACGGCGGTGTTCTTCGGACAGGAGTACTTCAACCACCGTGACCACCGGGTCGCCGGATGGGCGCTGCTCGACGCGCTGTCGCCCTCCGTCGCGCTCCCGCACTACTTCCCCGAGGCGGGCCCGCCGCACCAGGTGTCCGCGGCGTACCTCTCGGGGACCCTCGAGCCGGACGTCTGGGTGGACATCTCTGAGACGGTCGAGATCAAGGCTGCCGCCGTCGAGTGCCACCGGAGCCAGTTCGCCGGGCCGGAGTCGGGGTGGGCGGCGGACGTGGTCCGTCGCCGCGCCGAGGAGGAGGGTCACCGGGCGGGTGTGGTCCACGCCGAGGGTTTCCGGCGGCTTCGCCTCGGTGGCTGAGCACGGCAGCTCGCGGTCGGGCGGCGCGGGACCGGTTGCGCCGCGGCTCGCGTCGAGCATCCTCCACGTGGACATGGACTCGTTCTTCGCGTCGGTCGAGGTGCTCGACGACCCGACGCTCGCAGGCAAGCCGGTGATCGTCGGGGGAAGCGGCGCGCGCGGTGTCGTCGCATCGTGCACCTACGAAGCGCGCGTCTACGGCGTGCACTCGGCGATGCCCTCGCTCAGGGCGCGCCAGCTCTGCCCGCACGCGGTGTTCGTCGACGGTCACTACGGCCGGTACTCGGAGGTGAGCACGCAACTGCGAGAGGTGCTGTTCTCGTTCACGCCGCTCGTGGAACCCATCGGGCTCGACGAGGCGTTCCTCGACGTCCGAGGCGCGTCGCGCCTGCTCGGCGAGCCCCGAGAGATCGGCGTCGCGATCAGGCGGCGTGTGCGCGAGGAGCTGACACTCGACTGCTCGGTCGGCGCCGGACGCTCCAAGATGATCGCCAAGCTCGCCTCGCGTGCCGCCAAGCCCCGTGCGGGGCCGGAGGGGAAGCTCCCCGGGAAGGGTGTGGTCGTCGTCGAGCCGCAGGACGAGCTCGCGTTCCTCCATCCGAAGGCGGTCGAGCAGCTCTGGGGTGTCGGCCCTGCCACTGCGAAGCGGCTCGCCGACATCGGGGTGCGCACCGTTGGCGACCTGGCGGCGCTTCCCGATGCCGTACTCGTGCGCACCCTCGGCAAGGCGCACGGGCAGCACCTCGCTGCCCTCGCGCGCGGTCACGACCCCGAACCGGTCGTGCCCGACCGGCCCACGAAGTCCGTGGGCCACGAGGAGACCTTCCGCGACGACATCGTGGACCGCCACGTGCTCCAGCGCCACGCGCTGCGGATGGCCGAGTCGGTGGCAGGGCACCTGCGAGCGAGCGGGCAGGTGGCGCGGACGATCACGGTGAAGGTGAAGCTCGCCGACTTCTCCCTCGTGACGCGCGCCCACACGATGGCCATCGGGCTCGACACCGGCTCGGCGATCGCCGCGATCGCCGTGGCGCTCATCGACGCGGTGGACCTGCCGATGGGGGCCAGGCTGCTCGGGGTGAGCGCTTCGGGGCTCCAGCCGGCGTCCGTCGATCGCCAGCTCCGTTTCAACCTCGGCGAGCGTGCGCCGGTCACTCCCGAGGCAGGCACGGCGGACGCGGCGCGCCGTCAGGAGCACTGGCGCGAGGTGATGGCCGCGGTCGACGCCATTCGGCGCCGTTTCGGCACGGCTGCGGTGGGGAGCGTGTCGATGGTCGGACGCGACGGGATCGTCGTCCCCGCCCGCCGCCAGTCCCCATGGGGCCCGAGTGACGACGGGGACGGGGGCGCGGACCACGCACGGTGAGGACCGGCGCACCGGGTTCGCCCAGGCTCCGGCGCGTGCCGCACCGATCGCGTCCGGCGTACCGATCGCGCCATGCCGTACCGATCGCGTCTGGTGTACCGACGCATCCACCGCCCGTGGGGGAGCGTGTCCGCCGGGCGGCGCGCGGCGAGGCCGTGGCGTCGTGCACCGGGATCTCGCAGAAGACGCCGATCGAGGGGCTCCATGAGGGGGAGCTGCTCCGACGGCCGACCGACGCCCCTTCCGCCGCGGCGGAACGTAGCATCGTGGTGGAGCCGCGGTGCGAGGAGCACCGGGGTCGGCCGTCGAGGAGGCGTGCATGAGACACGAGGTGGAATCGCAGACCCGGGGGGGTGCGCCAGAGCGCAGGTCCGGCGGGATGCGGCCGCTGCACACGCTCGCCGTGGTCGCGGTGGGCGTGATCGGGGTCCTGATCGCCTTCTGGGTGCTCAGTTCCATCGCCAGCATCATCGGGATCGTCGTGAAGGTGGTCATCATCGCCGCGGTGATCGGCGGGCTCGTCTGGCTGTTCTCAGGACGACGCCGGAGGTAGCTCGAGCCGGTGCCGTCGCTCTGCCCACCGGGACGGTGCCCCCGCACCCCCGCACGGCAGGCCCACGCGAAGGATGGGGACCGCGGGTGCTCAACCTGCGAGCATCGTGTGCTCCGCGAAGCGGGGGAAGGGTGCCGTGACGCCCGAGCCGAGCTCACGCTCCAGCGCAGCCAGCACCCGCAGGAGCACCAACTCAGACCATGCCGGTCCGAGCAGCGCGACCGCGACCGGCAGCCCTTCCACCGTCCCAACCGGCATCGTGGCGGACGGGTAGCCCGCCACCGCAGACGCAGACCACGCGTAGCCGGCGATGTGGTCGCCGAGGACGTGGTCGATCGGCCAGGCGGGAGCCATCGCCGGGAGCGCGACGACGTCGACTCCCTGGGCGAAGAGGGCGTCGAGCCCGCGGTTGCGCGCCGCGTCCTTGACACGGTCGAACGCTGCTCGGTACGCCGCGGACCCGAGCCCGCCGGTGGCCGCTGCGCGGCTGATGACGTCGGTGCCGAAGAGGTCCGCCCGCTCGCGAGGCTCGCGTTCTGCGTGGGTGAGAAGATCGTCGAGGGTGCGCGGGAGGTGTCGGTGCGCAGGACCCGCTGCGGACCTCCGACTGAGGTACGCCTCCATTCCCACGCGGAATTCGTGGACCAGCACCGTCTGCTCGTCCTCCTCCCAGGCCGACGGGTCCGGGAGGGCGTCCAGCGGGTCGACGAGCTGCGCGCCCGCGACGGTGAGCGCTTCGAGCGCGCGCTCGACGACGGTGTCGGTGGGCGGGTGGTAGCCGGCGTACGCGCCTGACCGCACGACGCCGATCCGCAGCCCCACGAGGTTTCCCTCGACCGGCTGTCCGAAGAGTCGCGGGTCGTAGCCGGCCGGGCGCCGCGCACGCGTCGCCGCGCCGTCCTCGCCGTCGTCGACGGCGCGGGCGAGCGTGCCGAGAAGGAGCCCGAGATCTCGTGCAGTGCGCGCCATGGGCCCGGCGGTGTCCTGGGACGCCGCGATCGGGACGATCCCGGTCCTGCTCACCAGCCCGAGCGTGGGCTTCAGCCCTGCGAGACCGCAGGCCGCCGACGGGCAGATGATCGACCCGTCCGTCTCGGTGCCCACTGCGAGGGGGACGAGCCGGGCAGCGGCCGCTGCGGCCGATCCCGACGAGGAGCCGCCGGGGCTCCGGTCAAGGGCGTGCGGGTTGCGCGTCTGCCCACCAGATGCGCTCCATCCGCTCGACGACGGCCTGCTGCGGAAGTTCGCCCACTCCGACAGGTTCGCCTTCCCGATGACGACGGCCCCCGCGTCGCGCAGCACGCGCACGACGGTGGCGTCACGAGCGGGGAAGGAGTCGCCGAACACGAGCGAGCCCGCACTGGTGTGGAGGGGAGCGGCCGTGTCGATGTTGTCCTTCACGAGAACGGGCACTCCGTGGAGCGGGCCCCGAACGCGTCCGGCCCGCCGCTCGGCGTCGAGGGCCGCGGCGAAGTCCTCGGCGTCGGGAGCCAGCTCGATCACGCTGTGCAGACCGGTCGCTCCTCCGTCGAGCGCCTCGATGCGGGCCACGAGCCGCGCGACGACGTCGGCCGAGGTGAGTGTGCCGTTCTCGAAGCGCTGGGAGAGCTGCGCCGCGTCCAGCCCGGCGATCTCCGCGCTTTGGGGATGGGGGTCGGTGGGCTCGATGGTCATGTCGTCACCGCGTTCTGGCTCGTCGGGAGAAGGTTGCGCGTAGCGCGTACTCCCGGCTTCACACCGAGGGTGCGCGGTCGGCGCATCCCGTTGTCATCGGGAGCCTGGCGGTGACCGTCCGGGCTGACTCTGCGAGAGCTTCAAGGGATCCCGCTGCGGCCCCTTGCCGTTGTGCCCGCCGTTTTGGATGACGAACGAGGCAGTTTACGAGTGAGCGCCACGGCCGTGCGACTCCAGGGAATGACCCTGGCCGCCGGGCTGTGGGAAGAACACGCCCCGTTGCCCGATGACCACGGTCGTCGCCGAGATGGCCCCTGTCGTGCCCTTGGTGCCCGTGGCGCTGGCCGTCTTGCCGACGCACACGTCGAGGAAGCTCGCCGCTGTCTTCGTCCCGGGCTCGTAGAACTTGGTTGTCCCGGTCACGTCCACCGTGGTGGCCGTCTTCGTCTTCGGGTTGGTGACGGTGAAGCTCCCCGTGGCAC
>JASHUY010000007.1 GCA_030039755.1 Acidimicrobiales bacterium
CGTCCGAGCTCAACTCGCTGCTGGATGCGGAGAGGGTCGGGTTCATCTGGGCCGGAGCAACCGAAGGTACCGTCGTCGCGCTGCACTTCCCCGTGGCGATGACCGCGGCGGGTTATTGGTGGACGCTCGCGCTGTACGGGTTGAAGTGCAACACGCTGCGCCTCGGGGGACAGCGGACGCACCAGCGACTCGAATACATGAGGCGATACGGCGTGGAGCAGATGATGGTCGGGAGCCATTATCTCCAACGACTGACCTTCCTGGCTGCAGAGCACGGATTCGAGCCCCGCCGAGATTTTCCGCACCTTGCCGCGCTCCTCGTGACCGGAGGGGGGTGGAGCGTCGAGACCGCCGAACAGTGGTCGGCGACCTGGGGAGCGACGCTCTATGAGCAGTATGGAAGCAGCCAGCGCTGTATCGCCTGGAGTTGCGAGCGTGGCATGGTCGACGGAGGCCACCGAGGTGTGGTCCACGGGCTGCCCCACCAGTACGTCGTCGAGGTGATCGACCCTACGACGGGCGACCCTGTCGAGGAGGGCTCCGAAGGTGAGATCGTGCTCACGCTGTTGGGTCCCCGTGCGATGCCTCTCGTTCGGTACGGTACGGGAGACCGGGCAGTGTTCCGTCCCGGCACGTCGTGTCCCTGCGGACGAGCCTTCGACGGGATCGAGGCCGGATCAGTGGGACGGTTCGACGACATGTTGCGAGTTCGGGACCGGAACCTCTGGCCGGATGAGGTCGACCGGGTGGTGTTCTCCACCGCGTCGGTGCTCGATTACGCGGCGGCGGTGTGGATCGACGACATCGCACAAGTGCGATTGTCGATGAACCTCGCGCTGGAGCCTTCGATGGACGCGAGAGACAGCGGCGATCTACTGGCCCGGTTGTCCGCGCGCCTGAGAGAGGAGACGGGGCTGCGGTTCGAACTCACGGGGCGAGCGCCTGAAAATCGGGAAGTCGATGATGCTGCGCTCATCGACGGCAAGCCACGACGCTGGACCGATCTACGTGCGAATCCTGGGGTGGTACCGCGGTGGGTCGGTGCGACGTAGTCGCGGAACCGTGCGGATCTGTCGTCTTCCCACGGGCCGGACGGGCCCGAGGGGAGGGCAGGGGAGCGGTGTGGAGCAACTCTCGGGTGTTGACGATGTCGGCGGGTGGGGTTACGATCGCGAATCATGAGTCAGGACTCATGTTCGGGTGTAGCGCTCGCTGACTCGTGAGGTGCGACGAAGAGAGGGGTGCGTGCGCTATCGCGTGGATCCGGGTTCGACCGCTCTTCTCGTCGTCGACATGACGAACGACTTCCTTCAACCCGGCGTACCCCAGGAGTGTCCCGCCGGAAGGGAGATCGCTCCGAAGATCGCAGAGCTCATTGATGCTTGTCGACGGGTTGGGATCCTCGTGCTGTACACGTCCCACATGCACCGGGCAGATGGCAGCGACATGGGACGCATGGCTGAGCGCTTCACCTACCTCGTCGACGATCGCCGCCGTCCGGTCACGCTGATCGAGGGAACTCGCGGTGTCGAGGTTGTCAACGAGCTTTCCCCTGCACCCGGAGAGATTGTGATCCGAAAGTCCCGGTACAGCGCCTTCTACAACACCGATCTCGAGACGGTGCTCCACACCAAGGGAATCACAACGCTCGTCATCGGCGGCGTTGCCACCAACTTCTGCTGTGAATCGACGGCGCGTGACGCGATGTTCCGGGACTACCGGGTGATCTTCCTCGCTGACGGAAACGCAACCTTCGACCTGCCAGACCTCGGTTGGGGGCCCATCGGGCACGACGAGGTCCAACGTGTCGTACTTTCGACGCTGGCCTCGGGGTTCTGCGAGGTCGCCACCGTGGACGATGTGCTCGCGCGAGTCCTCGCGACCGACGTCGAGCCGGTTCGCGGCCTTGCCGGCCAGGCGCGTGCGAGCGACATGGCCGGGGACCGGAGCTCCGTCTAGATCCGGACAATGTGCAGCGGTTCCAACGAGGTCCAGAAGAGAGGCAACGACAAAAGGGGGGTCAGATGGTTCGCAGACCGATGATGGCGAAGCGCCGTAGGCACTTAGTTGCCGTGAAGCGCGTCGGGATGCTCGTCGGCGTGCTCTCGATCACGGTCGGGGCAGGTGCGACGAGTACTTCGGCAGCCACGTCGCATTCGACGGTCAAGGACATATCCACGAAGGGGTTGAAGACCGGGTGGATCTATGACGGCTCGGTCGCGGACAAAGGCTACGACGAGGAGTGGTACGACGCACAGCTGTATCTCGAGAAGCATCTGGGGATCACGGCGACCTTTACCCAGAACACGCCCTATACCAGCCAGTGGACCACGACCGGCGAGAGGATGGCGGATGCGGGTGCGAAGATCCTCTACGATCCCGGGGACGGCGGCTCGCTGTTCTTCGCGGCATGTAAAGCGGAGCCAAAGGTGGCCTGCATCGAGAGCAACGGGGTGTTGCCCTTCCCGAAGAACGTCGTATCCCTCTACGACGAGAACTGGCTGCCTGCGTACCTCGAAGGTATGGCGGCGGGACTGCTGTCGAAGACGGGCGTGATCGGCTTCCTTGCCGCATTTTCGAACACGCCGGCCCCCGTGAACGAGACGCTCAACGCTCTCCTGCTCGGTTGCCAAGCCACCCATCCTGGCTGCAAGGCTCTCGTCGACGTGGTGACATCGTGGTACACACCTCCCAAGGAGACGGAGGACGCAAATGCCCTTGTCGACGCGGGTGCGACCGTTCTCGGTTCGACCGAGAACGACCCAATTGCGATCGAAGTCGCCCAGAAGCGCCACATATGGGGACTCGGCAGCTGGGGTAACGGCGTGAGCTCGGGACCCACAGCCTTCGTCACGTCACAGATCATCAACTGGGCTCCTTCCCTGATGACGCTCACTGAGCAGGTGGCCGACGGCACGTTCCACGGTGGCCGGATCGAGGTGTTCGGGTTCGGGCCGGGCCTCAAGTTGGCCCCGTGGGGACCGAAGGTGCCGAAATCGGTGCAAGAGAAGGTCAACACCGCGTACTCGCAGATGCTCAAGGGCAAGAACTTCTTCTGCGGTCCGATCTATGACACATCCGGAAAGCTTCGGGTGCCGAAGGGCAAGTGTCTGACAACGATGTACATCTACGACGGGTGGAACTGGTACGTCCAAGGCGTGAAGATCAGCAAGTAGACGGGCAGCCCCACGTAGCCGGCGCCGGCCGGCTGGTGATCACGGGGAGATGAGAACCATCGACACCGAGTCAGCTTCGTCCATCCGCGAGAGGGCTGGCGAGCGCGCCGTCAAACTTCAGCTGGAAGGAATCGAAAAGTCCTTCGGACTGTTGGCTGCGGTGGCGGGTGTCGACCTCGACTGCTACGCGGGAGAGGTGCACGCGATTCTCGGGGAGAACGGTGCCGGCAAGTCCACCCTGATGAAGATTGTCGCGGGGGATCTCCAGCCCGACGCGGGCCACATGTGGCTCGACGGAGAGACCTACCGGCCGGCGTCGCCGAAGCAGGCGATGCGCCGCGGCATCGGCATCGTCCACCAGGATCATCAACTCGTGTCGCGGTTCACCGTTGCGGAGAATCTCTTCCTCGGGTGGGACGGAGCGGACCGCGTCGGTGGCCCGAGGTCGCTCGCAGAGCAGGCGTCCGCGATCGTCGACCGCTACGGCTTTGAGCTCGATCCGACGAGCACCGTTCGCGACCTCTCCGTTGGCGAGCAGCAGCGAGTCGCGATCCTTCGTGCCCTCGTACGGGGAGTATCAGTACTGATCCTCGACGAGCCGACGGCGACGCTGACGCCCCAAGAGGTCGAGGTCCTCTTCGGGGTCATGCGCAACCTCGCAACCGACGGATGCGCCGTGTTGTTCATCACGCACAAGTTATGCGAGGTTCTCGCAATCTCGGCTCGGGTCACGGTTCTCCGAGCGGGCGTCCGTGTCGCAGAGTTGGGGGCACACGAATGCGATGAACGCCTGCTGGCCCGAGAGATGCTCGGTCGTGACGTTGAGTCCCCCTCGAAGGGGGACGCCCCACCGCGCGCGGTCAGCGAACCGATCCTTCAGGCTAGCGGAGTGACGGTGCGCGACGACCGTGGCTCGCTCGCAGTCGATGACGTCTCGTTCGAAGTGCATTCTCACGAGATCGTCGGCATCGCGGGCGTTGCCGGGAACGGTCAGCGAGAGTTGTCCGAGGCGGTGACCGGAGTGCGGCGAGTCGCGTCTGGTCGCGTCCTTGTGGATGGGAAGGAGATGACGGGGGAGGATGCCGCTTCATATGTCCGTGCTGGAGTCGGACACATCCCCGAGGACCGCCTCACGGCGGGGATGATCCTCCGAGAGTCGATCGCGAACAATTCCATCTTGAAGATGCTCCATGTCGAGACGGATCGATCGAACCTCACCCGCGGACCATGGCTACGCCGAAGGGAGATCGATCGCTTCGCTCGTCAACTTCTCGTCGAAGGGCAGGTTTCGACGAGCGATCCGAAGGTCAAGGTCGCCAACCTCTCGGGCGGGAACATCCAGCGCTTCCTCGTTGCCCGCGAGCTCCGTGCGGCGAGTCGTCTCCTCGTGGCCGTGCACCCGACGCGTGGTCTCGACGTAGGAGCTGCCGACCGAGTCTGGCGCATTCTGCTCAGGGCGCGTGACGAAGGTATTGCTGTCCTGTTGATATCCGAGGACCTCGACGAGGTGCTCAGTCTGTCGAATCGGGTACTGGTCTTATCGGCTGGCCGGATTGCCGGGGAGCTGGACAACACCGGAGCCCCTCCCTCGCGCGAGCACCTCGGAATGCTGATGGGGGGCGTCGAGCAAGAGGCTCTCGTGGGCTCCGCTGCGGCGCTGAAGGGCTGTGGACCGTGAGCCTCTCTCTCCCAACGGTCACCGACGTCCATGTACGGCAATCCATCGGGGTGCGCTCGCTGCGCAGTCGTTGGACGTGGATTCGACAGGAGCCGTCCGAAACCCGGAGTTGGATCTGCCGGCTCATCGCAGTTGTGCTCGCGCTCGTGGTAGCGGGCGCCTACTTGGTGATCACCGTCCACGTTCCCGATGTCCTCGGCCTTGTATTGCGCACAACGTTCACGACCGCACCCGGCTTGCAGGAGCTCGTGGTGCTCGCAACGCCCTTCTTTCTCACTGCCATGGCCGCACAGATACCGCTGCGGGTCGGACTGTGGAATGTCGGTGGAGAAGGGCAGTTCTTCGCCGGAGCATGGCTCGCGACTGCATTTGCCTTCTCGCTACCTCACGCTCCAGGTGGGGTCCTGATCATCGGGATGCTGCTAGCGGGCGCCGTGGGCGGGGCAATCTGGGTCGCGATCCCCGTCCTCGTCAAGACGCTCCTGAACGTCAACGAGATCATCACCACCTTGATGCTGAACTTTGCCGCAACGTACTGGATCGCATATTGGATTACGGGGTCGTGGCGTTACCCCTCCACGCAAGGTGGCACGATCGAAAGCCGTTTCATGCCTGCGCAGTCCAACCTCCCACTGATTCACCTCGCAGGTGGGCTCGATTCGGGACTGATAATCGCGGTGGCGCTCACGATCGCCGTTGGCCTGGCAGTGCGATATTCGATTTTCGGTTACCGGACTCTCATCGTTGGATCCGGTCGGGCCGTGTCCTCGTACGCTGGCGTGCGGGTCCGATGGGTGATCGCACTGAGCCTCCTTCTCGGGGGAGCCCTCGCAGGCGCCGGTGGCGTATTGCAACTCATCGGCAACTCCCACCAACTCACGCCCGGACTCTCGGACAACACCGGGTACCTCGGAATCGCCGTCGCCGTCTTGGCCGGAGGGTCGGTCCTCGGAGTGATCGTGATGTCGTGCCTTCTCGCCGTCATCATGTCCGTCGGTCAGGCGGTCCAGATCTACGGAGTCTCGTCCGAGGACGTCTTCATCTTGATCGGCCTGCTGCTCCTCCTCGCGACCATCGCCGAGGTGGTCGCCAAATACCGGCTCGTGCGGAAAGTTCCCACGGGTGGGACCGCTCGGGTGCCGAAGGAGCCCGTCGGTCTTGCACCGAGCGTCTCGGAGTCGTCACGAGCGGCCGTCGCGGGCGACGTCGGGTAAGCGGGAAGGGCTGCCATGCACACGTTCGAGCTCTACTTCGCCGCCGCGATCCTGGCGGGGACCCCACTGCTTCTTGCCGCGACCGGAGAACTGCTCGGGGAGACGGTCGGGTTGCTCAACGTCGGTATCGAGGGGGTCATGCTGATCGGTGCGGTGACCGGTGTCGTCGTCACGCTCCACACCAACAACGCCGAGCTCGGACTTCTCGTGGGCGCACTGGCGGGAGCCGTCTTCCTGCTCGTCTTCTACGCGCTGCCCGTGGTCGCGCTGGGGACGGAGCAGATCCTGCCGGGTTTCGGCGTGTGGTTCGTCGGCCTCGGCCTCTCCCAGCTGATCGGGGTCAACTACGAGAACACGCCGGTCTCGAGCGGGTCAACGGTCGTCAGGCTTCCAGGTATCGACCGCATACCCGTCGTGAAGGAACTGATCGGCCAGTATCCGTGGCCCGTCTATCTGGCGTTCGTCCTACCGTTCGTGGTCGCCTGGGTGCTCGCCAGGACCCGACACGGACGCAACCTGCGAGCAATCGGTGAGGATCCTGTCGCGGCGTCCGCTGGAGCGGGGATCGCGGTGCGATGGTGGCGCACCGTCTACGTAGCCGTGAACGGGCTCCTGGGTGGCTTCGCAGGCGCAGTACTCGCGGTCATCGCCGTCGGCGAGTGGGGCACCGACGTCACTGCCGGCCGTGGGTTCATTGCGCTCGCGGTCGTGATCTTCTCCGGTTGGCGGTCGATGCGGCTCATCGTTGGTGCCTACATCATCGGCGCGCTCCTCATACTCGCGGATCTCGGTGGCGCCCTCTCGTGGCCGATTCCCTCGGAGTTCCTCGACATGATGCCGTACATCGGAGCGGTCGCGATCCTCACGGTGTGGGCGCTTCGCCCGGGTAGGCGCGCAGCGGCCCCTGGGTCGCTGGGCGTGCGCCTCAAGTACAGCGGATAGAGCAGTTTGGAACTTCGAGTGTTAGTCCAACGAGAGGAAGGACGACGTGATCGTCACGCATCTTGACAGGGAAGAGCTCCTTGATCGGGAGCCGACCGTCTTCGGGGGTATGTCTCCGGGAAGCAAGGAGTCGTTCCGCTTGTCGTTTCCGATCAATGACCCACATGGTGTCGTCTGCTGGGAGGCGTTCGACGCCGGGCGGTCGACCGAGTGGGCGTTCTGGCACTCCGAGTTCCATGTCTGCCTGGGGGGGTCGGCCGACGTGACGTACACGCTCCCTCCGAACCACCAGGACGTACTGACGACGTCGATCCGCGAGGGTGACGCCGTGCTCATCCTCGCAGGGACGAGGGCACGCTTCGATGTGCCACCTGGCGATCCCTACGTTCATGTGTCGCTCTTCCAACCCCGCTACGAGTACGCCAAGTATTTACTCGAGAAGCGGTACGACAAGCTGGTCCGCAGCTAGCGATGGCAAGTGCCTGTGCAGTCGGCGACGGAGATCACATGGAGTCAGCCGCGACGATCCTCGGGCCGACCCGTGCGGAGCAGCGAGCACCGTTCGTCCGGTTGTGTCGAGCGTGCGGGAGCATTTCGTGGTCGGGTCCGATGTGCTCACGTTGCGGAGGCGCACTCGAGGACTCGGTCATCTCGCCTGCCGGTGAGGTGGTGGCGGTGACCACGGTCACTCGCGTTCCAGACGACGTCCTGATCGCGGTGCCCTACAGCGTCGCGCTGGTGCGGCTGGGGAAGGGCCAGGAGGCCCTCTGCATCGCCGACCCGACCGACGTGCTCCGGATCGGCGATGTCGTCGCCCTCGACCTGGACGCCGTGGAGCAGGCGGGTGGGACCGTGGTCTTCCCCCGAGTTCGGCGTGAGAGCGGAAGCGTGAGGCAGAGGCCATGACCGGAGCGGTGATCCTGGGTTACGGCCTCCATCCGTTCGGCCGGTTCCCGGACAGACTCCCTGCGGTTGTCGCGCGGGCGGCAATCGAAGCTGCACTCGGGCGGGCAGGGTTGTCCGCCGCTTCGATCGGTGCCGTGTTCGCTGCACACACGGCACCTGGTAGTGGCGGTGGGGCGGCGGTGGCGGCGGCGGCTGGCATCAGTGGAGTGCCAGTCGTGAATGTCGACCAGGCTTGCGCGAGCAGCTCGGCTGCGGTCGTGCTCGCTTGCCACGCGCTCGAAGCGGACGCGTATGAAGTCGTGCTCGTCATCGGGTACGAGAAGATGTCGCCGGGTTTCGTTCGCCTGAGCCAGCCACATTCGGGCGACGACCCGTGCCTCGGCTTCGATCTACAGCCGGTCCGCTACGCACTGAAGGCGAGTCGGTATCTGCAGGCGTACGGCGCGGACGATGCGATGCTCGCCGAGGTGACGGTGAAGTCTCGAGCTCACGCGGCTCTGAACCCGGACGCGCACCTGCGATCTCCAACTTCGATTCAGGAGGTCCTGATGTCTCCGATGGTTTCCACGCCGCTGACCCGGCTGCAGTGCTGTCCGACGAGTGACGGCGCCGCCGCGCTCGTGCTCGGCAGGTACGACTCGGTTGCTCGGCGCACGCACGCTCGCATCGTCGGCTGGAGTCTCGGGACCCCGGGCGCGACAGAATCGCAAGACGCTGGGGTACCGGAGAAGTTCACCTCGCGGCTTGCGCGGGAGGCCTATGACCACGCGGGGATCGGGCCCGACGACGTGGCGGTCGTACAAGTGCACGATGCCTTTACGATCGCTGAACCGCTGCGCCTCGAAGCTCTCGATCTGGTTCCGGAGGGCGAGGGCCTTGCTTGGACTGCAAAGGGGATGACGTCAATCGGTGGGCGACTGCCGACGAACACGGATGGCGGGCTGCTGAGCCGAGGCCATCCTGTGGGCGCGACGGGCGCTGCGCAGCTGATCGAGATCGCCCGGCAGCTTACCGGCGATGCAGGAACCCGTCAGATCGATCCCCGCCCCCGCGTCGGCATCTGCCAGAACGTCGGTGGTGGCGAGAATGCCGGCGGCGTCGTGACGATTCTAAGCCGATGAAGTTCCCCCCCTTCGCGTACGAGAGACCGACCCGGCTGGACGAGGCCTGCGAGATGCTCGCCGTGGAGGGGGCACGCGCGCTTGCCGGAGGGCAGAGTCTGCTTCCGCTCATGGCGCTGCGACTCGCGCGGCCGGCGACTCTTGTCGATCTTGCCCGGGTCTCTGAGCTCACCGGGCTCGGAGTGGACGATGGAGGCAATCGCCGGCTTGATATGGGCGCGATGACCACCCACGCGCAGATTGAAGCGGACAGTTCGATCCGAGCGCGCTTTCCGGTCCTCGCGAAGATCGTGTCCCACATCGCCCATCCTGCCATCCGGCATCGTGGAACGGTCGGTGGCTCGATCGCGCACGCGGACCCTGCAGCCGAGATTCCGGCGGCGTGCATCGCGCTGGATGCAGAGGTCCTGATCTCATCGGTGAAAGGGACACGAAGCGAGCCCGTCGAGTCTCTCGTCGCCGGTCCGTACCAGACGACGCTCCGGGACGGGGAGATCGTGACTCGCGTGATCTTCCCTCTGCGTGCGGAGAGGAGGGCCGGCATGGACGAGGTAGCGCTGCGAGCGGGAGACTTCGCACTTGCCGGTGCCGTGTGCGTGCTGGATAGAGCAGGGCGGGATGATCAAAGAGGAACGGTCACCTTCTTCGGCGTCGAACCACGGCCGCGCCGCGCCGAGATCGACCTCGAGCGGGTCAGAACCTCGGCCGATGACCGTACGTACTGGGTCGAGCTGGCTTCGCGCCTCGACGAGGTGATCGAGGACGTTCACGGAGATCCCTCTTTCCGCCGGCATCTTGCGGCGGTCACTGCACGCCGAGCGTTCGCGAGTGCCTCGACCCAGCAAGTAGGGGACTTCGTCTGATGCGCATCGCACTCGACCTGAACGGGGCACAAGTCGAGGCCGACGTCGAGCCGTCGGTCAGCCTCGCGGATCTGTTGCGAACAAAGCTCGGCGCCTTGAGTGTCCACTTGGGTTGCGAACAGGGAGTCTGTGGAGCATGTGCAGTCCTCGTCGACGGGCGGACCGTTCGCTCGTGTCTCATGCTGGCGGTGCAGGGGGACGGTCGCTCGGTCACGACGGCGGAAGGCGTGCCCCGGAGAAGGAGAGGGGAGTGGGCGGCGATCGAGTCCGCCTTCGTGGAGTTGAATGCGTTCCAGTGTGGCTTCTGCACTTCCGGCATGGTGGTGGCTCTCGAGGAGCTGCTCTCTCGTGAGGCGGTGACGCGATCGGAGGTCGCCGCACAGCTCTCCGGCCAGATCTGCCGATGCACGGGCTACGCGCCAATTGTCGAGGCTTTCGAGCGGGCGCTTGCGTCGTCCGGCCGGCTCTGCGATGGAGATGAGACATGACGCTCGACATTGACCGGAGGAAAGGTCACCTTCGCGGCGAGCGGGGACGGTTCACCCGAGGCGGAGCCAGGTACAGCGCCGACTTTGCCGGGAGCGAAACCCTGGCCGTCGGCTTCGTCCGCAGCACGTACGGCCGTGCCCGGCTCCGCGGGGTTGATCTGACTCGAGTTCGGGCGAGCCCTGGGATCTTCGCCGCCTTCGACCATGATGACGTATCCGGGCATGTCGCGCCTCTTCCCGTTCGCTATGGGCCGGGAAAGACGTACGACTGGCATTTGCTCGCCGACGACGCCGTCTCGTTCGTAGGCGAGCCGATCGCGCTCGTAGTGGGCGTGAACCGAGGTGCTGTGGAGGAAGCCTGTGAGGTGGCCGCGATCAACTACGAGCCGCTCGATCCGGTCATTGGTGTCGATCTCGCGCAAGTAGAAGGGGCGGAGCTTGTTCGCCCCGAAGTTGGCTCAAACGTCTTGTTCGCCGCAGCAAGACACGCGGGCGACGTCGGCGCGTCGCTCGAATCAGCGGAGGTCATCGTCGAACGGACCTTCCACCTCGCTCGGCAGAGCGCCTGCCCTCTCGAGAACCGAGGCGTCGTCGCCTTCGAGGAGCCGTTCAGCGGTGACCTCGTCATCTGCACGTCAACGCAGATCCCACACATCCTCCGGGTGGCGGTCGCGACCGTGCTGACTCGCCCAGAGGAGTCGGTGCGCGTTCTCGTCCCCGACGTGGGCGGCGGATTCGGACTCAAGTGCCAAGTCGCCGCCGAGGAGTGTCTCGTCGCATGGGTTGCACAGCATCTCGGTTGTCGCGCCGCTTGGCTCGAGGACCGCTGGGAGAACCTGGTCGGGAGCAACCACGCGCACGACGAGTGGGTGCGGCTTCGCGTAGGTTTCACCACTGACGGGGAGATCACGGCGGTCGATGCCGATGTCACGGTCGACGTCGGTGCCCACTCTTCATACCCGCTTTCGGCGGCACTCGAGCCATCGAGCGTGGCCGCGCACCTGTTCGGTAGCTATCGGGTACCGGCATCGCACCTCGCGTTCCGGGGAGTCGCGACCAACAAGTGCCCGTCTGGTGCGTACCGCGGGGTTGGGGGTTCGGTCGCGAACTTCGCAACCGAGCGGATCCTCGACGAAGCGGCCCGAGCTCTGGGGGTCAGCAGAATAGATATTCGCCGGCGGAACCTCCTCGGCATGGCCGACATGCCCTACCGGCACCCGATCGGAGGGCTCATCGATGTAGGCGACCCACGAGGCCTCTTCGATCGCCTGCTTCAGCGGGTGCAGGACGAAACCCCGACCTTGGCTGCGCTCGACGCGACGGACGCGCGTTTCCAGCCGGGCGACTCCGGAGCTCTCGTCGGGGTGGGCTTGTCCGTCTTTGCCGAACACAGTTCGCCGGGGAGCGCCATCTACCGAGGGCGCGGGGTGACCGAGGTCCCGGGATACGACGCCGCGCGCGTCGAGCTACGCGATGACGGCACCTTCATCGTCTTCGTGAGCTCCGCCGATGCGGGTCAGAGGCATGCCGAGATCTGCAGGCACCAGGTCGCCGAAGCCCTCGGCGTCGACAGCGAGGGTGTCTCAGTGGTCGAAGGGGACACGGCGCGCTGTCCGAAGGGGACCGGCACCTTCGCATCCCGCTTTGCCGTGGCGCAGTTGAGTGCCGCGCTGCGGGCATCGACGCGGATGTCGGAACGCCTCGTCGAGGTGGCTGCCAGCTTCCTCTCTTGTGACGTCGAGGAGGTGAAGCGCGACGAGATGAGCTTCGTGAGTGGCGCAGGTGGTGCCAGCGTGACCGTGAAGGAGCTCGCGCATTGGTTGTACTTCCCCGATGGCGCACGTACCGGTCGTGTCTTCGAGGTGCCCGTGGTGGAGTCGGGCTACTGGGACGGCGGCCCGACCTTCCCGAACTGCGCGATGCTCGCCGTCGTGGAGGTCGACGCTGAGACCTTCGTCTCGAAGGTGACGAGAGTCGTCGCCGTCGAGGACTGCGGTCGGGTTCTCGACGAGGCAGCTGTTCTCGGCCAGCTCCGCGGTGGGATCGTCATGGGGATCGGCGATGCAACGTTGGAAGAGCATCTATACAGCCCTGAGGGTGAAATTCTGACCGCGTCGTTCATGGATTACCTACTACCCACCGTGGGCGAAATGCCCACTTTCGAGCTGACATTGGTCAACGACGAACGCCTGTACAGCGCGCGCAGTGAATCCGGCGCAAAGGGTGTCGGAGAGGCGGGAACGATCGGCGCTGTCGGTGCGGTGGGCTGCGCGCTTGCCAGCGCGATTCGATCTCGCGGGGGCATTCTCGACTCGCTTCCCGGTACGCCGCTCCGGCTGTTCGATGCTTGCAGCTCGAGACTGGAGAAGGGGACGGTGGGACGATGACCGACACCACCAAGCCGAGGGCGAAGGAAGAGCGCGAGCGCGATGTGTCGTCGGACGTCGACGGCCTCGGGAGCCGGCCGAAGTGGGTCCACGCGCCGGCACTCGCTGCGACGGCGCGGGGCGAGCGCACCCGGCAGCAGATCATCTCTGCGGCTGATGAGCTGTTTCGTACATCCACCAAGTACGAGAACATTGCGGTAGCGGACATCGCGCGGGCGAGCGGAACCTCTGTTGGCACGATCTACCGGTACTTCGAGAGCAAGGAGGACCTGCTGCACCTCTTGCTGTCGAACGCTTTCTGGAGGATGTACAAAGCCTCTCGGGGTGTGTGGCGATCGGAGGAACCGGCGGAAGTGAACATCGAGCGGACGACGCGCGCCTATCTGGAGGCATTCTTCGAGGAGCGCGCGTTCCTTCGGGTGGCGTTCAGGATCATCGCGACGTCGGATACCGTTCGTAAGAGCTGGTGGGCGATGCGCCGAGAGTTGCGAGAACGAATGCGGTCGCGACTCCAACAGGACTTCGCGCTCGGAACGGCCGCACCGCTGAATGCCGAGGTGGCGATCCGGGCTCTGCTCGGGATGGTGAACGCGTACGCGGTCCAGGCATTCATCGATGAGGAGTACGGACCGGCCATGAGGGAAGAGATCCCCGAGATCGCGACGGTCTTGGCCCAGATCTGGTACCGGTCGGTGATCGGAGTGGGGCTGCCGGACGGTGTGGTGCTCGACGAACTCGTGCCGATCAGTGGCAGGCTCGCGGAGGAGCGGTGACGTGATGACCGACCCCGTGCCGTTCCGTCCGTTCACCTACCTGGCCGCGAATGCGGAGCGATGGCCTGAGGGCCCCGCGATCTACGAGCTGGGCGAGATCGTGACCTTCGGCGAGTTCTTCGACCGGGTCGGCTCCCTGGCTGTGGAGCTCAGGGCGGTCGGCGTGGGACCCGGGGACGTCGTTGGAGTTCTGCTCGGGAGCACGTGGCAGTACGTCGCGTTGGAGATTGCCGTACCGGCGCTCGGTGCTGTGATCCTGCCCCTTTCCCCATCCCTCGGCGCGTACGAGCTCGAGTCCGCTCTCAAGCGATCTTCGTCTGCCGTGGTGGTGACGGATTTTGAGGGAACCGAGCTCGTGGAGACCGCAGCAAAGCGTCTCGGGAGCGTACGGGTCGTCGAAGTGGGCGAAGTGGCGTCAAGCGGAGCTCACGCTCGCGCAAGCGCAGTCGAGCCGCACCCGACGCGACCGGACGATGTCGTCCAGATCGCGATGACTTCCGGAACGACGGGCCTGCCCAAACTGGCGTCGCTGTCGGCAGAGCTGAAGCAGCTCACCTTCGAGGGGTTCACTGGGAGACTCGGTATCGAGGTGGGCGACCGCGTGCTTCCGCTCTCCCCGGTGTCCCAGGGCGTGGGTGAAATGTGCCTGTATGCACTACGCGTGGGCGCGTGTCTCGTGATGGCTCATGAGCGCCGATTCTCAGCCGATCGCGGCCTCGAGCTCGCGGAGGAGTCCCGTGCGACGGTAATCGGGGTGGTCCCGACGATGATCCGTCGGATGCTGCAGAGCTCCGCGTTCGACCCAGCCGGGCTGGAGTCCGTCCGGGTAACCGCTGTCGCCGGGGCACCAATGCCACCAGACCTCGCCGAGAGCTGGGAGCGGAGGACGGGATCGCGCGTGTGCGGATTCTTCGGCGCCATGGACATCGGGCAGCTGGCGGTCGCGAGTCCTGAGGATCCCCAGGAAAAGCGTTGGCACACGGTCGGCCGGCCCCACGTACGCGCAGAAGTGATGATCTGCGACCCGGACGGTCGCTCTCTCGACAGGGGCGAGGTCGGTGAGATCTGCATGAAGGGACCGCTGGTGCAGAGTCGGTATTGGAACGAGCGTTACGGACCATTTGCAGAGGATGGTTGGGCGCACTTTGGAGATGTCGGCTTCATCGACGACGATGGGTTCGTTCACGTGAGTGGGCGGATGAAAGACATCATCATCAGGGGGGGAGAGAACATCAACCCGTATGAGCTGGAGGCGGTGCTCGTGGAACATCCGGACGTCAGCGACGTCTGTGTGGTGGGTGTCCGGGATCCCGACCTGGGCGAGCGGGTCGCAGCGTGTGTCGTCGGGCTTCCCGGACACGAAGTGAACCTCGAGTCCCTTCGCGAATTTCTGAAGATGAGGGGGATCGCTCGCCACAAATGGGTCGAGCGCCTCGTCCTGATCGACCAGCTTCCCCTCGGTGGTACGGGAAAGATCCTGCGCAGAGAGTTGCGCGATCGGGTCGAGCGAGTGCTTTCGGAGGAGGAGCGTGCGTCGGGGGGTGGCGATGCAGACGCGAGCTGACGGAATTTCAGTTGCGTGGCACGAGGTCGGACGCGGCCGCTCGCTCATCCTTGTCCATGGGCTCGCAGACGACCATCGTGCCTGGAGAAAAGTTCTGCCGAATCTCCTGCTCGATCATCGTGTGATTCTCTACGATCTTCGCGGCCACGGCGAAAGCGAGCTCGGAGAGGCGGACGGAACCCTGACCCAGCTTGGTTCCGACCTCGTGGGCTTGATGGACGCCCTCGCCTTGGACCGCGCGGTGATCGCGGGGTTCTCGCTCGGTGGCACCGTGGCGATGCGTGTCGCAATCGATCATCCACACCGTGTGGAAGGGCTCGCCCTCATTGCGACGTCCAGCCGGGTGAATGCAGCAGCTGCGCAGTGGTACCAGGAGCGGGTGAACGCCGTGGTATCGAGCGACCCGGGTCTTCGGGAGCGACTCGATCACGATACGGCGGATGTCTACCGCAACGACCCGGGCGAGTTGGAAGAAGGACTCACCATCCGCCGGCAATCCACTGCTGACCCTCGCGGCTACGCCAACGCCTGCAGGGCCATGGTAACCCTGCACGAGCAACCGCTCGACGGGGAGCTCGATCGCATCGTCGCGCCGACCGTCATCATCTCAGGCGAAGCAGACCAGCACTGCCCTCCCCGCGCAGGCGAGATCATAGCCAGCCACATTGCGGGGAGCGCGCGTTACGTTCTTCCTGCCACCGGTCACCCGATACCCCTCGAGCGACCGGTGGAGCTGGCGACCGCCGTTCGGGAGCTTCGCCGGTAGGAGCCGGGCGAGAAAGGAGATCGGCCAGGGTGAGTTCTCTCAGCATCAGCGTCGGAATCAGCCCGCGGGAATCCTTCGTGGACTGGATGTCCTTCGTGCACCGTCTCGAAGATGAAGGAGTGAGTCGCGTCTGGCTGATCGATTCTCAAGCTGCGATGAAGGACGTCTATGCGGGGCTCGCAACGGCGGCGATCAGCACTGAGCGGCTTGAGCTGGGCACTGGGGTCACGAACCTGGTGACCCGGCACCCTACGGTCACCGCGAACGCCATCGCCGCTATCGCAGAGCTCTCTGAAGGTCGCGCGATCCTCGGACTAGGCGCGGGCGACTCGGCGGTCTACGCTCTCGGGAAGAGCCCGTCTCCGCTCCGCGAGGTCGAGGATGCCCTCACGTTCTTCCGGGCGGTGTTTTCCGGGGACCGCGGAACGTGGGAGGGCGAGCGTTTCTCACTCGCCTATCCCTCCCCGAATGTCAGGGTGTTCCTTGCGGTAAGTCAGGAGAAGATGTGCCGTCTTGCGGGCCGACTCGCAGACGGTGCAATCGTGATGGGACCTGCGCAACACGATGTCATGGCGCGCCAGGTCAGCTGGGTGCGCGACGGCATGAACTTGGCGGGACGTCACCGCTCGGAAGTCGAGATCTGCGCGGTAACGACGATGTCGGTCTCCGACGACGTGGACCGCGCGGTCCGCGACGTACGTTCGTGGGCGACCGGTCAGGCCCGCCTGCTCGCCGACGTGAGGGACCTGCCCGAGAGCTTGGAGCAATACCGGGACGAGTTCGTCCGCGCGAAGTCATCGTACGACTACACGGAGCATCTGTCGACCCACGCCGATCACAAGGACGTGCTCAGCGAGGAGCTTGTTCGTACTCTCGCTATCGCTGGGCCGCTCGATCAGTGTGGCGCGCGCCTTTCTCGCCTCATGGAGACCGGAGTGGACAGCTTCATCTTCCCGCTCATGGGATCGGGCCGTCTCGAACGGTTGCGGGTGCTGCGTGACGCAGTTCGTCCAAACGTGCTTTCGAGGTAGGCGAGAGCGATGGACCTCGGCCTCTCGCAGGTCACCGTAGTTGTCTCGGGCGGCGCTTCCAACATCGGCCGCGCGATCAGTCTCGGGTTCGCGGGTGAGGGCGCGAACGTGATCGTTGCGGACATCGATGAAGTCCAGGCGAATCTTGTAGCGGATGAAGCTGAGGGAGGAAGGGTCGTCGTTCGGCATACGGATGTGACCGACACCGAATCCGTCGACGCAACGGTCGAGTTCGCACTTTCTCGTTTCGGTTCCATCGAGGTCCTCGTCAATTGCGCCGGTTGGACGGTCGACAGGTTGTTCCTGGAGAAGCCGAGGGAGGAGTTCGAGAAGGAAATCGCGGTCGACATGTGGGGTTTCATCAACTTCACCAGACCTGTCCTCGCGCACATGGTTGAGCGGCGGCGTGGCCGCGTCGTGTCGATCGCGTCGGACGCGGGGCGAATCGGGGAGTGGCGGGAGGCCGTGTACTCCGGGACGAAGGCAGGGGTGATCGCGATGACGAAGGCGATCGCGAGGGAGGTCGGGAAGTACGGAGTCACCCTCAACGTCGTTTCCCCGGGGTTCATCCCAGGTAATTCGGAGACGTCCGGTGCACACTCGATATGGAGTGGCGAGCAGGGTGAGCAGTTCCCTCCAGAGGTCCTGGACAAGGTTGCCCGCTCGTATCCGGTACGTCGCCTCGGTCGAGCCGAGGACGTTGTCGCGCCGGTTCTGCTGCTCGCTTCCGATCGGGCGTCGTTCATCACTGGACAGACGCTCTCGGTGAGCGGCGGCTACACGATGATCTGAGTGAGGTGAACGGCATGCTGGTGAGAGTGTGTCCGCTACTTCTCCATGATTGAGGTCGACCGTTCGGTCCCCGGAGTCCTGTGGATCCGGCTGAACCGTCCGGATCGTCGTAACGCGCTCGATCGGGAGACGGTCGACCAACTCACCGAGGTGTTCGCTGGGGAACGCGGGGATGCTCGACCGGTCGTCCTCTCTGCCTACGAGAGCTTCTGTGCCGGCCTCGATCTCGGCCTCTCTGATCGGGATAGGGCCGACGTCAGCGACCGTCTCTACGAGCTCTACAAGCTCATGGTCGAATTTCCGTTGCCGATCGTCTCGGCAGCACGGGGTTACGCGATCGGCGCAGGTGCGCAGCTGCTCGTAGCGAGCGACCTCCGGGTCGTCTCACCTGGGTGCGAAATCCGTTTTCCCGGTCCCCAGCATGGCCTTGCAGTAGGCGCTTGGGCGCTGCCGAGCTTGATCGGCAGAGGGCGGGCGTTCGACCTCTGCTTGACGATGCGGTCAGTGGGCGCGGACGAAGCGTTGCGGATCGGACTGGTTGACCGCGTCAGTGACGAGCCTGAGGACGCCGCTTTGGCTCTCGCTGGCGAGATTGCATTCCTTGATCGCTACGCAGTCCAGCAGGTGAAGGCTGTGGTACGCCGAGCGAGCGGACACGGTCCTGCGATCGTAGAGGAGGCCGACGCCAATCGCGGCCGCAGCCCTCTCCCAGATCGTGCCGGATTCAGAGCACGAAAGAAGGAGCCGTCGGTTGAGCCGTGATTTCGAGGTGAAGCGCCGCAAGTTGCGTGGGGCCATGGGGTCGTCCACGAGGTGGCACCGGGACTCTCCGATCCAACTTACGAAGACATCGAAGGAGCAGGAATGAGCGCGGGGAGCGACACGGTCTGGATTGATCGATTCGACGTGAACGCGGGTCCAGGTCCGATCGTGGCGGTAAAGGATCTCATCGACGTCGTCGGGTCGGTCACGACCGCCGGGTGTCGCGCGGTCGCTGTACGCGGCAAGGTGGCCGCCAAGGACGCAGCCTGCGTGTCCCGAGTGAGAGCGCAGGGAGGGAGGATCGCAGGCAAGGCCAACCTGCACGAGCTGGCATTCGGTGTGACCGGGGTGAACCCGTGGTTCGGGACCCCACCGAATCCCTCAGACCATGGACATGTCCCAGGCGGTTCTTCCTCGGGCTCTGCCGCCGCTGTGGCCCTGGGCGAGGCGGATATCGCGCTGGGTACGGATACGGCTGGTTCCATACGTATCCCGGCTGCGTGCTGCGGCGTGGTGGGGCTGAAGACCACGTACGGGCGCATTCCGCTTGACGGGGTGTGGCCGTTGGCACCGAGCTACGACACCGTGGGGCCGCTCGCCACCAGCGTTGACGGAATTGTCCAAGGCATGGGACTTCTGGAGCCCGGATTTACCGTAACCGCGGCGCCTCCGGAGTCTGTCGCTCGCATCGAGTTCGGCTCGGAGGTCGTGATCGATCCCGTCATCGATGAAGCGGTCGACGTCGCATTGCGTCACGCAGCCTTGACTGGGGATCCAGTTCGTGTCGACGCATGGGAGAGAGCTTGGCGTGATCAACAGATCTTGGTCGGTTTCGAAGCACTCTCGAGCAATGCGTGGCTCATCGGCGACGATGAGGGAGTCGGATGCGACACTCGTCAACGGTTCCAAGAGTCTGCCATCAGCGGAGATGATGCGAAGAACGTCCGACGGCGCGCAGAGGCTTGGGCGTCCGAGTTCAGGCAGATTGTCGATCGGTTCGGGGTGGTGGCACTTCCGACGCTCGCCCGAAGACCCCCCGCCGTCGGAGAGCGCGGCGGTTGGATGGCGTTGCTCACCGCTCCCGTGAGCCTCGCGGGCCTGCCCGCGGTCGCCCTACCGGTTCCCGCCGAACGCCGACCCCCGGCCAGCCTTCAACTCGTTGCTGGGCTCGGACGAGAAGACCTGTTGATCGCCACCGCGGCTCGGATCGAAGAAGCGCTCTCGTCGGTCTGATCGAGACCGCACGTCGCCGCTGGTGGTGGACGGTCATCGGTGCGCCGGGAAGTCCGACCAGGTCAGAGGGGGTAAATCAGCCCGGTGCGCCCCCCGGGACTTGAACCCGGAACCTGCGGATTAAGAGTCCGTTGCTCTGCCATTGAGCTAGAGGCGCCCGCCGGGCAGTGTAGGTGATGCGGATCGGCGGGCGGACCAACCGGAGTCGCTCGCCGGGCACCCTGCTCGGACGAGTGGCACGAGCGTGTCACGAAGAGCCCCGCGCACTACCGTGGCGCGCGTCACATGGCGTTCGCGGACCGTACGGCCGGGAGGTCGCTGGTTGCCCTCGGAGACGTCGGGCGAGAAGGCGACGGCTCCCGGGGAACGGTCCTTTGACCGCGCGCCGGTTCCGGTGACCGCGCGCCCCTTTCGCGTCACGCTCGGTCTGGTCGCGACGACGGGCGTCGCTTCGCAGTACGTTCCGTCGCTTGTCGCACTGGGTCAGTGGTTGCCGGTTCGAGCGGTGCCTGCCGAGCTGTGCCGTTGGCGCGGCCCACGGAATTCTCCGCACGTCGCCCTCACCTTCGACGACGGGCCGGACCCGGAAGGGACGCCCCGGGTGCTCGACGCTCTCGACGAGCTGGGTCTGCGCGCCACGTTCTTCGTCTTGGGCGAGCGCGCCCTGGACACGCGCGATCTCGTGGAGGAGATCGCGCTGCGGGGTCATCAGCTCGGGACGCACGGTCATCAGCATGCGCGGCACCTCCTGCGTTCGCCGGCGTGGGTACGACGCGACCTCGAACGGTCTCGGGCCGCCATGGCCGCGCTGGGGCATCCCGCGCGCTGGTTCCGACCTCCGTACGGGCAGGCCACCGGCGCGACGCTCGTCGTCGCTCGGTCGATGGGGCTGAGGACGGTGCTGTGGTCCGCGTGGGGGCGGGAATGGACGCCGTCGAGCCCGCAGGACGTCGCGGCGCGGGTCGCAAAAAGATTGCGGCCCGGAGCCATTGTCCTCCTGCACGACAGCGACCGGTTCGGTCCTCCGGGGATGTGGCGGGTGATCGTCGACGCACTTCCCCTCATCGCCGACGAGGTGCGACGTTCGGGGCTCTCCGCGGTGACGCTGGACGAGCTCGTCGCGCGCCCGTAGGGAGGCAGGGACCCGGATCGTCACTCCCGTTACCATGGGTCCCGGACAGGGCTGAACGTGTGCGCGGCTTCCCGATCGGGCAAGGTGCAGTAGGCGTGCTCCGGACGACAGGAGTTCCACGATGACCACGCATGGGGCACCGCCGGCCGGTACCGCGGGCGCGGAACCGCTCGTCGGCGGCGGAGGGTCGACGTTGCACGCGTTCGACTCGGCCGTCGTGCTCTCGGGGTCGATCGGGAAGGGCCACGACTCCGTCGCCGAGGCCTGTCAGGCGGCGCTGCGGACGACCGGAGTCCCGGTGGACGTGCTCGACTGCATGTCGATGCTCGGAGGAGCGGGCTCGCGCGTCGGGACCGCGGTGTTCCGCCGGCTGATCTCGGTACCGGCCGTCTACGACGGTTTCCACTTCAGCCACCTCCGGAACGGGACGGGCGTTCCCCGGCTCTTGGGGCAGGCGGCGGTCCGTCAGCTCCTCCCCGCAGTGCGCGACGCGGTCGAGCGTGCGGGCGAGAGGCCACTCGTCATCTCGGTGTTCCCTACCGGGGTCTCCACTGCGGGCGCGCTCAAGCGCGAGCGTCCGGACTTGACCACGGTCGCCGTCTGTACCGACGCGTGCGCGCACAGCATGTGGGTCGCGGACGGCACCGACCTCTACGTCGTGTGCTCGCCGCTCGCCGCGCTCACCGTGCGGCGCTACGTGCCGGACGCCGACGTCGCGGTCGTCCCACCGCCGGTACGTCCGCAGTTCTACGACGCCCCGGAAAAGCGCGCCGCTCGTGACTCCCTCGGTGTGGCGCCTGATGTCCGTTGCGTGCTGCTCATGTCCGGTGGGTGGGGCCTCGGGCCGCTCGACAGGACGGCGGAAGCACTCGCTCGCGCGGGATACTGGGTGCTCGCGGTCGCCGGCGGGAACGCGCCCCTCTACGAGCGCCTCCGTTCCGTGGCCGCACGCCATTGGCGGGTGCTGCCCTTCGCGATGACGGACCGCGTCCACGAGCTCATGGCGGCGGCGGACGCGGTCGTCACGTCGGCCGGGCAAACCTGCAACGAGGCGCGAGTCGTCGGCCGCTGGCTCGTGATCCTGGACGTCGTCCCCGGCCACGGCCGCGAGAACACGCTCCACGAGCTCGTGCAGGGCGGTGCGCTCGCCTGCTCGCCCGATCCCGGCTCCGTGGAGGCAGCGGTCCGCTTCGTGTTCGCCGAACGGCCGGAGCAGCCGCCTTGGCCGGTCGCGAGCCCGGCCGATTGGCAGAAGCCCTTCTTCGATGCGCTCTCCGTGGTCGGGTTCGACGCCGAGACGCGCGCACGCCGACAGCGCGGCATCACCGGAGGGACCTCGACGCTGCCGTCGGACGAGGCTGCGGGCACCGGTTGACGATCCCGGCGCCTGCGGTCGTCCACGCGCTCGGCTCAGCGCAGCGTTCGACCGAAGAAGTTCCACACGATCGGCCACGCCTGGTTCGCCGCCTCGGGACGGTACATCGGGCGGTCGGTCGCGAAGAACGCGTGACCGGCGTTCTCGAACGTGTGGAACTCGAAGGTCTTGCCGGCTTGCTCGAGGGCGCGGCCCAGCGCCGCGGTCTCCTCGGGGGAGGGGTGCTGGTCCTCGGCTCCGAACAGTCCGAGGAGGGGGCAGGAAAGGTTCTTCACGAGGTCGACGATCGGGTGGACCCGCAGTGGCATGCCCTCAGGCGGCTCGTTGACGACGAACGCGCCGTAGCAGTCCACCGCCGCGTCGAGATCGAGGCTGCACCCGGCAAGGAGGGACTGACGCCCTCCTGAGCAGTAGCCGATGGTCCCGGCCTTGCCGTTGGAACGGTCGAGGGCCCGGAGATGTCGCACGGCTCCGTCGACGTCGCCGACCAGCTGCGGGTCGGGAACCCCACCCTTCTCGCGGACCGCCGCGGCGGCCTCGGCGGGGTCCATGCCGATGCCCTCCCGGCTGTAGAGGTTCGGGCACAGCGCGAAGTACCCGTGGTCCGCGAAGCGACGGGTGATCTCCTTGGTCCCCTCGTCGTAGCCGGGCATGTGGTGGATGACCACCACGCCGCCGAACGCGCCGCCGTCGAGAGGCTGCGCGAAGTACGCCTCCAGCTCGTCTCCGCCGTGTCCCTGGATTCGGATGGTCTCCGCTCTCATGGCATCGGTCATGGCGCGCTCCTCGCACTCGGTGCCCTGGACGTCGTTCGCGTGCCGGGTCGGCCGGTCGGTCCGCGGGGCGGGACCATGACGTTATCCGGGCCGGCGGAACCGCTGGCGCTCCACCGCCAGAGCACTGGACCGCAGGCGCTCCACCGCCGGCACTGGGCCGCTGGCGCTCCACCGCCGGATCGCTAGCGCTGGATCGACTTTACGCAGAGGAGCTCTTCCAGCCCGTAGCGGCCGCGTTCGCGCCCGAAGCCCGACTGCTTGTACCCGCCGAAGGGCGCCGCCGGGTTGAAGTGGGCGCCGTTCACGTCGACCTGGCCCGTCCGCAAGAGGCGCGCAACCCGCAGCGCACGTTCGGGGTCTGCCGCCCACACCGCACCCGCGAGCCCGAAGGCCGAGTCGTTGGCGATCCGGACGGCCTCTTCCTCCGTGTCGTAGGGGAGGATCGAGAGGACGGGGCCGAAGATCTCCTCGCGCGCGATCGTCATCTCGCCGGTGACCTCCGAGAAGACGGTCGGGCGCACGAAGTACCCCCGATCGAGACCGTCGGGCGGTTCCGGGCCGCCGGTCAGGAGCTTCGCGCCCTCCTCGACGCCGGTGCGGATGTACCCGCGGACGCGTTGGAGCTGCGCCGCGGAGGCCAGCGGACCGAGGGTGGTCGACGGGTCGAGCGAGCTGCCCAGGACGTATCCCTCGGCTGCCGAGACAGCGCGCGCTTCGACCTCCGCGAGCCGCGACCGGGGAACGATCATCCGCGTCGGCGCCGAGCACGTCTGACCGGAGTTCAGGTAGCACGCCGCCACGCCCGCGGGGACTGCGGCCTCGAGGTCGGCGTCCTCGAGGAGCAGGTTCGCCGACTTGCCGCCCAGCTCGAGCGCGACGCGCTTCACCGTGGCCGACGCGAGCTCCATGACTCGTCGCCCGGCGCGCGTGGAACCGGTGAGCGAGACCATGTCCACCCGGGGGTGCCCCGCGATCGCCTCACCGACCACCGGACCGGGCCCGATCACCATGTTGAAGACGCCTGGCGGCAGCCCCACCTCGTCGATGACCTCCGCGAGCAGGTACGCGTTCAGCGGGGCGACCTCCGACGGCTTGAGCACGACGGCGCAACCGACCGCCAGCGCGGGCGCGACTTTCAACGCGATCTGGTAGAGCGGGTAGTTCCACGGCGTGATCGCGCCGAGCACGCCGACCGGTTCACGGACGACGAGCGAGTTGCCGATCTCCTCCTCCCACGTCACTTCACCGATGCGCACGGCGGCATCCGCGAACGTGCCCGACGCAAGGCCCGCTTGGACGATCTTCGACAGCGCGAGGGGCATGCCGACTTCACGCGCGATGGTCCCGGCGATCTCGTCGGTCCTCGCGGCGAGACCCTCCGAGATGCGCACGAGGAACTTCGCCCGCTCCTCGGCAGGGGTCGCCGACCACGGGGCGAAGGCCTCGGCCGCCGCGTCGACGGCCCGTTCGACGTCCAGGGTGGTGCCCTCGGGCACCTTGCCGAAGACCTCCCCGGTGTTCGAGTCGAGCACTTCGTGGAGCCCCTCGCCGGCGGGTGGCATCCACGCCCCGTCCACGTAGAAGGCGTCGCGCACGTCCATCACGGTTCCTCCCTGGCAGTCGCTCTGCATGGCCGCGAGAGCCCCGATCACGCCGGCGCGGCGGCCTCGACGTTACGCGTCGAGGCGCCTCGACGGCCCGCTGCGGCCCGGGTTTCGGAACAAACGTTCGTCCGACCAGGGAGAACATGCTGCGACCGCGCGAAGGGCGGGTGATAGAAGGGAAGCGCATGAGCACGCGTGGCAGACCGATTGCGGTGCTGACGGTCACGCTCGTCCTCCTCGCCGGGCTCTTCGTCTCCTGGACGGGAGGTCGTGCGACCGCCACGCCCGCAACGCCGTCCCTGGGATGCCCGGCCGGCGTGGGCACCGGAGCGCCGGGCGTGACCCGGAGCGAGATCAAGATCGCGGCCATCTCCACCCTGTCGGGCGTCCTCGCCGCGGACTTCGGCTCACTCGTGCCGGGGATCAAGGCGTACTTCGACATGGTCGACGCGCACGGGGGCGTGGACGGCCGCAAGATCGAGCTCGCGTACGACCTGGACGACGCAGGACTGTCGAGCCAGTTCCAGGCAGACACCCACACCGCGATCCAACAGGACCACGCCTTCGCGGTCGCGGTCTCGTCGTACTGGTTCACCCCTTCCTACTTCGTGGCGACCTGTACCCCGACGTACGGCTACAACGTCGACGGAAACTGGTCCGGTGCACCGAACCTCTACGCGGCGGGCGGATCGGTCCTCACATTGAAGACCATCGTGCCGGCGGTGGCGTACCTCATCGACCGGACCCACTCGAAGTCGGTGGCGATACTCGCCTACAACGTCTCGACGTCATCGGACCTCTGTCGGACGACGGGCGACCTTCTGCGAGCGGCCGGCTACCACGTGAGCTTCACAGACCTGCGCCTGCCGCCGATCTTCGCGAACCTCACCCCCGACGTCCAGCGGATCCAACGTGCAGGCGCAGACTTCATCGTCTCCTGCATGACAGTCACAGGGAACGTCGCGCTGGCACGTGACGTCCAGCAGTACGGCTTGCACGTGCACCAGCTGTGGTTCGACGGCGCGGACGAAACCGTCGTGAAGAAGTACGAAAGCCTGCTGCAGGGCGTCTACTTCGACGTCCAGAGTGTTCCGGAGACCGCCGCGCACCTCTATCCGGGCGTCTACCCCGGGCTCGAGGTCTACCTGAAGGCGATGCAGCGGTACAGCCCCGGCTATGCGGACAACGCATTGTCGCTCATCGGTTGGGAATCCGCCGCGCTGATCGTCGCGGGGATAAAGGACGCCCGCCACCACTTGACCCAGGCGGCGGTCGTCGCCGCGACCAACCGCCTCACCGACTTCACGGCGGGCGGGCTCGAAGAGCCCGTCGACTGGGAGACCGCGCACTTCTTCGCGACACGGAAGTCCTGCACCGCGTACGAGGAGGTGAAGGGGGCGAACGCCGTGCCCGTGCTCGGGAAGGGCAAGGAGGTCTTCCTCTGCTTCGCAACGTCGGACGTCCGGCACCCGAAGCCCGCGCCGCTCCCGCCGGGCATCCCCGGTCCGCGCCAGACCTGAGCTCCGCGGATGGAACAGCTGCTCGGGTTCGCCGTCCCGGGGATCCCTTACGGCTGTGCCTACGCCGTCTTCGCCGTGGGACTGGTGCTCACCTACCAGACGACCGGCGTCTTCAACTTCGGCTACGGCGCGCAGGCCTATGCATCCGCATTCGTCTTCGCGTGGCTCGTGGAGAACCACGCCTGGCCGACGTGGGCAGCGTTCCTCTGCTCGGTCGTGATCCTCGGGCCCGGCCTGGGCCTTGTCTTCGACCGGTTCCTCTTTCGCCGCATCCCGAGCACCAACACCACCGCCAGGGTCGTGACGGGTCTGAGCCTGCTCGTCGGCATCCCTGCGCTCCTGCCCGTCATCTTCGGGAACGGGAACCTCGTCGGAGCACCAAGCATCGTGTTCAACCCCGACACCGTGTACTTCCACCTGGGTTCGGACGTCCCCGTCAACGGGATCTACTTGAGCGCGGTGCTGTTCGCCGTCGTCATGCTGGTGGTCCTCGTGCTCCTGTTGCGCACGACGAGCCTCGGCCTCGAGATGCGCGCCGGGGTGGAGAGTCGGAGGTTGCTCGAGCTCGAAGGCGTGAACGCGCCGCGAGTGACCGCGACCGCCTGGGCCTTGTGCGGTCTCATGGCCGGCCTGGCGGGCGTCCTCCTCGCCCCCACCGAGGTGACGGTCCAGGCGCAGGACTACGTGACGCTGATGGTGGCTGCGATCGCTGCGGCGGCTTGCGCGGCGCTTCGCTCGATGTCCGTCGCCGCGGTGGTCGCGGTGCTGATCGGTGTCGTCAGCCTTACGGCGCAGGGATACCTCCCGACGTCGAGCTTCTGGTACTCCGCGGTGCTCCCGGCGTTCCCCTTCCTCGTCCTCGTTGGCGCGCTGCTGCTCGTCCCGGGGCTTCGTCGTCTCGACGAGGCGAAGGACCCGCTGTCATCGGTGGATCCGCCGCCGCCCCCTCCTTCGTCCCGCCTGCGCGGGCGGGAGATCGATTGGATCGTGCGCACCGGGTTCTGGGTGCTCCTCTTCGCCTTCGTGGGGTCGATGCTCACGTGGATGCCGCCGTCCTGGGAGACCGTGCTGAACCAGGGGATGGCGTACTCGGTGATCTTCCTCTCCGTGACGCTCCTCACGGGGACCGCAGGCCAACTGTCGCTCGCGCAGGCCACGCTGGCCGGCATCGCGGCCTTCACCGCCGGACAGCTCGCACGCCATGTCGGCTTGGACTTCCTGGCGGGCGCCGTGCTCGGGGCGTTGGCGGCCTCGGTCGTCGCGGCGGTGCTCGCGGTCGCCTCGCTGCGACTCCGCGGCCTCGGGCTTGCCCTCATGACGCTGGCGGCCGCGTTGTTGTTCGACGTGGCGATCTTCCCGGCACAAGCGGTGAGCGGTGGGACAGGGGGGATCACGTTGAGCTCCAGCTGGCTTCCCCTCGACCTGTTCGCCCCGGACGGGCACGCGTACTTCCTCCTCGCGCTCTTGGTGCTGGTCGTCTGCGCCGGCGGTGTCGCGCTCGTCCAGCGCGGCACCGTCGGCCGCTTCCTCGCCGCGATGCGCGGCAGCGAGCTCGGCGCGGCGGGCGTCGGCGTGAACCTCCCTTGGCAGCGGGTGCTCGCGTTCGCGCTCTCGGGCGCGCTCGCCGGCGTCGGCGGAGCGTTGCTCGCGATCCAGCAGACGGTGATCGCTCCGGGAGAGTTCAACTACCAGCTGTCGCTGGCGTTCGTGGTCATCGTCCTCACGACCGGGGTCGGGACGGTGGAGGGCGCCATCCAGGCGGGAATCGGCCTCGTCGTGGTCGAGCAGTTGCTGCAGTACGCGCCCCAGCGGCTTCAGGGGCTCACCTTCGTGCTCTTCGCGCTCGGGGCGCTCACGTACGCGGCGCACCCGGAGGGGATCGTGGAGCTCGAGAAGCGGCGGTGGACCGAGCGCGCCGAGCGGGTGCTCGCGCACCGGCACAGGTCGCCGGCGACCTCGTCGGTCGGGCCCTCGTGATGCTCTCGGTGCGGGGCCTCTCGAAGTCCTTCGGGGCGACGCCTGCCGTCGCGGACGTCGACCTGGACGTCGCTCCCGGTGAGAGCGTCGGTCTCGTCGGGCCGAACGGCGCAGGCAAGACCACGGTGCTCAATTGCGTCTTCGGCCAGACGCACCCCGATGCAGGCACCGTCGAGCTCGACGGGCACGACCTCGGCAGGCTCCCGACCTGGCGAAGGGCACGCCTTGGCATCGGACGGACCTACCAGCGGCTGGAGGTGTTCCCCGAGCTCACCGTGCGTGACCACCTGGTCGTGGCGCTTCGCGTGCAACGCCACGGGGCGCGGCTCTGGCGGGACCTTCTCGGTCTCGGCGCCCCGAGCCGCGAGGAGCTGGCGGCGGTCGATTCCGTCCTCGACGCGGTCGGTCTCGTGGAAACCGCGGACGTGCCGGTCGCCGCGCTCGGCCTCGGCGCGTGTCGGCTCGTCGAGCTCGCACGTGCGATCGTGGGCGAGCCCCGGCTCCTCCTCACGGACGAGCCGTCGTCAGGGCTCGACGAGCACGAGACCCGGGAGCTGGCGGGCCTCTTGTGCTCGCTCCAGCTCGCCCGCGGGATGGGCATGCTGCTCGTGGAGCACGATCTCGCGATGGTGGAGGCCGTCGTCGACCGCGTCGTGGTCATGGACCTGGGTCGCGTCGTCGCGTCGGGCGGGTTCCGCGAGGTCATGGGCGCGCCTGCCGTGCGTCGTGCCTACCTCGGCGTCCCGTGACCCGGCTCGAGCCTCCGGTCCTGGAGCTCGAGGCGGTCCGGGCGGCGTACGGCCCCTACCGTGCGCTCTTCGGCGTGAGCTTCTCTGTCGATCGAGGCGCGGCGGTCGCGCTGCTCGGGCCGAACGGGGCCGGGAAGTCGACCGTGGCACGCGTCGCGTCGGGTCTCGTGCGGGTGAGCTCGGGGTCCGTGCGTGTGGACGGGCGCGACGTGACCGGGGAACCGGCGTGGCGGATCGCCCGCGCCGGGCTCGCCCACGTGCCCGAGGGCCGCGGGGTCTTCGACTCGCTGAGCGTCGAGGAGAACCTCGTCCTCTCGTTCAGGCGACGCGCCGGGCGAGGGGAGGTCTCGACGTCGCTCGAGCGCGCGTACGAGCGCTTTCCTGCGCTCGGGCAGCGCCGGCACGACCGCGCCGGCGCGCTCTCCGGCGGCCAGCAGCGCCTCCTTTCTCTCGCCAAGGTGCTCGTCGCGCCGCCCAAGGTGCTGATCGCGGACGAGCTCTCCCTCGGCCTGGCGCCGAGCGTGATCGACGACGTCTACGCCGGTCTCGCCGACGCGCGTCGCAGCGGCACCGCGCTCGTCGTCGTCGAGCAGCAGATCGACCGGGCGCTCGCACTCGCGTCGTCTGCGGTCGTCCTCGACCGCGGCGCCGTCGTCTACTTCGGTCCCGCGCAGGGGGCACGGGCCGTGGCCGAAGAGGTCGTCGCGCGCCGTCACCGCGTGGAGGAGGACGCCGCCACGCAGGTGGGACCTGGCGCCCGCCCTCCCGCCGGACGTGAGGGACGGACGTGAGGGACGGACGTGGTCAGCTTGCGACGACGGTGAACCGCGGGATCACGCCGATGAGCCGCTCGGGGAACGGCAGCGCCAGGCGCTCTGCCCACTCGACGTCGCGGAGGCGGTGGAGACGGGGCGTCCGCCACCCCGCGTCGGCGACCATGGTGACCAGCTTCCCGGGGTGCGTCCCCGAGCCCAGCGGGAGCGTACGTCGGAGCTCGGGCGCGTACTCGGCGTGGTGGTCGGGGGGCGTGCGACGTACGCGGCGCATGAGGTGATTACCCGCCGCCCGGAGCTTCTCGACGGGGTCGACCCCGCCCCACAAGCTCTCGACGAGCACGAGCCGGCCGCCGGGCGACGCCGAGCGCCACGCAATCAGCGCGGAAGAGGGGTCCGGGAGCGTCCACAGCAGGTGACGCTCGACGATCGCCTCGAAATCACCGGGCGGTGCGGTCGCGGGGCCCACCACGGTCTCGACGTCGAGACCCTCGGCGTGCGCGCGCGTCCGCAGGCGCTCGAGCATGCCCGAAGAGAGGTCGAGCGCGGTCACCCGGTGGCCGAGACGGGCGGCGATGAGGGAGAGGAACCCGGTTCCTGCGCCGCAGTCGAGCACACGTGCAGGCGCCGGCGGGAGGGCGGCTTCGAGTGCCGCCGTCCACGCGGCGCGCACCGCCGGCTCGGTCGGACGGTGCTGGCGGGAGTCGTCGTACGTGGCGGCGTCCACGTCCCAGTACTCGCGGATCTCGTCGATCGTGGGCATGTGGACCGGTCTATCCGATCGGTCGACGGTCGGCCAGTTCGGTCCGGCTCGGTCGAGCGCAACACTGCTGCGGCGACCGTCTCGGCGGAGCGACCTCCTCGCGCGGTGACAGAATCGGGGGCTGCCGCCCGGGTGCACGGGCAGGAGAGATCGGGAGAGATCGAGCAGCGATGAGCACGACGCAGCGGGCCGTGCCCGGCGACACGGCGGGCGATCTCGCGCCCGATCCCGATCCGGATCCCGACGACGTCGTCGAGACGGCGCCGCTCTCGCTGACGCAGCGATCTTCGCTGCTGATGGCGCCGCACAACCCGAGCCGCGAGTTCATGAGCTGGGTGTACCAACTCAACGGGAAGCTGCGTGTGGACGCGCTCGTCGAGGCCGTCGACGACGTGGTCGAAGCTCACGACCTCCTGCGCGTCCGGTTCGCCCCCGGTCCCGGGGGCGACGTGGAGGCCGCCGGCCAGTACGTCACGCCCTTTCGTCCGGGGACGGTTCGTGTGGTCCGGCTCGACGACCGGCCGAAACTGGAGGCGCTGACGGCGTCCGTGGTCGCGTTGGAAGCGGAGTACCGGGACCTCTCACCGTGGGACGAGCCGCGCCTGCAGGCCACGCTCTACGTGGTCGCGCCCCAGACGCACGTGCTCTCGATCTTCGTCGCGGAGGCGCTCTGTGACGGGGAGTCCGGGACCCTCGTGGCTGCAGAGCTCTCGAGAGCGTACGCGCTGCACGCCGGCAAGCCGCCGCCGGACCTCCCGCTTCCGTCGCAGAGGAGCTACTTGCGCTGGGTGCAAGAGAACCCGGTGCCCGAAGCGGCGCAGCAGCGCGCGGTCGAACACTGGCGGGCGTTGGGCGACGTGCCGGTCGCGGCCGGCTCCTGGCCGATGGCGCTCCCTGCGGGGCAACGTCCCCGCACGAGGTTCTTCAACGTCCCGGCTGCGCACTGGCGGCATCTCCTCGACGTGACGCCGGGAATGGCGGCGATGCCGTTCGTGGTCCTGCTCTCCTGGCTGGAGATGGCGCTCGCCCGTGTGGCCGGCGCCGAGCGTTTCGTGGTCACCTCGGCAGTGTCGAACCGAAGCCGACCCGGCTCGAGGGACATGATCGGGAACTTCGTCGGTCCCGTCCGCATGATCGCCGAGGTCGGTGCCACAGAGCCGCTCGAGGACGTCTCGCCGAAGGTGCTCCGTTCGCTGCGCGAAGCGCTCGCCGCGAGCGTCGTGCCGGTCCCCCTTGCCGACGCGCGCATCCAGGCCCCCGCGTCGTTCGTTCCGCCCGAGCCCACCGTGTCGTTCTTCATGTTCGACGAGCGCGAAGGCCCCGACTTCGCAGGTGTTCGCCAGCGTCGCTTCCGCGTGAACACGGGTCGTGACGTGCTGCGCGTCAACTGCACCCCGGACGAGTCGGGCGGGCGGAACTTCTTCGTGATCTCCGGTTCAGCGCCGGCAGAGCTCCTGGACGCCCTGGTCGCGGAGCTGCAGCGTCACCTCGGGTTGAGGGATTGAGCGGGCCTCGGGCAGGTCAGCCCTGCAGGTCGTCCTGACGGCCCCCGGCCTGCTCCCCAGCGGGAAGCCCTTGGAACGGGTGGCCGGCGCGCTCCGTGCGCAGGACCGAGACGCGATGAAGGAGCAGGCCCAGCACCGCGAGCACGAACAACGCCGCGAGCACGTACCCGGCGTAGCTGAAGTCGTCGATGACGTGGTGCCAGCTCGCTCCGAGGCTGTAGCCGATGCCCGCGAGCACCCCGCACCAGACCGCGCACCCGACGACGGTGAAGGTCACGAACTTCCCGATCGTCATCTCCCCGAGGCCGGCCGCCAGGGAGACGAACGAACGGAGGAGCGGGATGAAGCGCCCGAACAGCACGAAGGGCTCGCCGCGCCGTGCGAACCACGCCTCCGCCCGGTCCAGGTCCCGGTGGGTCAGCAGCACGTACTTCCCCACCCGGTCGACGAGGGGACGCCCCCCGAAGCGGCCGATGGAGTAGCCGACGACGGACCCGACCAGCTCGCCCGCGACCGCGACGGCGATGACCGCCCCGAGCGCGAGGTGGTCGTGCGACGACGTCAGCTGCCCGCTCGCGAGCGCACCCGCGTAGCCGGTGGCGATCTCCGAGCCCACCGGTATCCCTATCGCGGAGACCAGCACGATGCCGAACAGCGCGAGATAACCCCAGGTGGCGAGGATGTGCTCCATGGCGGCTCTCTTTCTACATGCCCGGGGCGATACGGGGCCGGTTCGGCTGGACCCCGCGAGGCCGTGCAGGAGAAGATCGCCACCTACCGTGCCGGATCGTGAGCGCGATGACGGGATTCGTGGGACCGGCCGGCCGCGAGAAGGGATGAGGCGTGGCGAAGAACGTGCTCGGAGGCGAGCTGGAGCCGTGCAGCACCGACCCGATTACCGGCTTCTACCGCGACGGGTGCTGCAACACGGGTGTCGAGGACCTCGGAGTCCACACCGTCTGCGTACGGGTCACGGCGGAGTTCCTCGAGTTCTCGAAGTCACGGGGAAACGACCTCTCGACCCCCCGCCCCGGATTCCCCGGCCTGCAACCCGGTGACCGCTGGTGCCTGTGCGCGTCACGCTGGCAGGAGGCCCTGGACGAGGGGATGGCGCCCGAGGTCGTGCTCGAGGCGACGCACGCCGCCAGCGTCGAGTGGGTCAGCCTTGACGACCTTCGTCGCCACGCCGCACGGTGGGGGGCCTGAGCACCGTCAGAGCCGTGCCCGCAGGACGGCGGCGGCTTCGACGGAACGCCCGCGGAACGCGTCGTTGCGGGCACCCTCGGAGGACTCGAGCACGCCGGCGACGTGCTCGAAGAAGAGCCCGACGATGAACGCTCGGAGGACACGAGCGACTGCGGGGGCCCCAGGCCCGTTGCAGATGGTGGGCTCGGACTCCTCGAGCCACCGTTCGAGGGCGGTCTGCGTGGCGTCGAAGAGCTCTACCCCGACGGCATGGGCCGTCTCTTCACCGCGCATCACCTCACCGAGCATGAGGCGGATGAAGTCCTCCACCTCGAGCATCGAGCGGAGGATGTCCTCGAGCATGTCGGCAAGGCCGTCGAAGTCGTCTCGCGCGATCGCGGCGGGTCCGGTCGACGCGGCGAGGTCTTCGATGAAGCCGCGCTCTTGGAGCACCGCCACGAGCAGCTCCCGTTTCGACGCGAAGTAGTGGTACAGCGACGCGACGTTCAGGCCCGCCGCTGCCGCGAGGTCACGCATGCTCGTGCCGTCCACGCCCCGCTGGGACATGAGGGCCAGCGCAGTGTCGAGGATGTGCTGACGCTGGGAAACCGCGGCCCGTTCCTGCGTCCCGGTGGGAGATGAGGTCGTCACGTCCCCCATTGTCGGGTCCAGCGGGCCTTGCGTCGAGCGCGCCTCTGTTTTCCCTGTTCAGGGGCTCCGGCGTAGGAGCGAGCCCTCCAGGTCGGGTCGTGGTCGGTGCGGACGTCGGCCGCCACCCGACTTCCGGCCGGAGGCCGGCCGCGGGGTGCGACGAGCGGACTCATTCCGCGATGCAGAACGCCATCAGGAAGTCATTGCACTCTTAGGAACAACTTGGTAGAAATGTGGCTCACCGGAGCGGCGGAAGCCGGACAGGACGGCCGAGCCGGTGGACCGTGGCACGTTCGACTCGGGACGGAGGGGGCACGGTCCGCCGGCGAGCCGTCGATGCGCAATGCCCCGGCCGTCTCCCGCCGGGAGCCGCGTTCACTCCGAGGTGGGGTGGGCCGCAGCCGCGGTCGCCAGGTCCGAGATCACGGCGGCGCTCGCCGCACGAGTCGCTCGTGCGGTGTCGAGGCCGAGACGGACGAGGCGCCCGATCACCTTCGGGTCGCGCAGCACGACACGCGCGGCTGCAGCGACGTCCGCCCGTCCGTCGGGGCGCAGGAGCGACGCCACCTCCGCGGTCAGGGTGCCCGGGACGTCGCTGACCGCGCGGACGACGTCCCAAGGGATCCGGTTCGCCTCGCACACTGCGGCGATCGCCGCGGTCTCCATGTCCACCGCCGTCGCGCCGTCGGGAAGCTGCGGGAGGGACGCGGCGCCGTCCGGGCCGCGGCCCGCTAGGTACGCCCGGTCCACCGTGGCGAGCACCCCTGCCCGTGCTTCCATCGTGCCGGGCGTGTGCACCGAACCGGACCCTACGTCGACCACGGTCGCGGGACGAACGAGGTCGCCCACCTCGAGGGCGGGGTCGAGCGCGCCGGCCACGCCGGTGACGACCACGCGCCGTGCAGCCACCGCCCCGAGCACCTGCGCCGTGCCTCCGCCGGCGCGGGCCGGTCCGACGCCGACGGCCGCCGCCACCACGCCGTGGCCGCGCCATGCGGGCAGGCCGGCTATCGACGCCCGCCGCAGCCGGAGCTTCCGGGCGAGGGGGCGCAACTCCCGCGGCATCGCCGCGACGACGAGGACCACGCGCGCTGTCGGAGGAGGCGCCGGCCCGCTCGGCTGCAACGGCGCCCCCCTGCGCCGCTACCGCGAACGGGTCCAGCCGCCGATGCGTGACAGCCGGAAGTCCTCGGTCTCTGTGACGTGCTGGGACTCGACCGTCGCGTCGAAGCGCAGGGAGACCCCGACGACGTAGCCGCCGTCCAGCTGTACCCGCCACCTGTACGTACCTTTGATCTCGGCTCGCAGCGACGGCTTCAGGACCTTCCACGCGGGCTCGACGTAGTCGTAGGAGGAGCCGTGGGCCGAGAAGGCATCGATGGTCAGCAGGTGGCGCAGCGGACTGAGCACGCCCGAGGCCTGGCTCGTCACGTCCTCCTTCGCCTCGACCTTGCCTGTTCGTCCCACCGCCTTCATCAGCACGTGGTTCGGAGCCGTGAAGACGAACGAGATGGTGGTGCCCGGCTCCCGGCTCGTCGTGTAGCTGCCCACGATCCGGGTCGCCTCGAGCGTCTCACCGGCGGCGTTGTGCACGCTCAGGTCGGCCCCTGTCGGCGCCTGGACGACGCCGAGGAGCGCGCCGCCTGCTGCGAGGAGGCTCACCAGGCCGACGAGGACGAACGCCAGTGGAACGCGTCGCACCACGTCAGGCTACCCGGCGTGGCCGAGGTGGCCCGGGTGGCCGGGGTGGCCGGGGTGGCCGGGGTGGCCACCTGACGCTTGGGGTCGCTATTCCCCGGTCACCTCGCGGACGAGCTCGACGAACCGCGCGGTCGAGGTGGCGAGGGCGAAGTTCCTGACGCGCAACCTGGCTGCATCGGAGAGTCGTGCGCGCAGCTCCCCGTCGGTCACCGCACGGTGGACTGCGGCCGCGAACCGCAGCGGGTCCTTCGTGGCGAGCACGAGTCCGGCGTCGCCGACCGTCTCGGGCACCGCGGCCGCGCCGTACGCGACGACGGGGACACCGTGCCCCATCGCCTCGACGATCGGCACGCAGAACCCTTCGTGCTCGGAGGCGCCCACGAAGACGTCCGCGGCGCGGTAGTACGCCTCCAGCTCGGAGGGGTCGACCGAGCCCGTGACCTCGACGGCATCGTCGAGCCCCAGCTGGTGGACGAAGCCTGCCAGCGCCGGCCCGTAGCGCTCGCCGAGCGGAGAGCCCACCAGGCGCAGCCGGGCCCGGCAGTCGTAGACGCGCCGGTAGACCGAGAGCATCTTCACGAGGTCGTGCGGAGCCTTGTGAGGCGAGACCTTCCCCACGAAGAGAAGGTCGACCCCGCCGCCCTCCTTGTCCGAGGCGAGCCGACGCGTCACCGAAGGTTCGGGGGTGGGCCCGGCCCGGGTCATGTCGATGAGGAGGGGCACCACCGAGGTCTTCAGGTAGCCCGCGTCGAGCAGCTCGAGCTCGTTGAAGTGCGAGTCGGCGACTGCGAGCACGGCGCGCGACCCCAGCCGCGCGAGCTGGGCGCGCCCGAGGGACGCCTCGTAGGCGACCGACGGCTCCCAGGGGGCGAGGAGCTCGGCGGGCGTGATGTTGTGGTAGTTCACGAGCTTGGGCTCGTCGCGGGCCATGAGGGTGTCGAAGACGGGACTCCCGATCGACGCCTGGTAGAGGAGGAGCCGTTCGTGACCGTGGCGCCCCAGCGCGCCGATGGGCCGGCCGACCTCCGCCATGTCCGGCGTGCACGTCCCGTAGAAGATGTCGGACTCGATGCCCGCAGCGCGCAACGCGCGGGTGAGGTTCAGCGCGTGCACGCCGATGGCGTCGCGGCTGGCGAGCGACGGGATCACCTGGTCGACGCGCACGGGCGACGAGTGTAGGCACCGCCGCCGACTTAGGCCGCGCACCGAGCGCCGCGCACCTTGCACGGCGCCGCTGGTCCGCGGTCGCGCGGGTACGGAGCGTTACCATTGCGCATCGCACGTACCACTCGCCTGGCATGGGTGCGGCCTTGCGTCGCCCTCCTTGCGATCCCGGTGCTGTGCGTGGTGCCACTCGTCGCCGGGACGCAGGTTGCGGGCGCCAGAGCGGCCACGTCCGGTGCCACGACGGCGGGCACGCGGTTCGAGCGGTCGGTGCGTGCCGCGCTGCCGCCCGACTCGACCGAGGTGCGTGTCGCGATGACCGAGAACGACACATCCAACCTCGTGGTCGCCTCCCCGAGCGGCGCTCTCGTCGCCACCGGCGTCGCCGCCACCACGAGCGCGAAGGCGGTCGAGTACACGCCGGAGGGGAGCGGGACCTGGTCCGTGTCGACCGGTACAGGCTGTGGCGGCCCGTGGACGACGCAAGACGAGTCCGTCCCGACACCCGTGGTTCGAGCAGCGAGCACAGGGGCTCCCCTCACGCTCTGCGGGGACGACGGCACACAGCTGACCGTGCAGGGGACACTGAAAGGCGTCTACAACTCCGCAGGGGACGCGCGCACGGTGAACACGCTTCCGCTCGAGGAGTACGTGGCGGACGTCATCCCGGCCGAGTCGATCTCGGACTGGGGCAACGTCGGCGCGCCCGGTCCCGAGGGCCGGCCCTGGGGGTTCCAGGAGCTCGAAGCCCAGGCGGTCGCGATCCGTTCCTACGTCCTGGCGGATCCTGGCGGCTATGGCGGCTACGCGACAACGTGTGATCTCTCCTGCCAGACCTACCGGGGGACGGAGTACCTCACGTCGAACAGCGAGGCAGCGGCGCAGGACACCGCGGGCGAGGTGATGGTGATGCCGAACGGCTCAGTCGCCTCTACCGAGTACTCGTCCTCCACGGGCGGCTACACCTCGAGCAGCGCAGAGGACTCGCCCTTCACACCGGTACCCGACACAGGGGACGCGGTGTGCCTCACAGCGACCAACCCGGGGCTGTGCAACGTGAACCACGACTGGACGACGACCGTGGCGCTCGCCACGATCCACGCGCGTTGGCCGAAAGAGGGGGCGTCGCCGACGGTGACCGTCTCGGCGCGCAACGGCTACGGCACATGGGGGGGACGCGCCACCGCGATCACGATCTCGGGAGACGGCACGAGCCAGACGGTCGCATCGGCCACATTCGTCGGCGCGCTCGACCTGCTGTCCGACTACTTCTCGATCACCCAGACCTCCGGACGCCCGCTCACGATCGCCGGTCACGGGTGGGGGCACGGCGTAGGCATGGGCCAATGGGGAGCCTTCGGCTACGCGGTCGGCACAGACCACGGTCAGGGGAACTGGACCTGGCAGCGGATCGTCGAGCACTTCTACGCGCCTGCGACGATCGTGTCGCTGCCCGCCTCGACCGCCACGGCCTTCTCCGACTCCCGGATCGAGGGTGCGACATCCGCCGGGACCGCGGCCCAGGAGCTCGAGCACCAGTTCCCAGCCTCGGCCGGGAGCTGTCCGGGAACCGCGTCCACACGCCCCGTCGTCCTCGCCACCGACGCGGGCTACGCCGACGCGCTGGCGAGCGCCTCCCTCGCTCGTGCCCTCAGCACCGGGACGCTCCTGACGGCCTCCACACAGCTCTCGAAGACGACCGCGACAGCGCTTCGTGTCGAGGGCGTGACGCACGTCTACGTGGTCGGGGGGCCGCTCGCCGTCTCGACAGCGGTGGTCACCGCGTTGCGGTCGACGCCCGCAGGCGCGTGCGGCGGGGGAGCGGGCTCCGGGGC
>JASHUY010000047.1 GCA_030039755.1 Acidimicrobiales bacterium
ACGTGACGGCGACGTGACGGGCAGCCGACGAAAGGCGACGACACAGGGGTTCCGAGGGGGGTTCGGCCAGGGGAACGTCGTGGGCCGGCACTACGCTTGCCGGCGTGCCCGCCTTCCTGCCCGACATCGTCGCCGCGCACCGACGGGCGGCCGCCGACGACCGGCGGGACGTGGACGTGCTGCTGGCACGGGCCCTCGAGCTGCCGCCGGCGAGGCCGTTCGCCGAGGCGCTCCTGGAGGAAGGCCGGCGGACCGCGGACATGCCCTCGTCGTCGCTCCACGACCTGGCCGTCATCGCAGAGGTGAAGCGACGCTCGCCGTCGAAGGGGGCGCTCGCGCCGGACCTGGACCCTGCCGACGTCGCCAGGGAGTACGCACGAGGCGGAGCGTCGTGTCTCTCCGTCCTCACCGACGAGGAATTCTTCGGCGGCGGCGCCGCAGACCTCGAAGCGGCCCGGGAGGCGTCGGGGCTCCCGGTCCTGCGCAAGGACTTCACGGTCGCTCCCGCCGACGTGCTGGACGCCCGGCTCATGGGCGCTGACGCCGTGCTGCTCATCGTTGCCGCGCTCTCGGACGAGGAGCTCGCGTCGTTCCACGAGCTCGCCGGTCGCGTCGGGCTCGACGCGCTCGTCGAGGCGCACGACGAGGCGGAGCTCGAGCGCGCGCTGGCACTGGGGTTCAGGTTGATCGGGGTGAACCAGCGGGACCTCGAGACGTTCGAGGTGGATCCGTCGAGGGCGGAACGGCTGGCCACCCGCATCCCCGCGGGAGTGGTCGCGGTCGCCGAGTCCGGCATCCACGGGCCTGACGACGCGCGACGTCTCGCGGAAGCCGGCTACGACGCGGTCCTCGTCGGGGAGTCGGTCGTCACCTCGGGTGACCGCGCCGCGGCTGTGCGCGCGCTGCGGGGCCGTCCGGTGGGCGTCGGCAGGCGCGCCGGGTCCGACCGGGCGAGCGGCACGGCGAACGTCGAGGGGTGACGCGGTGCGCGACGACCTGCTGATCAAGATCTGCGGCGTGACCAACGAGCCGGACGCGCTGCTCGCGGTAGGGCTCGGCGCCGACGTGATCGGGTTCGTGCTCGCACCGTCCCCGCGCCAGATCGCCCCTTCCGTCGCCGCCGACGTCGTGAAGCGGCTGCCCCACGACGTGCTCACCGTCGGCGTCTTCCGCGACGAAGCGCCGTCGCGCGTCGTCGAGATCGCGAACACCGCGGGTTTCGGCGCGGTGCAGCTGCACGGGCACGAGAGCGCCGAGCAGAGCCGCTGGATCCGCGAGCGCGTCGCCTGCACGATCCGGGCGTTCCCGGCGGGCGATCGCACGATCTCACGGTTTGGCGAGTTCGGCGCCGACTACCTGCTGATCGACGGTCAGAGCCCGGGATCCGGGCAGGTCTTCGACTGGAGGCTCGCCGAAGGCGTGGTCGACCCACGGCGCATGTTCGTCTCCGGAGGGCTCACCCCCGAGAACGTCGGCGACGCGATCGCGGCACTCCGCCCCCGCGGTGTCGACGTCTCGAGCGGCGTCGAGGCTGTGCCGGGGACGAAGGACCCGCAGAAGCTCCGGGCGTTCATCCGGAACGCACGTGCCGCCGCGGCCGCCGAGGCCGCCGCCGACGCGGCCGACCTCGCCGAGATCGGCGTCGCAGGGGTCGATGCGGGGGACACCGCGGGCACCGACGGCGCGGGGTTCGGCGGCGAGGGGAGGGGCGCAGGGCGGGACCGCGGCCCCTACGACTGGATGGAGGGGTGAGCACACCCGTCCGAACGCCCGCTGCGGCGCGGGCGCCGTCTGGAGGTTCCGGGGATTCGTCGGGCTCGACGATGGGCCTCCCCGGCCCGGGCGGCCGATTCGGCGACTACGGCGGTCGCTTCGTTCCCGAGTCCCTGGTCCCTGCGTGCATCGAGCTCGAGGAGGCGTTCCACGCCGCGTGGGCGGACCAGGGGTTCCGCGCGGAGCTCGACGGGGTGCTGCGCCACTACGGCGGACGTCCCACGCCGGTCACCGAGTGCCTGCGGCTCTCCAAGGAGCTCGGCCTGCGTGTGCTGCTGAAGCGGGAGGACCTCGTGCACGCGGGCTCGCACAAGCTCAACAACGTGGTGGGGCAGGCGCTCCTCACCCGGCGCATGGGGAAGCGGCGCCTCGTGGCCGAGACGGGTGCGGGTCAGCACGGGGTGGCGACGGCCACCGCGGCCGCCCTCTTCGGGCTCGAGTGCACCGTGTACATGGGCGAGCTCGATACCGAGCGCCAGGAGCTCAACGTCTTCCGCATGGAGCTGCTCGGCGCAGAGGTACGGCCCGTGCGCGCCGGCAGCAGGACGCTCAAGGACGCGGTGAACGAGGCGTTGCGGGACTGGGTGGCGACGGTCGACCACACCCACTACTGCCTGGGCTCGGTGATGGGGCCGCACCCCTTCCCGTACATGGTCCGCGAGTTGCAGCGCGTGGTGGGCGACGAGGCGGTACAGCAGTGCCGTGGGATCCTCGGCGGCGCCGACCCCGACGTCGTCGTCGCGTGCGTGGGCGGGGGGTCGAACGCCGCGGGGACCTTCAGCGGCTTCGTGGACACCGAGGCTCGCCTGGTCGGCGTGGAGGCGGCGGGCGGAGCGGCGGCCACCGACGGCATCCCCGGCGTGCTGCACGGCATGCGGTCGCTGCTCCTCCAGGACGAGGCCGGTCAGATCCTCGAGGCCGAGTCCATCTCCGCCGGGCTCGACTACCCGGGCATCGGCCCGGAGCACGCGTCGCTCGCCGCGTCGGGGCGGGCCCGCTACGAGAAGGCGACGGACGAGGAGGTGCTCGACGCCTTCCGCCTCCTCGCGCGCACCGAGGGGATCCTGCCCGCGCTCGAGCCTGCGCACGCGCTCGCGTGGGTCGTCCGTGAGGCGGGCAGGACCATACCGAGGGGGTCCACCGTGCTGGTGACGCTGTCGGGACGCGGGGACAAGGACGTCGCCCAGGTCCGCGAGCTGCTCGCCGCGGGCCGCGCCGCCCGGTGATCGCGCTCGAACCGTGGCTGCGCGCCCGGCGCAGCGACGGCCGCAAGCTGCTCGTCCCCTATCTCATGGGCGGGATGACCGAAGACTGGGTCGAGTCGCTGCAGGCGGTGGCGGCCGCGGGCGCCGACGCCGTCGAAGTGGGGATCCCGTTCTCCGACCCGATGATGGACGGCCCGGTCATCCAGCGCGCGGGCGTGCACGCGCTGGACCGGGGGGCGACGCCGGTTCGGGTCGTCGACGACGTGGCTGCCGCGGGAGTCGGGGTGCCGGTCGCGGTGATGACCTACTACAACATCGTCTTCCGCGCGGGCCACCGGCGGATGGCCCGGTCGCTGCGCGCCGCCGGCATCGGCGCCGCGATCGTGCCCGACCTGCCACTCGAGGAGCTCGGACCCTGGGCGGAGGAGGCGGACGCCGCGGAGGTCGCGACGGTCCTGCTCGTGGCCCCGTCCACGCCTGGGCCTCGTGTGGAGGAGATCTGCGCGCGCTCCCGCGGGTTCGTCTACGCCGTGGCACGGATGGGCGTGACGGGCGAGCGCGAGTCCATCGGCAGCGAGACCGCCGACGTCGTCCGTCGCGTGCGCGAGGTGACCGACGCGCCGGTGTGCGTCGGGGTCGGCGTGTCGACGCCGACGCAAGCCCGCGCGGTCTGCGAGGTCGCGGACGGAGTCGTCGTGGGCTCCGCCCTGGTGCGGCGGTTGCTCGACGGCGGCGGCCCGGACGCCGCGGGCGAGTTCGTCGGGCAGCTTCGGGAAGCGCTGGACGCCGGCTGAGCACCGCAAAGGAGCGGC
>JASHUY010000048.1 GCA_030039755.1 Acidimicrobiales bacterium
CCCGCGTCGGCGAGCAGCTCTGCTGCGGCGGCGACCGTCCCTGCGGTGTCGATCATGTCGTCGATGATCACGCAGCACCGCCCCGCGACCGCCCCGACCACGTGTCGGGCCTCGACCTGGTTGGCGGTGTTCCTCGGGCGCGTCTTGTGGACGAGCGCGAGGTCTGCACCGAGGTGCTGGCTGTAGCGCTCGGCGACTTTCACCCGGCCGGCGTCGGGCGCCACGACGACGACGTCCGCGGAACAGTCGGCGATGTGCTCGCGCAGGTAGCCCTCGAGCACGGGCGTCGCGGTCAGGTGGTCGAAGGGCACGTCGAAGAAACCTTGGATCTGGCCGGAGTGGAGGTCGACGCTCACCACGCGGTCCGCCCCCGCCGCCGACAGCATGTCCGCCACGAGCTTCGCGGTGATCGGCTCCCTGCCGGTCGACTTCCGGTCCTGGCGGGAGTACCCGTAGTAGGGGCACACCGCGGTGATCCGCTTCGCCGACGCCCGCTTGGCGGCGTCGATCATGATCAGCTGCTCCATCAGCGAGTCGTTGACCGGCCCGCAGTGGGTCTGCACGATGAAGACGTCACAGCCGCGTACCGACGAGTCGTAGCGGCAGTGGATCTCCCCGTTCGCGAACTCCCTGAGGTTCGCCTCGCCCAACTCGACGCCGAGGTGCGTCGCGATCTGTTGGGCGAGGAGCGGGTGCGAGCGGCCCGACACGAGGACGAGCCGGCGCCTCGGGATGAACTCCACGTCGGTGACGCTACCTCTCCGGACCCGAGGGCGCGTCGGGGGCGGGTGCCAGACCGCTCGCCGCGCTCTCGAGCCCGCTCACCTCACCACCGAGGCTCGTGAACGGTGGAACGGACTCCCCCGGGCCCACCTCGGCTCCCGGTCCGAGCGTCGCGAACGGGCCGACACGGGCACCCGGGCCGACGACCGCGCCGACGCAGATGCTGTTTCGCACCTCGGCCCGCTCGCCGACCTGCGTGTCCACCAGCGTGGAGCCGGGCCCGATCTCGGCCGCTTCGCCGACCGTGCACTCGCCGCGCAGGATCGCGCCCGGCAACAACGAGACGTCGGGCGACAGCTGGACGTCCGCGTCGACGTAGGTGCGCTCGGGGTCCCACATGGTGACGCCGCGTCGCATCCAGCGCTCGTTGATGCGGTCGCGCAGCTCCGCCTCCGCGACCGCCAGCTGCGCGCGGTCGTTCACGCCCGCCGCCTCCATCGGGTCGGCGACGACGAGCGCCTCCACCCTGTAGCCGGCCTCGGACAGCACCTCGATCACGTCGGTGAGGTAGTACTCGCCCTCCTCGTTGGCGGGCCTGAGCCGCCGGAGCGACGGGGCGAGGACGCTCCGCCGGAAGCAGTAGATCGACGTGTTGATCTCGGTGATCGCCCGCTCTTCTCTCGTCGCGTCCCGCTCCTCGACGACGCGCGCGACCGTGCCGTCCTTGCCGCGCACGATCCGGCCGTAGCCGGCGGCGTCCGCGACGTCGGCCGTCAGCAGCGTCGCGCCCGCCTGGCGCTCGCGGTGGTGGCGGACCAGCGCGGCCAGCGTCGGCGGTCGCACGAGCGGCGTGTCGCCGGGGAGGACGACCACGTCTCCTTCCTGGTCGTCGCCGCTCCCGGCGTCGTCGAACAGGCCGGTGAGCCCGACCGCTGCCGCGTCGCCCGTCCCGAGCTGCTCGTGCTGGGTCACGAGCTCGATGGAGAGGTTCTTCGGGGCGTGGTCCACGAGCGTGCGGCCCACCCACTCCGCGCCGTGGCCGACGACGACGACGACACGGTCGACGTCGAGCTCGGCCAGCGCGTCGAGCACGTGGAGCACCATCGGCCTGCCGCAGAGCCGGTGGAGGGGCTTCGGTCGCTGCGACCGCATCCGGGTGCCCTCGCCGGCGGCGAGGACGATCGCGGAGAGCGGGCCGGTGCTCACGCAGATCATCTTGCCCCGATGGGCGTGCCGCACACACGCATCGTGGCCGGCCTGGAGAAACCGGTCGGGGGGGCGGCCGGGGGCCCGTGCCCGGTTGACGACGGGGCCGCCGTGGGAGCGCGATCGGGGAGCCCGTAGCTGCAGGAGCCCGCCGGATAGGGTTTCGGCCGATGGCTGAGGGGACCCTGCCGGTGTCCCCTGTCGCGTCGGCCGGCGACGGAGCGCCGCTCACCACCCGCACGACCCGGCGCGCGGCGCGCGCAGCCGTGTCCAAGGTCGCGCCGGGCCTCGGCGCGGCGGTCGTCTACGCGGCGGGCGCGATCTACGCCTACCACCGCGTCCTGTTCGCGCCGACGGCCAGCATGCCCGGCTGCAACTGCGGCGACCAGGCACAGGAGGTGTGGTTCCTCCGCTGGCCGCTCTACGCGGTCTCCCACGGGCTGAACCCGTTCTTCTCGGCGTGGATGAACTACCCCAAGGGCTTCAACGTCGCCACCAACACGGCTTCGCCGCTCCTCGCCCTCGTGTCCGCGCCGCTGCAGCTCACGATCGGGAGCGTCGCCACCTACGACATCCTTCTCGCCGTCGCGGTCGCGACGTCCGCGCTGGCGATGTGCCTGGCGCTGCGTCGTTGGGTGCGCTCGTGGTTCGCCGCGTTCGCCGGCGGTCTCCTCTACGGCTTCTCCCCCTACATGATCGGGGAGGGGAGCGGCCACCTCTTCCTCGTCGCGGTGTTCATCCCGCCGATCGTCCTCGTGGTCCTGCACGAGATCCTGGTCGTGCAGCGCCACCGCGCGGTCCGCGACGGGCTCCTGCTCGGGGTGCTGCTGGTGCTCGAGTACTTCATCTCCCCCGAGGTCCTCGCGATGACCGCGGTGATCGGGGCGTGCGGCGCCGTCCTCCTGGCTCTCGTCTCCCCGCGCACCGCGCGGTCCCGCCTCCCACACGTGCTGGTCGCCGCGACCGTCTGCGCGGTCGTCTGCGCGGCGGCGCTCGCCTACCCGGTGTGGTTCGAGCTGCACGGGCCGCAGCACGTCGTCGGCCCGCCGCACCCGCTGGGATTCCTCGCGGGCTTCCCCGGCGACCTGCTCGGGCCCGTGGTGCCCACCTCGAACCAGCTCCTCGCGCCGG
>JASHUY010000049.1 GCA_030039755.1 Acidimicrobiales bacterium
GAGGCTCGCCGGCAACTCGCCGATCGGAAGATCCACGAAGAGGTCGCGGATCTTCCCGCAAGAGCGGCACACGAGGTGGTGGTGGGGTCGTTCGACGTTCGGGTCGAAACGCAGGGCACCGGTCCCGACGTCGAGGGCGACGATCTCACCCAGTTCGGCCAGGTCGTGCAAGGTCTGGTAGACGGTCTTTCGCGAGATGGTCTCCATCTCGTCGCGCACGATCGTGTGCACCTGCTCCGCCGTCGGGTGTCCGTCGTCTCCCTGCAGCGCGCGGAAGATGCATTGCCGTTGGGCCGTGACCTTGCGTCCGTGGGCCCGGAAGAGGCGGCTCAGCTCGGCGGGGGTGCGCATCGACTGTCGAGCATAGCGTCATCAATTGTCATCTGACATTCATTATCGAAATGGGACCATGACCCTGGCCGCGCTCAACGTCGGCGAGATTGCGTCGGGTACCAGTTCGGCACCGGCTCCGCCCGGGATGGGCCCTCGCTCCCTGGCTCGAAGATCGCCCTTACCTGCCGGCGCAAGGGGCATCGTCGTCGGCCGGCGAGTGCGTAATCGCCGCTCGCCGATGCTCGCCAGCGCTATGGCACGCTTGCCACGATGAGCTCCTTCGACCGACGCGGCGCGTTGGGCCGGCTCGCGTCCGAGGAGTTCGACGTCCTGGTGGTCGGGGGTGGGATCACCGGTGCCGGTGTCGCCCTCGACGCGGCGAGCCGCGGCCTGCGCACGGCCCTCGTCGAGAAGGACGACTTCGCGTCGGGGACTTCGTCGAAATCCTCGAAGCTCGTCCACGGCGGCCTCCGGTACCTCCAGCAACGCGAGTTCCGTCTCGTCTACGAGAACCTCGCCGAACGGCAGTTGCTGCTCGGCAACGCCTCGCACCTCGTCGCCCCGCTCCCCTTTCTCATCCCGCTGTTCGGGCGCGACGGGGTGGTCTCGGCGACCGTCGCTCGCTCCTTCTCCAGCGCCCTGTGGCTGTACGACCTCACCGGCGGGTGGCGGATCGGGAGCCGCCACCGGCGTATCGGACGTGACGAGGCGCTCGCCCACCTGCCGGCCCTTCGCGCCGAGGACCTGGTGGCCGGCTTCGTCTACCCCGACGCGCACACCGACGACGCACGTCTCACGCTCGCGGTGCTGCGGACCGCGGTGCTCGACTACGGCGCGGTCGCGGCCAACTACGTCGAGGTGCGCGCATTCCTGACCGGCGACGGGCGCGCGGTGCGCGGCGCGCGGGTGGGCCCCGCCGTGATGCCCGGCACAGCCGGCGCGGCCGGCGGCCCTGAGCTCGACGTCCGCGCCCGTGCCGTCGTGAACGCGACCGGGGTGTGGGCCGACGACGTGCGCGCGCTCGAGGAAGGTGCGCATCCCCACTCGCTCCGTCCGGCCAAAGGGATCCACGTGAGCGTCCCGGCTTCGTCGTTGCCGTGTGACATCGCCGCCGTGCTCCCCGTCCGGGGTGACCGTCGCTCGGTCTTCGTGATCCCCTGGCCCGAGGGCCGCGTCACCTACGTCGGCACGACCGACACCGACTACTCGGGGCCCCTCGACGACCCGGCGTGCACGCCCGACGACGTCGACTACCTCCTCTCGGCGGTGAACGACTCGACCACCGCGGCGCTGCAGCCCCGCCACGTCACCGCGGCCTGGGCAGGGTTGCGGCCTCTGCTCGTGCCGACGGGGGGCAGGCGCGTCTCCGCCCGCACGGCCGACCTCTCCCGCCGGCACTCGGTGCGCACCTCGCCCGGCGGCCTCGTCACCGTGACGGGCGGCAAGCTCACGACCTACCGGCGTATGGCCGCTGACACGGTGGACGCGGTCGTACATGTGCTCGGAGAGGATCTGGGCACGCGCCGCTCGGTGACGCGCAGGCTCAAGCTCCGCGGGGCGCCCGAGAGACCGGTCGACGCGGCCGAACGAGCCGATCGCCTGTTCGCCCGCTACGGCACCGAAGCGGGCGCGGTCCGCGCGATGCGGGACGCGCGTCCCGATCTGCGCGAACCCGTCGTGGAGGGTCTCCCCTACCTCGGCGCCGAAGTCGTCTACGCGGCGCGAGAGGAGATGGCCCAGTCGGTCGACGACGTGCTCAGCCGGCGGACCCGAGCCGTGCTCCAGGACGCCCGGGCGGCCGCACGCGCGGCGCCCGCGGTCGCCTCGCTCATGGCGGCCGAGCTCGGCTGGAACGACCAGCAGGCAGCCCGCAACGCGGACGCCTTCGCTGCCCGCGTGCGCGTGGACCTGGAGCTTGCGGGCTTGCCGGTGGCGATCGAGGAGCGGCAATGAGCGACCAGGAGTCAGCGGGCCCGCCGCGGCGCACGCACCTTCCCGTCCCGCCGACCCCGATCGAAGGCGGCGGTGACGGCGCCGGGGAGCGGCTCGGCGCGTGCCGGGTCGCCGTGCCCGGGCCCATCCTCGAGCGGGTGCGCTGGGGAGGCGGGACCGTCGAGCTCGGCTCGGGCCCGCGCGCGGAAGCCGGGCGGGACTGGTGGCCGCTCGCGATCGGCTGGGCTGCGTCCGGGCGAGTGCCCGCCCGACCTGCCGCGATCGTCCGACCCTCGTCCGCCGAGCAGGTTGCCGAGCTCCTCGCAGCCTGCTCCGCCGCCCGCGTACCCGTCACGGCGACCGGGGGTCGCAGCGGCGTCTGCGGAGGCGCGGTCCCCCTCTACGGCGGGATCGCGCTCGACTGCACGAGCCTCGTGGGCGAGGTCCGCGTCGACGAGACGTCGCTCGTCGCCGAGGTTCCCGCGGGAACGAACGGCCGCGAGCTCGAAGAGACCCTCAGGGCTACGGGAGAGGGGTACACGCTCGGCCACTGGCCGCAGTCGATCGACCTGTCGACGGTCGGCGGATGGCTCGCGTGCCGCAGCGCCGGCCAGTACTCGACGCGCTACGGGAAGGTCGAAGACATGGTCGCAAGCCTCGAGGTCGCCCTGGCGGACGGACGCCTCGTCCGCACGGGGCCGGTCGCGCCCCGAGCCGCGACCGGCCCGGACCTCACGCAGCTGTTCACCGGGAGCGAGGGTGTGCTCGGGGTGATCACCCGCGCGTGGCTGCGCGTCCGCCCGCTGCCCGCGGCGGAGGGGCGACGCGCCTACTCCTTTGCCGGTTTCGGGGAGGGCCTCGACGCGTGCAGGCGGGTGCTGCGACGCGGCGCCACGCCGGCGGTCCTCCGCCTGTACGACCCGGTGGAGTCCGAGCGCGCCTACTCCCACACCGCAGGATGCGTGCTCGTGGTGCTCGACGAAGCCGACCCCGCGCTGCTCCACGCGACCCTCGGGGTCGTCGACGAGGAGTGCGCGACGGCGGAGCGGCTCGACGACGCGGTGGTCGCGCACTGGCTCAGGACGCGCAACGACGTCTCGCAGCTCGCCCCGCTGTGGCGCGCGGGGATCGTCGTGGACACCGCAGAGGTCGCGGGCCGGTGGGCGGTGCTGCCCGGGCTCGCGTCAGACGTCGTGGCCGCGCTGGGCGCGCTCGACGGCACCGTCGCCGCGTCGG
>JASHUY010000008.1 GCA_030039755.1 Acidimicrobiales bacterium
CTCGGAGCGTGCCAACCAGTAGCCACCGACGAATCCCGGCAAGCCGGCGGTCTGCGATACGGCCTGGTCGAGGCCCGCCGCAGCCGCGGCTTGGTCCGTGATCGTCACGGTATGCGGGACTGCGTACATGTTGCCCTCCTCACCTGAGCGCACGGGAGCGCATGGAAGCGGGCAGAATCTACGCCATCAAGCCCGACCAGCACTCGGGCAACCGCTCACCCACTCGAGAGTGGTGCGCCCCACCGAGCTCAGCGTGCGGGAACGTGATCGATTCTCGTCTATCGTGACGAGATCGGAACGTTTTGGTGACCGCAGCGAATGTGCGACGACTCGACGCCCTGACGACTCGCCGCCCTGAGGACTCCCCGCCATGCAGACGAGAACCGCCCTTCGACGGACTCTCTCGAGCCGGCGACGACCCCGGGCCCGGACGCCTGGCCGCCCGGCCGGTCCTGGAACTTGCGGCCTGCCCTGTGCGCACGGCCTTCTCCGCCTGCAGGGTGTAGCTCGCCGCCAGGCGTGAGGGCTGCTCCGCAAGGCGCCACTCCCCGTCACTTCCGCGCTCCATCTGACCGGGGAGCGCGTTCCACGGCACGCTGTCGTGCTCTTCGAAGGCGGTGATCCGCATCCCCTCGGCGAAGAGCGCGCCGATGATCTCCCCGAGCCCGTGGTTCCAGACGGCGGCACGCGTCGCACTGAACCGTACGTCGGTCTCGACATAGGTGAGCTCAGAGTCGTAGACGACCGGGCGGACCTGTTCGAAATACGGGTACGCGACGACGAGCTCGTCGCTCAGCGCGTCGTCGAGCGCCCACAACATCGGATGTCCCTCGCGGATGAACAGCCGTCCGCCCGGGCGGAGCAACGAGGCGACGACTGCCGCCCACCGGCCGACGCTCGGCAGCCAGCAGAGCGCGCCGACGCCCGTGTAGACAAGGTCGAACTCCCCCGAACCGAGCACGACGGGTGCTTCGTACACGTCCGCTTCTACGAAGTCGGCGTCCGCGCCTGCCGCCGCGGCGAGCTTACGAGCCGCGGCGACTGCGGGCCCGGAGAAATCGAGACCCGTCATGCGTGCACCGAGCCGCGCGAGCGAGACCGTGTCGGTGCCGATGTGGCACTGGAGATGCACGCCGCGGAGCCCCCGGACGTCGCCGAGCCTCGGCCGGTCGAATGACACGACCCCGCTGAGAAAGGAGGGGTCCCTTGCGAACCGTTCCACCGCGTAGTCGCGTGAGGCGACGTGTGCGGGCACACGCTCGTCCCAGTTGGCTCGGTTGATCGCCGAATAGTCCGGCACCACCCGCATCGTCCCACAGGCGGCTGACCACGGGCTCTCCGACGCAGCCGGCGTGCGCGTTCGGGAGTGCCAACCGACGCAAGGACCTCGTGAAGCCGCGCCCCGCCTGTCGGGTGCCGTCGCGGCGGCACTAGCTTGGCCTGCGCATGTCCACCACTGCCGTCGAGCGGCGCCGCGGTGGCCTGATCGACCGCCGCCTGGCCGCCCGGGTCTCGGCGACGCGTCGGTACCTCCTCACCGCGGTGGGCGTCGGGCTCGCCTCGACCGTCTGCGTCGTCGCGCAGGCCGTGCTTCTCGCGTCCGTCATCTCGGCGGTCCTCTTGCACGACGCGTCGCTGGGTGATGTCGCGCCGCGCCTCGCCGGGCTCGCCGCGGCGTTCGTCGCCCGAGCGTCGTTGAGCTGGGCGGGCGAGGCTGCAGCCCAGCGGACGGGCACTTCCGTCGCCTCGGCGCTGCGCCGGCAGCTGCTCCGCCACGCGCTGGACCTGGGCCCGGTGTGGCTGGGCGGAGAACGGGCCGGCGAGCTGTCACTCGCGGCGACGCGCGGCACGACCGCGCTCACGGCCTACTTCGGGCGCTACCTGCCCCAGGCCGTGCTCGCGGCGATCGCGCCGGTCGGGATCCTCGCGTGGGTGGCGAGCCAGGACTGGCCGTCGTTCCTCATCCTCTTCGCGCTCGCCGCACTCGTACCCGTCGCGATGGTCTATTTCGGGAGGGAGTCCGCGGCCCGCACCCGGCGCCAGTGGCGCCGGCTCGCCTCGCTCTCGGCGAGGTTCCTGGACATGTTGCGAGGGTTGCCCACGCTTCGTGCCTTCGGCAGGGAGGCCCACGGCCGGCGCGAGGTGGCCGAAGCGACCGACGGTCTTCGCCGGACCACGCTCAGCACGCTGCGCGTGGCGTTCGTGTCCGCCCTCGCTCTCGAGTTCATCGCGGGGATCGGGACCGGCCTCGTCGCGATGGTGCTCGGGCTCCGGCTCCTGGGCGGCCACGTGAGCCTTTACACCGCACTCGCGGTCCTCCTCGTCTCCCCGGAGGTCTTCCTCCCGCTCAGGCGCGCGGCGGCGGAGTTCCACGCGAGCACCGAAGGGCAGGCCGCGGCCGACCGCATCCTTTCGGTGCTCGACGTCGAGGGCACCCCTCCGCCCGAGCAACCCGGCGGCGCAGGCCAGAACGCTCCGCCACCCCACTTCTTCGGCGCCGACCCCACCCCTCGAGCACCCGGGCGTCACGCCGTCCTGCGCGCCGAAGACGTCACGGTCGCCTTCCCCGGGCGGGGGGCCCCCGCGCTGAAGGGGCTCTCGCTCGAGGTGGACCGTGGCGAGCACGTTGCGCTCGTCGGCCCTTCAGGCTCGGGGAAGTCGACCACGATCGGCCTGTTCCTCGGCTTCGTGCACCCGACGGTCGGGCGGGTCGTCGTGGGTGGGGACGACCTGTCCACACTCGACGCGGCCGCGTGGCGCCGCCGGCTCGCGTGGGTGCCCCAACGCCCCCACCTGCTCCACGGTTCGATCGAAGACAACCTGCGCATCGCGAACCCGGACGCGACCGCAGCGCAACTGGCGCGCGCGATCGCGATGGCGGGCCTGTCGCACATCGTGGACGGCCTGCCGCACGGTCTCGCGACCCCGGTCGGCGAGGGCGGCCTGTCGCTCAGCGCCGGCGAGCGGCAGCGGATCGCTCTCGCGCGCGCGGTCATCCGCGACGCCCCGGTCGTCTTGCTCGACGAGCCCGTCGCGCATCTCGACGCGCACACTGAAGCCGCGTTGCGCGACACGTTCGGTCCGTGGCTCGAGTCGCGCACGGTGCTCGTCGCAGCGCACCGTCCCGAGCTCGTGGCGCGCCTCGACCGTGTGGTACGGCTCGGCACCGCAGCCCTCGTTGATGCGGACTTCGGTCACGAGGACGGGAGTGGTGGGGGCGTCGACGGCGCGCTCGGGGCCGAGGGGCGGCGGCAGTGAGCGACGCCGATCTCCCGTCCGCCGGCGTGGTGCGTACGCTCCTTCGAATCGGGGCGCCGCCGTGGCGCAGGCTCGCGCTCGCGGCGCTGCTCGGCGTGTTGGGAGCCCTCGCGACGGTCGGGCTCCTCGCCGGCTCGGGTTACGTGGTCGACCGAGCGGCGTTCCGCCCCGGTCTCGGCGCGATCGCCGGCGTCCTCGCCGCCGTGGAGGTGCTCGCATTCCTGCGCGGGCCCCTTCGTTACGGTGAGCGGCTGGTCGCGCACGACGCCGCCTTCCGGTCGCTCGCCCGCTGGCGGGTCTGGCTCTACGACCGCCTCGAGCCCCTCGCCCCGGCAGGGCTCCGGGGATGGCGGAGCGGCGACCTCCTCGCGCGCGTCACCGACGACGTCGACGTCCTCCAGGACCTCTACCTGAGGTGCCTCTTGCCGGTAGGGGTTACGGTAGCGGCCGCCACGGTCGCGGTCACCCTCGTCGCGGTCGTCCTTCCGCTCGCGGGTGCCGTGCTGGCGGCATCACTCGTCGTCGCGCTCGTCTCGGCACCCGCCGTGGCGGTCGTGACCGGCACCTCGCGCGGGCGAGAAGCGGAGCTGCGCGGTCGGCTCGCCGCAGAGGTCGTCGACCTGCTCCAGGCAGCGCCGGAGCTCCTCGCCTTCGGACGCGAGGACGCGGCCCTCGCTGCGGTCGAAGCGACGGACGGCGAGTTGACGGCGATCTCGCGACGCCGCGCGTGGGCGACCGGCGCGTCGGCGGCGATCGTCACCGTGTGCCTCGGCGCCGGGGTGACGGCCGTCCTCGCGCTCGGGGTGGCCGCCGTGCGCTCCCACGACATGGGCACTGCGATGCTCGCCGTGTTGCCGCTCGCGGCTGTCGGCGCGTTCGAGACGGTGCCCGCAGTCGCCGTCGCCGCGGTGCGCGCGTCCGACGTCGTCGCGGCGGGGCGCCGGTTGCTCGAGCTCGCGTCCATCCCCGTGCCTGTCATCGATCCCGAGCGGCCCGCCGCAGTGCCGGAGGGTTTCCTGGACATCGCCGTGCGCGGGGCGCGCCTTCGTTACGGCCCGGAGCTTCCCTGGGCACTCGACGGGATGGACCTCGACGTCGAGCAAGGTGGACGTGTCGGCCTCGTCGGTGCCAGCGGCGCGGGCAAGAGCAGCCTCGTGCACGCGCTGCTGCGGTTCTGGCCGCTGCAAGGGGGATCGGCCTCGCTCGGCGGCATCGCCCTCGACGCGTTCGCGCAAGGGGACGTACGCCGCGCGGTCGCGCTGGTCGACCAGGAGGCTCACGTGTTCGCCGGCACCATCCGGCAGAACGTCGCGCTCGGGCGCCCGAAGGCGAGCGACGCAGAGTTGGCCGACGCCCTCTCCAGGGCGCAACTCTCGGACTGGGTCGCGTCGCTCCCCGACGGGATGGACACCCAAGTCGGTGAGGACGGCGCGCAGGTCTCGGGCGGCCAACGACGGAGGCTCGCGCTCGCACGCGCGCTCTTGGTCGACGCACCGGTGCTCGTGCTCGACGAGCCGACCGCCGGGCTCGACAAGGAGAGCGGTGCGCGCCTCGTCGCGAACGTCGTCGACGACGCCAGGGCACGCGGCACCAGTGTCGTGCTCGTGACGCACCGGACGGAAGACCTCGAACCTCTCGACCGCGTCGTCGTCATGGACAATGGCCGTGTCGCCCGAGAGGACACAGGGCTCGCGGTGTCCGAGGTTGCCGGGTCCGCAGGGACCGCCGGGCCCGCCCAAGTCACCGGGTCCACCGGGACCGCTGGCTCCACCGGCTCCCCCTCGCGCTCCGTGCCGGAAGGGTCCCCCGCGGCGCGTGCCGGCGGGCCGAGCGGTCGTCATTGACGGTGCGGTCAGGTTGCGAGTTGGTAGCGTGGAAGTTGAGTGCAGTTCGGGTACCGGGATGGGAACACTCGGTTGGCGTCCGGATCGGCGGTCGACGCCGCCCGGGTGACGCTGCGAGACGCTCCCCGCCGAGGCCCGAGCCGTGCGACCGTTGACACAACCCAGGAGAGGCACATGACCGCACGAGTCCCCGCACGACGCTCCGCTTCGGCGAGGACGGCACTCCGGAGCGTCGAGGCCGGCGGGAGCGGCGCGGCACGCGGAGGAAGGAGCGGTGGCCGGCGCGCCGCCCTCGTTCCTGTCACCGACGGGAGCCGGCGAGCCAGCCCCGGCAGGATGCGAAAAGGCGAGAGCCCGAAGGAACGGGGTGAGCGGACGCGTGCCAGGATCGCGGAGGCGGTCATCGCGCTTCTGACCGAAGGCGAGGCTCCCCCCACCGCCAAGGAGGTCGCGACCCGCGCCGGCGTCTCCGTGCGGCTGGTGTTCCACCACTTCGAGGACATGGACGCGCTGTACCGCGCGGTCGCACGCTTGCAGTTCGACCGCCACTGGCGAGGGCTCCGCGCCGTCCCCGAGGATCTCCCTCTTTCCCAGCGGATCGACCGGACCGTCCAGCAACGCGCGAAGCTCTTCAGCGCGATCACCCCGGTGCGTCGCAACGCGATCTCTCTCGCCGTACGTCACGAAGAAGTCGCCAAGGGGTTCGAACGCTCGAACACGCAGCTGCGGACCTGGCTCGAAGAGACCTTCGGCGACGAGCTGCAGGCGGCCGGGCGCGAGCGGCGCGACCTTCTCGCTGCGATCGAGGCGGCCGCGTCCTGGGAGACCTGGGAACGGCTCGGCCGCATCCAGGGTCTCACGGACGCCGCGGCGCGCCGTGTCGTCGCACGAATGCTGCGCGCGCTGCTGGACGCGTAGCTGGGCAACCCGCGCTCCCGGCCGACCCCGGCTGTCCGGGATTCAGGCAGACGATCGGGCCGGTGACGGCGCCGTCGGCACCAGGATTCGGCCGCACTGCTCGCAGGTGACCACCGTGCCTTCCGGAAGGTGGCGGATCCGGTCCACCTCCATGGAGGGCAGCTCGAGGTGGCACCCGCTGCACCGGCTCCCGACGAGTCGGGCGGCACCCGTCCCGCCGAGGCGCGCCCGCAGCGACTCGTAACGGCTGCGGAGTTCCTCCGGAAGGGCGTCCGCCACGAGCTCGCGTGCGGGGAGCTGGACGGCGAGCTCCTTGTCGATGTCGGCCTCGGCCTCGCCCAGTGCGCGTCGCGCGCGTTCTGCCTGCGCGCGCAGCTCCGCACCCCGGGCGTCCAGCGACGCGAGCTCGGCGTCGAGCGGTTCGAGCGCGACCATCACCTCGAGCTCGGCGTCCTCCAGCTGCTCCCTGCGCTGCCGGAGGTGCCGGACCTCTTCGTCCATGGCCTGCAGGTCCCGGGCCGGGGTCCCGCGCGCGGCGTACATACGCTGCTCGAGCGACTCGCGGCGCGCGGCGGTGGCGGAGATGTCGGCCTCGAGCCCCTGCTGACGCTCCACGAGCTCTGATCTGGAGCCCTGTATCCCTGCAGCGGCGCGACCCACGTCGGCGAGGGTCGCGCTCAGGCTGGCGAGCTCCTGGCGCTCCGGTAGGGCGGCCCTGCGGTGCTGCAACTGCGAGATCGCCGTGTCGAGGTCCTGCAGCTCGACCAGCAGCTCGAGCGGAGGCCGACCACCGGGCGGCGTCTGCTCCGCGTGCTGCGGCGGCTGCCCGACCTGCATCAGCTCGTCCGGGCGCTCCTCACTCGTCATTGCGGACCTCCCCTTCCCCGCTCACTCCCTTCCCCAGCACCTCACGCGCCGCGTGGAGCGCGCCGACGAGCGCGTCGTCGGCGATGGCCTCCGCCTCCTCCCACGTGAACCAGCGGACGTCGGGGCTCTCGCCCGGCGCTGGGCGCGGGTCGTGGTCGGGTGAGACGAGCAGGAAGCGAAGGTCGAGATGGACGTGGTCGTCGGCCGCAGGATGCACGTCGACGTGAAGCAGGAATGGCCGGTCGCCCCGATGCGCGACCTCCAGTCCGGTCTCCTCCACGGTCTCGCGCAGTGCCGCCTCCGGCGCAGACTCCCCCGGGTCCACGTGGCCGCCCGGCTGCAGCCACCTCCCGAGACGGCGGTGCAGGTGGAGCACGGTGCCCCGGCTGCCGGTGACCACAGCGGAGGCCGTCACGTGCACAGGGTCCGCGTGGCGGTCGAACGGCCGGGCAAGGCGATCGAGCTCGGCGAGAATGCGCGACTTCGCGGCCCGCTCGCGGGCGTCGCGCGGGCGGTGGCGCTCGACGAGCCCGCCGAGGTCCGAAGCCGCCGCTCGCACCTCGGACGTCGCCGGCGCGCGCGCGCCGGCGATCTGGACGGACCCGTCGGCTGTCAGCACCGACCCATCGTTACCACAGCGACCGGCCCGACCGTTCAGGCCGACCATCCCGTGGGGTGATCCGACCATCCCGTGGGGTGATCCGACCGTCCCGTGGGTGATCCCCGTGGGTGATCCCCGTGGGGCGATCCGGGAGGGCCGGCCCGTTCGCCCTGCGGAGACCGGTCAGCAGGTGACGAGCCGGCGCGCCGCCTCACCGACGATCTCCCCGCTGAGCAGCGTCACCGCGCGGCCGGCCAGACCCACCCGTGTGGCGTCGACCCGGACGCGGAGCACGCCTCTGCGAGCGGAGAGCTGCAGCGCACGAAGCCGTGAGCGGCCCAACGCGCCGGCCCAGTACGGGCCGAGGAGGCACTGGGCGGAGCCCGTCACCGGGTCCTCGGGCACCCCGACGCGCGGCGCGAAGAAGCGGAGCACGTAGTCGGGCGCGGCGTCCCCCGCCGACCGTCCGGGCGCCACCTCCCCCGCTGCCCCCCCGCCCCCGGCGGTGACGGCGATCCCGCGGTAGGGCAAGGACGTGAGCTCGACGGCCGCAGGGTCGACCGCGCGGACGGCCTCTTCGCTCTCGAGCTCCACCAACAGGTCGAAGCGTCCCGCCGCAGCACGCACCACCGGCCAACGCGCCGCGAGCGCCGCGGGAGGATCGACCGGCGACGGGACCTCCGCCGGCAGGACGATCTCGACCTCGTCGCCGTCGACGGTCGCCTCGAGCACCCCGCTCTTCGTCGAAAAGCACGCCCGTCCCCCCTCGAGGCGTCCGACACCTCCGAGTGCGTGCGCGGTTGCGACGGTCGCGTGCCCGCAGAGATCGACCTCGGCGACGGGAGTGAACCAGCGCAGGCCGAACCCGCCCGCTTCGGGCCAGACGAAGGCGGTCTCGGAGAGCCCGATCTCGAAGGCGAGCGACTGCATCGCATCCTCCGGGGCCGGTCGCTCGAGGACGCAGACCGCGGCAGGGTTGCCGGTGAACGGCCCCTCGCAGAAGGCGTCGACCCAGAAGAGGGGCACCCGGGGGAAGGTCACCGTGACCGCCGGCTCGCCGCCGCCACGCTCAGGTCGCATGGCCCGCACGCCGCCGCCACGCTCAGGGCACCCTCACGGGACGAGCGCCTTCAGGCGCACGAGCGCGTCGCGGAGCACCTCGGGCTGTTTGCAGAACGCCCACCGCACGAGGGTCCTGCCCGGTTCGGGATCGCGGTAGAAGACGGACGACGGCACCGCCACCACCCCGCAACGCGCGGGGAGCTCCCTGCAGAACGCCAGCGCGTCCGTCTCCCCGATCGAGGCGACGTCGCTCGTGGCGAAGTACGTCGCCGCCGGCCGGTACACGGCGAGGCCGAGGGACTCGAGGCCGTCGCACAGGAGGTCGCGGCGCTCGCGGAGCGACTCGCGGAGCGGGGCGACGAGCCGCTCCCCCGCGGCGAGCCCCGTCGCGACGGCGTGCTGGAACGGCGTGCCCGTCGCGAAGGTGAGGAACTGCTTCGCGGCGCGCACGCGGGCGACGAGCTCCGCAGGCCCGCAGGCCCAGCCGATCTTCCAACCCGTGACCGAGAAGGTCTTCCCCGCCGACGACAACGAGACGGTGCGTTCCCGCATCCCCTCCAAGCTCGCGAGGGGAACGTGCTCGCCGTCGTAGACGAGGTGCTCGTACACCTCGTCGGTCACGGCGACGAGGTCGTGCTCCCGGCAGACCCGGGCCACCTCGTCGAGCTCGGCTCGGCCGAACACCTTCCCCGTCGGGTTGTGCGGGGAGTTCAGCAGCACGAGGCGCGTGCGCGGCGAGACCGCGGCGCGCAGCACGTCGGGGTCCCACGACCAGTCCGGCGCGCGGAGGGTGACCATCTTGGCGACCGCCCCCGCCATCGCGGCGTCCGCGGCGTAGGAGTCGTAGAAGGGCTCGAACATCACGACCTCGTCGCCGGGCTCGCACAACCCGATAAGCGCCGCGGCGACGCCTTCGGTCGCGCCGGTGGTCACGAGCACCTCGCCGTCGGGGTCGTAGTCGAGCCCGTAGCAGCGGCGCTGGTGATCCGCGATCGCGGCGCGCAGCGCGGGCACGCCGGGGCCCGGCGGGTACTGGTTCTGCCCGTCGCGGATGGCGGCGATGGCGGCCTCGAGGATCTCGGCGGGCCCGTCGGTGTCGGGGAAGCCCTGACCCAGGTTCACCGACCCCGTGGCGACCGCGAGCGCGGTCATCTCGGCGAAGATCGTCGTCGAGAACGGCGCGAGCCGGCCGCCGGGGGGAGACGTCGACATTGGAGGAGATGGTACCGGGCGCGTGCTGCTCCTCAGTGTGGCCGGCCTGGGCCCGGCGGACTCGGCGCGGCGGCCTATCGTCGGTGCGCCCGTGCACGACCCCGACCCGCAACCCTGCCGCTCCTTCAGCGTCGCCACCTTCAACGCGCACGCGGGCGTGGACGGGTGGGGCCGTCCCTACGACGTGGTGGCGGGGTGCCGCGTGATCGACGCGGACGTCCTCGTCCTCGAGGAGAACTGGGCGCCCGACGACGGGCCCAGCCTCGCCCGACGCGTCGCGAGCGCGCTCGGCTACGACGTCCGTGAGCACGCGCTCGCGGGCGGGCGCCTAGCCGGCCCGCACGCGCACGCCGACGCAAGGTGGATGCGCTCGTTCGACTGGCGGGGCAGGAGCCACGCGATCTTCCTCGACAGCGAGCGGCCGTTCTCCCGGCGCGTCTCGGGTTCGCGGCGCTTCGCCGACGCGTCCCCAGGGCGTTGGGGGGTCGCGGTGCTGAGCCGGCTCCCGATCACGGGGACCGAGGTGATCGACCTCGGGCGGCTCGCGCGCGACCGTGCGAGCCGCGCCGCGCTGGTCGTGACGGTCGACGCAGGGGTCCCGGTCACCGTGGTCGGCACGCACATGTCGCACCTCACCTACGGCGCGCCGGGCCACTTCGTGCGGCTCGCCCGCGCGGTCGACGCGATGGCCGGGGCGCGCCCGGCGATCGTCGCGGGCGACATGAACCTCTGGGGCCCGCCCGTCGGACTGTTCTTCCCCGGGTGGCGGCGCGCGGTCCGGGCGAAGACGTGGCCGTCGTGGCGCCCGCACAGCCAGGTCGACCACGTCTTGGTGCGCGGGCCGCTCAGCGTGCTGCACGCGGACGTGCTCGGCTCCGTGGGCTCGGACCACCGCCCCGTCCGCGTGACGCTCGCGCTCGAGGCCGACCCGTGAGCGCGCGACGGCGCGCCCGTCTCCCGACCGCACAGGCCGGAGCAGGGACGCGAGGGCGCATGGCGGCCGTCGGCGCCCTCGCCGCCGCGGCGGTCTTCGCCGGGGTCGCCTCGGGCGCCCGGCCCTTCACGGAGCCCGCCGACGTGGCGATCTCCCTCCCGTCGGCGCTGTTCGCGGGGGCTTTCGTCATGGAGCGGCTCCGGCCGGCGTCCGGCCCGTGGCGGCGCTTGGACCGCGCGCACCCCGGAGGCCGCGACGGGACGGCGGTCCCCTGGCTCGTCGTGGCCGTCCTGCTGGTCGCCGTCGAGCTCGCGTCCTACTTCCACGGCGGTCCACGGGCCGACTACCCCACCATCAGCTCCGGCGTCGACGCGCTGTTCCACTACCGCGCCGCGAAGGCGGCCGCGTGGTTCGCCTGGCTGCTCGCCGGCGGGTACCTCGTGCGGCGATGACCTGGGCCCACGTCACGTACGCGATCTGGGCGGCCCTTGCGCTCGCGGTGCTGCTCCTATGGCTCGCCTCCGCGCGCGCCTGGACGTTCGGCCGCGCCCGGGTCGGTCGGCCCTCCGCGGTGATCCGCGACGTTCTCGGCGACCGGACGTGGCTTCGCGCCGTCGTGGTGCTCGGCTGGGTGTGGGTCGGCGTGCACTTCTTCGCCCGCTGACACCGGCACGAGGTCCGACCAGAGCTCCTCGGGCTCCTTCCCCTTCGTCTCGGGGAGGAGCAGGAGGAACCCCGTCGTGAGCATCATCGGGAGGAAGACGACCGCGGCGGCGAGCGCGAGGTGGTGCGACGTGCCGCGCACGTCTGCGACCGCGCCGAACGCGAGGAGCCCCACGACGGCGCCCACGACACCGGCTGCGATGTACCACCCGGTGACCGAGCCGCGCACCGACGTGGGGAAGAGCTCGTTCGCGAGCGACCCGCCTGCCGGGGCGAACACCGCGCCGCACGTCACCCCGGCGACGTACCCGAAGAAGAGCGCCCACGCCGGGCCCGTGTAGGCGAGGACACCGAAGACGGCCATGCCGACCATCGCGATGGCGACCGTGGGGCGGCGTCCGAGGCGGTCGGACAGCCACCGCCCGACGAGGAGCCCCCCGAGCCCGGCGGCGCCCGCCGCGACGACCATCCCGCTCGTGACGATCCCCCCGAGGTGGAGGAAGTTCTCTGCGTAGATGAAGACGAGGCTGTTCGCGGGCCCCGTGATGACCGACACGCAGAAAGCGAGCACGGCCACGAGCAGCAACCGCCGGCGGAAGGGGCGGGCGATCGGGCCGAGCACCGGCTCCGCCCCGCTGGCCGAGCCCACGACGCGGGCGAACCGGTCCGGCTCCACGACCTTTCGCAGGATCACGGGAAGGAAGACGAGCGGGACGACCGCGAGCGCGAAGATCCCGCGGAACCCGAGCGTCTTCTCGGCGAGGCTGTGCACGATCGCGTCGAGCCCCGCGCCCACCGCGTAGCCGGCGGCCATCAGCGACACCGCCTTCGCGCGCTGCAACGAGGTCGTGAGCTCCACCGCGCTCACCTGCGTGAGCCCGGTGGTCGCGCTCAAGAACGGCCTGCCGAGCGCGAAGATCGCGACGAACCACCAGTAGCTGGGGCTCAGTGCGGTGAGGACGGTAAGGACGAGCCCCATGGCGCACGTCGCGGCGAGCATGGGCTTGCGACCGAAGCGGTCCGCGAGCGAGGCCAGGGGGAGGCCGAGGAAGGACGCAGCGCGGATGATGGCGAGCCCGACGCCGAGCACGGTGCCCGAGAGACCCGCCTCGTCGGCGAAGGTCGCCCCGCTGGTCAGGTGGCCGAAGGTCTTCGCCACGTCTCCGAGCGCCGCGACGGCCCCGAACTGGCCGAACCCCGAGGCGGCGGCCAGCAGGGCGGTGGCGATGAGCGCGGGGTCGGACCACCGGTACGTGCGGAACCCCTGCCCTTCCACGACCGTCGCCGCGTCACCCACTTCGCCGGGTCGCCCCCACCCGCGCGAGGTTAGGCCGGTTGCAGCGCGGCGCAATGGCTACCACGGGCCTTGCGCCGGACTCCCCGGGCGGCGGACCGGGACGTTTCGTGCCGCCGCGCGGACGTCGGCCCACGACGTGCGGAATTCATCTTCGACATGCCTCGACTTGCCGCTCGCTGCCTGCCACCATCGCAGTGCACGCGAAACTCGCGCCGCGCGCCCGGCAGCGCGCGATGAGGATCAGGAACACCGCTAGCTCATGCCGCGACCAGTCGAAGGAACGAGCCCCTACAACGCGGGTTTGGACGGCATCCGCGCGATCGCGGTCCTCGGCGTGATCGCGTACCACCTCGATCTCGGATGGGCGAGCGGCGGGCTGCTCGGCGTCGGGGTCTTCTTCGTCCTCTCCGGCTACCTGATCACCGATCTCCTCGCGGCGGCGATCCGCCGGCGTGGGGCCCGGTCCTTCGGCCAGTTCTGGGTGCGCCGCGCGCGCCGCCTGCTCCCCGCGCTCTTCGTGATGCTGCTCGTGACCGTCGCCTGGGCCACCCTCTTCGACCGGACCCAGCTCCCGGGGCTCCGGTCCGACCTCCTCCCGGCGGTCTTCTACTACAGCAACTGGTGGTACATCTTCCACCACGTCTCGTACTTCGCCCAGTACGGGCCGTCCTCGCCGCTCGGCAACCTCTGGTCGCTCGCGATCGAAGAGCAGTTCTACCTGCTCTGGCCGTTCGTCGTCCTCGGCGCCCTGCGCTGGGTGCGGAGCCGGCGGGTGCTCGTCCTCGGTGCGCTCGTCCTGGCCTGCGGCTCCGTGGTCGAGATGGCCCTGCTCTTCGTTCCCTACACCGACCCGACCCGGGTCTACGACGGCACCGACACGAGGGCGTTCGAGCTCCTCATCGGGGCTGCGCTCGCGTTCGCCTGGCCGCGGGACAGGCGCGTCGGGCCCATCACGCCGACGGCCCGCACCGTCCTCGAGGTCACGGGCGGCGCCGCGCTGGCAGGCATCATCGTCATGTACTGGCAGACCGGCGAGTACGACCCCTTCGTCTACCGCGGCGGGATGGCCCTCCTCTCCGTGCTCACCGCGATCGTCATCGCCGTGTGCGTCCACCCCGGCGCGCGCCTCGCGCGCGTCCTCGGGGTCGGCCCGCTCCGGTGGATCGGCGAGCGCTCCTACGGCATCTACCTGTGGTCGTTGCCGGTCATCGTGCTCACCACGCCCCAGGGCGCGACGCAGAACCTGCTGCGGGACGTGCTGCAGGTGGCCGGCATCATCGTCCTCGCCGCACTCTCGTGGCGGTTCGTGGAGGAACCGGTGCGCCATGGTGCGCTCGGTCGTTTCTGGGAGACCCTCCGTGACAAGTGGACGAACCGCGACTGGGCCGGCCTCCTGCCGGGCTCCCAGGGATGGGCGGCGACCGGCGCGGTCCTCGTCGGCGGGCTCATCTGCTCGCTCGGCCTCTCCGGGGTGATCTCGGCCGCGGCGAACCCCTCCGAGCCGACGAAGAGCGTCCTCCCGCCGGCCCACCACGTCGACACGACCACCACGCTCCCGCCCACCGCCACGACGCTCCCGGCGACCGCCACCACGCCCCCGCCCACCGCGTCGACGACGACCACGACGCTCCCGCCCGGGACGGGGGTCACGGTGATCGGGGACTCGATCATGGTCGACGCCGCGCCGTACATCCGTCAGATGCTGCCCGGCGCGGTGATCGACGCCCAGATCGGCCAACAGCTCTACCAGGTGCAGGCCGACGTGTCGCAGCTGAAAAAGGACGGCGACGTCGGCAACGAGCTCATCTTGGAGCTCGGTACGAACGGGTACTACAGCCCGACACAGCTCGAGACGCTGTTGCGGTCGCTCGGCCCCATGAGGCGGGTGGTCCTCGTGAACACGAGGGAGACATGGCCCTGGGAGCAGGCCGTCAACCAGAGCATCGCCGCGGTCGCGCGCAGCTACCCGAACACGACGATGGTCAATTGGTTCGCCCTCAGCGCCGACACGCCGCAGTACTTCTATCCCGACGGGGTCCACCTCGACCCGCAGGGCGCGCACTACTACGCGTCGTTGCTCGTCCGTGCGCTCGAGGCCCCGTCCCCGTCCCCGTCCACGTCCACGTCCACGTCCACGTCGACGTCCACGTCCACGTCCACGTCCACGTCCACGTCCACGTCCAAGTCTCCCTCTCCGTCCCCGTCCAAGTCTCCGTCTCCGCCGGTCGCCGCAGGCCACGGTGGCGGCACCGCTGCCGGTGCGAAGCAGACGACCCCCGCCGCGCGGAGGTAGCGGAAGGCACGCCTCGCACCTGCCGCGCGCAGCGAGGCCGGCGGCGGTACGGTCGGAAGCGATGGCCGACGCGGTGGGGAGCCGGGGTCCGCGCCGGGGGCTGCGACGGGAGCCGCGCCGGTTGCCCGCCCCGGCATGGAGA
>JASHUY010000050.1 GCA_030039755.1 Acidimicrobiales bacterium
GATCAGCTCAGCGCGGCGCAGCGGCGCGCGCCAACGGCAGGCGCCGGAGCGGCGGCAGCGTCGGCGGTGGCTGCCTGCGGGGCGGGAGCTGGTCGAGCAGGCGGCTCGTCGCCTCGGCGATCGTCGTGACCGCCTCTTCGAAGGCGGCGTCGTTCGCCACGGACGTGCGCGCGACGCCGCTCACCTTGCGCACGTACTGGCGCGCGGCCGCCTCGATCTCCTGCGCCGTCGCAGCAGGCTCGAGGCCACGCAGGGTCGTGATGTTCCGGCACACGACGACAGCGTAGATGCACGTCACGCGCCGCCGTCGCCGCCCGCGGGCTCGACGTCCTGAGGGCCGTCGAACACCGCGACGAACACGCACCCCTCCTCGCCTGCGGGCGCGTGGTGCATCAGCGCGCCGGCCGGGAAGTGGCAGTACGAACCTGGCCCCAGCCGTTCGCCGTTCACCTCGAGGTGACCCTCGAGGACGACGAAGGTGTGCGCGGCGCGGTGACGGTGCGGCGCGGCCACGAGCCCCGGCGGGTAGCGGACCAGGTAGTGGTCCGCGCCGGTCGCCGGATGACGGTAGAGGAGCCGCACGCCGATCGGCCGGTCGTAGATCTCGACGTGGCCTTCGCGCAGCTCCTGGCCGACCAGGTCCGGGACGACGACGACTGTCGCGGGCACAGGGGCCCGGAGATCGGGGCAGCCTTCTGCGTGCAGGGACCGCCACTCCTGCTCGAGGATGGCGTAGTCGCGCTCGCCGGACCACTCCCCTTTGAACCACTCGTTCTCCCTGAGGTGCGCCTCCTCACGCATCCCGAGCCGTCTCGCCAGCCGTGCCGACGGCGTGTTCCGGAGGTCGACCCTGGCCGTGACCCGGTGCAGCCCCAGGTCGTCGAACGCCAGGTGCAGCACGCCGTGGACGGCCTCGGTGGCGTAGCCCCGCCCCGCGTGGTCCGGATGGAAGACGTAGCCGACCTCTCCGCTCCGGTGCGTCACGGAGGTCCAGTGCAAGAGGAGGTCCCCGACCAGGGTCGCGCTCGCCACGACTTCCGCTCCGAGGACGAGGGACTGTCCCTCTCCGTCGAGTCGCCGCCGCGCCCAGTCGGCCGCGAGCCGCTCGCGCACGGTGTCTGCGTCCATGGGCTCGAACGGCACGTACCGGCACACCTCCGGCAGCGACCGGTACGCGACCAGCGCGTCCAGGTCGCCGCCGGTGAGCGGCCGCAGCGCGAGCCGCTCGGTTCGGACCGGATAACGGGGGGCGAGGCCCACGGCGTCAGCGTCCCACAGTGCTGCGTCCCACGGTGCTGCGTCCCACAGTGCTGCGTCAGCCTCTGACCAGCTCTGTGAGGGCCGTGACCGTCGCCCAGTTGCGCGCGGTGCCTTCGCGCATCGGCGTCCGCTTCGTCCCGCTCCTCTCGAGCTCCGCCCGTAGCAGGCTGCGACCGAACCCGCCGGGGGTCCACAGGTACAGCGCGCGTCCGACCACCCGCGCCTGGTCGCGGCTGCCCTTCCCTCCCGCGCGCCCGACGGCCGCCGCGACCGACGCGACACCCTCCTCCCCCGGCGGCTCGGCGAGGAACACGGCGTGCAGCAGCCGGTGGTCGGCGACGCCCGGGAACGGATTGTCCCGTACGACGCGAGCGAGCTCGGCGGCGCGCACCACGAGCACCGGTGCGTGCACGCCGGTCCGCTCGGCGATCACCGATTCCAGGGACCGCGCGATCGCCGCGTCCTCCGCGTCGGTTCGGCGCGCGGCGAACACGACGTTGCCGCTCTGGACGTAGGTGAGGACCTCTTCGTGACCGAGCGATTCGACCGCGTCGCGCAGGACGGGCATCGGCACCTTGTTGCGGCCGGCCACGTTCACGCCGCGCAGCAGCGCGACGTGGGTCCGCTTCCCGGCCGTCACCGCGCCCGGGTCAGGCCTCGTCGGGACCGGGGTCGGGGTCGGAGGCGTCACCCCGCAACCGGGACGCCATCGCCGACATCACCTGGAGGGCAAACATCGGCGTCTCCTGCACGAGGAACATGAACCGCCGCCGGTTGATCGCGGCGATCACGCAGTCGCTCAGCGCGACGGCTGTCGCGGTGCGGGGCGTCCGGTCGACGAGCGCCATCTCGCCGAAGACGTCGTCGGGGCCGAGCGTCCTGAGCACCCGTCCGCCCGAGCGGAGCTCCAAGGTGCCGTCGACGATCCCGTACATCTCCTCACCCTCGTCCCCTTCGCGGAAGACGACACCGCCCGCAGGCACCTCCAGCGTCCGCTGCGCGTTGAGGAACAAGCCCGTGACCTTCATCGGCACCTCCGCCGTCTAGGTCCCCCCGGATGGTTTGGTTGTCGTGACGCTACTGCGGAGACGGAGTCAGATGAAGCCCGGCTCGCCCAGCTCCTCGTCGTCGACGGTCCGCGCGCACGTCGAGCAGTACCAGTGGGCGTCCAGGGCGGACCCGCACTCGCCGTGCACCGGGCCCTCGGCCTGGGTGCCGGCCTGCTCGGCACCCCAACGGGCGAGGAGCCGGACCGCGCCCGCAAGGTCGTGCCCCGAGGCGGTGAGGCCGTAGCTGAACCGCGGCGGGCGGGTCGAGTAGGGCGTGGCGACGACCAGGCCGAGGTCCCCCAGCTGGCGGAGCCGCTGCGTCAGCACGTTCGTCGCGATCGCTCCGAGCGATTCCTGGAGCTCGTTGAAGCGCATGGACCCGCCGAGGAGCGCGCGCACGATCAGGAGGGACCACCGGTCGCCGATCCGTGCGAGAGCTTCGTCGAGCCCGTCGGCCGTCCGTTCCTGCACACGGACCATTTTCGTCTCCGATGTCTCCAGGTGCCACAGTTCGTGGTAACTTGCAACTCACAAGTTACTAGACAGACGAGTGACGAGCCGGAACGGCGACGAGGAGGACCTGGTGGGAGCGGTAGAGGAGTTGCGGCAATCGGTGGAGAAGGTGGCGGGCTCGGTGGCGGCGGGCGTCGTGCGGATCGGGCGCGGGCCCGGCCGCGGCGCGGGCGTCGTGATCGCCGACGGCGCGGTGCTGACCAACGCACACAACCTGCGCGGGAGCGAGACGACGGTCAGCTTCGCCGACGGCAGGGTCGAGCGGGGAACGGTCGCAGGCGTCGACCTGGACAGTGACCTCGCGGTGGTGCACGTGGCGACCGCCGGCGCGCCGGCGCCCGAGTGGCACGAGGGCGGCGTGGCGATCGGGACCCCGGTGTTCGCGGTGACCTCGCCCGCCGGCGCAGGCGTGCGGATCACCATCGGGACGGTGTCGTCCACCGGCCGGGCGTTCCGCGGGCCCAGGGGCCGCCTGGTCCCCGACGGCATCGAGCACACCGCGCCGCTCGCGCGCGGGTCGTCGGGCAGCCCGATCGTCGACGCGACGGGCAAGCTCCTGGGTCTGAGCACCCACCGGCTCGGTGACGGCTTCTACCTCGCCATCCCCGCCGACACGGAGCTCCGCGGCCGCGTGGACGCGCTGGCCCGCGGGGAGTCGCCGAGCCGCCGATACCTCGGGTTGGCGTTGTTGCCGCCGAGGGCGGCACGACGGTTGCGGGCCGCGGTCGGTCTCCAAGAGCGCGAGGGACTGCTCGTGCGGGCCGTCGACGGGGACGGTCCGGCCGCGCGGGCCGGGGTGCGGGCGGGAGACCTGCTCGTGGAGGCCGGCGGCCGCACGCTCGGCTCCCCTGACGACCTGTTCGCGGTCCTCGGGGACCTGGCGGACGGCGACGCCCTGCAACTGCGGATCGTGCGCGGCACCGACGAGATCGAGGTCCGCGTGGTCTTCGCCGAGAGGGGTGGCGAGGAGTCGGGGACGGCGTGACCGCGACCGTCGTGCCCGGCCTGGACGAGGCCGCGGAGACCGGCGGGGCGGGGACGTCCGAGGAGCGCGAGGCGCTCGACACCTACTCGGCGGTGGTCAGCTCGGTGGTCCGTAGCCTGTCCCCCGCAGTGGCGAGCGTCCGGATCGGCGGACGCAGGGCGGGGCGCGGCGGGGGGGCGGGCTCCGCGGTCGTCATCTCGCCCGACGGCCTGCTCGTGACGTCCGCCCACGTCGTCACCGGCGCAGCCGGCGGCGAGGCTGCGTTCGGCAGCGGCGCGGAGTGGGAGTTCGACGTCGCGGGGAGCGACCCGCTCTCCGACCTCGCCGTGCTGCGGCTCCGGCTCTCCGCGGCCGACACACCGCCGCCGGCCGCCACGCTCGGCGACGCCGCCCGGCTCGTCGTGGGGCAGCTCGTGGTGGCCGTGGGCAACCCGCTCGGCTTCGCGGGCTCGGCGAGCGCGGGCGTCGTCAGCGGGCTCGGCCGGTCCCTCGCGACGACTTCGGGCAGCGCGACGCGCGTGGTGGACGACATCATCCAGACCGACGCCGCACTGCACCCGGGCAACTCCGGCGGCGCGCTCGCCGACGGCCGTGCGCGGGTGGTCGGGATCAACACGGCCGTCGTCGGCCCGGGGGTCGGCCAGGGGCTCGGGATGGCGGTGCCCATCAACGCGACGACCCGACGCATCGTCGCCGCCCTCATCAAGGACGGCCGGGTCCGGCGGGCGCACATCGGCATCGCGGGTGGGCCGAGGCCGCTGCCGCCGGCCCTCCGGCGGGCCGACCGGAAAGCCGCCATCGAAGTGACCATGGTCGTCGGGGCGAGCCCCGCGGCCCGGGCCGGCATCCGCACCGGCGACGTCCTGCTCTCGGTCGACGGCCGGTCCGTCGAGAGCGTCGCCCAGCTCCAGGGGCTGATGACCGAGGCCTCCATCGGCCGCGACGTACCGGTGAGGGTGTGGCGTGGCGGCCGCACCGTCGACCTCGTCGTCGTCCCCGAGGAGCTGCGGGCCTGACGAGACCGCCGGCGTCGTGGCGCGCGGTCGTCAGCCCCCGCGCCGTGCACGCCGATCGGGTCAGTCCCCGGACAGCGCGGGGACGACCTGTTCGCCGTAGGCGGCGAGGGTGGCGTCCTGCGCGTCGTGCATGAGGTAGAGCGCGAAGTGCGACACGCCGAGCTCTTCGAGCTCGCGCAGCTTCGCAACGTGGTCGTCGACGGTCCCGAGCACGCAGAAGCGCTCGACGATGTCGTCGGGCACGAAATCGGTGTGCGGGTTGTCCGCCCGGCCGTGGTGCGAGTAGTCGTAACCCTTGCGGCCCTCGATGTACGCGGTGAGCGCCACCGGCACCGCGCCGGACTCCTGGCCGTAGCGTGAGACCAGGTCGGCCACGTGGTTCCCGACCATCCCCCCGAACCAGCGCACCTGGTCGCGCTGGTGGGCGAGGTCGCCGCCCACACATGCGGGGGCCGCCGCGCAGATCGTCAGGGCGTCGGGGTCCCGGCCCGCCTCCCTCGCCGCTTCCCGGGCACGGCCGATCGCCCACTGGATCACGAAGGGGTCGGCGAGCTGGAGGATGAGCCCGTCGGCCTCGCGGCCTGCGACAGCGAGTGCCTTCGGCCCGTAAGCGGCCATCCAGACCTCGAGTGCGCCGTCCCTCACCCAGGGGAACCGCACCGGCGTGCCGTGGACGTCCACCTCCTTGCCTTCGGCCATCGCCTTCACCGTCCGGATGCAGGCGCCCACCTCCTCCACGGTGGTCGGCCGTTCGCCGATCACGCGGACGGCCGAGTCGCCGCGTCCGATCCCGCAGATCGTCCGGTTGCCGTACATGTCGTTCAAGGTCGCGAACAACGACGCCGTCACGGTCCACTGCCTCGACCGCGGGTTCGTGACCATCGGCCCGACCATCACCCGCTCGGTCTCCGCCAGGATCCGCGAGTAGATGACGAACGGCTCCTGCCACAGCACCGGCGAGTCGAACGTCCACACCGAGGAGAACCCGAGCCGCTCGGCGCGCTTCGCGAGCTCGACGAGGCGCGCGGCCGGAGGATCGGTCTGGAGCACGAGCCCGAACTTCATCGTCCGCCCGCCCCCCGCGCGGGAACGTCCATCCCGGAGAACGGCGCGCGGGGGACGAAGCGCCCGTGGCCGTCGCGCCCCTTGAACGCGCCGTGCTCGATCACGACCTCGCCCCGCGAGATCACGGTCTCCACGGCTCCGGTCACTTCCGTCCCCTCGTACGCGGAGTAGTCCACGGCCATGTGGTGCGCGGCGACCGACAGCGTGTGCACGCGCTGGGGGTCGTACACGACGAGGTCGGCGTCGGCTCCCGGCAGCAGCGACCCCTTCTTCGGGTAGAGACCGAAGAGCCGCGCGGGTGCGGTCGAGGTGAGCTCGACCCAACGCGGGAGGGAGATCCTGTTCCGGACGACACCCTGGTGGACGAGGTCCATCCGGTGCTCCACGCCGGGCAGGCCGTTCGGGATCTTGGAGAAGTCGCCGCGCCCGAGCTCCTTCTGGTCCTTCATGCAGAAGGGGCAGTGGTCGGTCGAGACGACGGAGAGGTCGTCGGTGCCGAGCCCGCGCCACAGCGCCTCGTGGTGCGCACGGGCCCGGATCGGTGGCGAGCAGACGTACTTCGCACCCTCGAGGTCCGGCCCGGCCATGAGCGACTCGTCGAGGAACAGGTACTGGGGGCAGGTCTCCGCGAAGACCTGCCTCCCTGCGTCGCGTGCCGCGGCGACCTCGGCCAGTGCCTCCATCGCCGAGAGGTGCACGACGTAGAGAGGGCAGCCCGCCACCCCCGCGAGCACGATCGCCCGGTGCGTCGCCTCACCCTCGAGGACCGAAGGCCGCGTCCCGCCGTGCATCTTCGGCTCGCCCTTCCCGGCGGCGAGCGCCTGCGCGACGAGGACGTCGATGGCGATGCCGTTCTCGGCGTGCATCATCACGACGGCCCCGGTCTCCGCCGCGGTCTGCATCGCCCTCAGGATCTTGCCGTCGTCGGAGTAGAAGACGCCGGGATAGGCCATGAACAGCTTGAAGCTGGTGACCCCGTCGTCGACGAGGCCGTGCACCTCCTTCAGGACCGGCTCGCTCACGTCCGAGAGGATCATGTGGAAGCCGAAGTCGATCGCGCAGTGCCCCTCGGCCCGCGCCATCCACGCGTCCAGGCCCTCTCTCGCGGATCCGCCGCGGGGCTGGATGGCGAAGTCCACGATCGTCGTCGTGCCGCCGTGGGCGGCGGCCCGCGTCCCGGTGAAGAACGTGTCCGCCGAGAACGTGCCTCCGAAGGGCATCTCCATGTGCGTGTGGACGTCGATCCCACCGGGCACCACGAGCTTGCCCGTGGCGTCGACGCGCGCGAGGTCCGCCGACTCCGGCGTGCTGCCCGGTGCGAGCAAGGCCGCGACCTGCTCCCCGTCGACGAGCACGTCGGCCGGGGCGGCGCCCGACGCGGTCACCACGGTGCCGCCCTCGACGAGGAGCCGGCTCATGGGGCGACGAGCGGGCCGTAGGCGTCGGGACGCCGGTCGCGGTAGAAGGCCCAGAGCCGGCGCACCTCCTCCAAGAGCCCCATGTCGAGGTCGCGCACGATCACGTCGTCCTCGGAGCTCGAGGCCGCGTCCCCGACGAGCTGGCCGCGGGGATCGCAGAAGTACGAGCCGCCGTAGAAATCGTCGTCCCCCAGCGGTTCGACCCCCACCCGGTTGATCGCCCCGACGAAGTACTCGTTCGCCACGGCGGCAGCCGGCTGCTCCAGGTTCCACAGGTAGGCGGAGAGGCCCCGGCTCGTCGCCGAGGGGTTGAAGACGATGCGGGCGCCCGCGAGGCCGAGGGCCCGCCAGCCTTCGGGGAAGTGGCGGTCGTAGCAGATGTAGACGCCGATCCGGCCCACGGCGGTGTCGAAGACCGGGAAGCCGAGGTTCCCCGGGCGGAAGTAGTACTTCTCCCAGAACCCCTTCACCTGCGGGATGTGGTGCTTGCGGTACATGCCGAGGTTGCGACCGTCGGAGTCGACGACCACGGCCGTGTTGTAGTACACGCCCGGCTGCTCCTCCTCGTAGACGGGCGCGACGATCACCATCCCGGTCTCCCTGGCGAGCCCCTGCACCCTCTCGGTCGTCGGTCCCGGTACGGGCTCCGCGTACGAGTAGTACGCCGGATCCTGGACCTGGCAGAAATACGGGCCGTAGAAGAGCTCTTCGAAGCAGAGCACCTGCGCCCCCTGCGACGCCGCCTCCTTCGCGAGCGCGAAGTTCGCGTCGATCATCGACTCCTTGTCGCCGGTCCACCTCGTCTGCACCAGCGCGGCTCTGACGATGTCCGCCATCAACCCTCCTCCTCTTGGTCTCCGCCCAGCATTCCCCGGCGCACGAACTCCTGACAAGTGGCCCCGCGCGAGGTGGAGATCCGGCCCCGTGCCGTCCGGCCCTGCCGCGGGCCCTCCCGTCGCCTGGCCCTCGTGTCGCCGACCCTCCCGTCGCCTGGCCCTCGTGTCGCCGACCCTCCCGTCGCCGGGGAGGCGGCGCGGACACCGGGCGCGCGAGCATCGGGCCCATGGACGACACGACGCCTTCACCCCGCCGCGGCCACGCACAGGACGCGGGCCGGTTCGACTGGCACCCCGAACCGGCGATGTTCGACCTCCAAGCTGACGGCGCGCGGCAGGCGCTCGAGGACCTCGGCCGGCAAGCGTGGGCGCTCGCCGTCGAGTACGTCTACGACGAGG
>JASHUY010000051.1 GCA_030039755.1 Acidimicrobiales bacterium
ACGACAGCGCCGACGTTCCGCGTGATCGCCTACAGGATGGGCTACTACCAGGGAAAGGGAGCCCGGCAGATCTGGGAGTCGAGGACCCAGCGCGGCCAGGTGCAGCCGCCGTGCCCGGTCACCCCGGGCGTGAACATGGTGAGCTGCGACGACTGGCACCGCTCGCTCACGATGCGCGTCACGAAGGCGTTCGTGCAGGGCGACTACCTCTTGAAGCTGGTCGGCAGCGGCGGCCAGCAAAGCTACGTGCTCCTCACGATCTGGGACCCCGCGAGCACCGCCACCTACCTCGTCGTCGCGCGCAGTCTGACGGAGGAAGGCTGGAACACCTACGGCGGGTACTCCTACTACGAAGGCCAGGGCGCGTGCACCCTCGGCCAGACGGGCTCGTACCCACCGTGCAACCGCGCACGGATCGTCTCGTTCGACCGGCCGATGGCCACAGGGGAAGGGGCGTCGGACTTCCTCGGCGACGAGTACCCGCTCGTCCGGTTCATGGAGCAGCACGGGCTCGACGCCGCCTACGTCACCGACATCACCGTCACGCAGCACCCGTCCATCGTCCTTCGTCACAAGGTGTACCTCTCGCTCGGGCACGACGAGACGTGGACGACGAGCGAGAGAGACGCCGTGCAGGAAGGCGTCGCACACGGCGTCAATGTCGCCTTCATGGGCGCGGCGCCGATGGTCCGCCATGCGCGGCTGCAGTCTTCGCCGATCGGTCCGGACCGCGAGGAGGTCGACTACCGCACAGCGACAGAGGACCCGCTGCGCGGCACCGGGCGCACAAGCACAGTCACCGGCAACACGTTCGCCACACCGCCGGTGAGCTCCCCGCCGACACGGTTCATCGGGGGCGAGTACAGCGGCTACGTCGACACAGACGCCGCGGCGCTGCCCTTCGTCGTCTACGACGCCTCTTCGTGGATCTTCAAGGGCACCGGCCTCGAGGACGGGTCGCAGATCCCCGACGTCATCCGGTCCGACATCCAGCACGTGAACCCGACAGCCGCCCCGACAGGCCTCCAGGTCCTCGGCCACTCGCCAATACCGCTCACGAGCGCGTACACGAACCAAGGGGAGTGGGACGGGGACACCTACTCGGACATGACGTACTACACGGACGCCGCCAGCAGGGCGGGGATCTTCGAGAGCGGGACCGTCAGCTGGATCTCACGCCTCACAATCTGCGAGCCGTCGCCGGGACCGTGCCCGGCCCGTGACGTCGCACGCGTCACCGGGAACCTGCTGCGCCTCTTCGGGCAGGGACCGGCGGGGACCTCGGAACCCTCGGTCGCGAACGCCTCCGAGGTGTCCCCGGCGGGGTCGTGACGCCAGCCACGAGCAGGCCCCTGCGCCTTGCGCTCCCGACCGGCGCCGATTGCACAGCAAGTACCTTCGGAAGCAGGATACGGGGCGTCCGGTGCCTGGCACCCGTAGAGCACCAGCGTGTGCCATGGCCGTGTGGTCGCACCTCCATCCAGGGTCGGCGGCGCCGCCGGTGGACGCGGGGAGACGTCGGGCCGCCAAACGTGGAGGTGGAACCAATGACGGCAGACGATGCTCAGGGCCCCGAGGCCGAGGAGCTCGAGGTAAGTGAAGCCCAGATCGCCGTCCATTGGAAGGAAGAGGAGTTCTACTACCCGCCGCCCAGGTTCATCGGGCAGGCCAACGCGTCGGACCCCGCTATCCGCGAGCGCTTCACCGAGGACAAGTTCCCCGAGTGCTTCAAGGAGTACGCGGACCTCCTCACATGGGACGAGTACTGGCACACGACGCTGGACACCTCGAACCCGCCCTTCTGGCGCTGGTTCGTGGGCGGGAGGCTGAACGCCTCCTTCAACTGCGTCGATCGGCACCTACGCACCCGCCCGAACCAGGGAGCGCTCATCTGGGTCCCCGAGCTCGAGAGCGACGAGACGGTTGTCGTCACCTACCGCGACCTCTACCGGCGGGTGAACGAGACCGCGGCGATGCTGCGGGACTTCTGCGGGCTGAAGACGGGCGACCGGGTCACGCTCCACATGCCGATGGTCCCGGAGCTTCCGATCCTGATGCTCGCGTGCGCGCGCCTCGGTGTCATCCACTCCCAGGTGTTCGCGGGCTTCAGCGGCGCGGCGTGCGGCGGGCGGATCTCGGACTCCCAGAGCCGTGTGCTCATCACGATGGACGGCTACTACCGCAACGGCGACCTCCTCGACCACCGGGTGAAGGCCGACGAGGCCGTCGCCCGCGCGAAGGAAGAGGGGCAGGAGGTCGACAAGGTCCTCGTGTACCAGCGCCACCCCGGCCGGTACACCTCGAAGAACCCGATGGTCGCGGGAAGGGACTTCTTCGTCGACGAGGTGATGGCGAGCTACGAGGGGCAGCTCGTCGACCCGGTGTCACTGCCCGCGGAGGCCCCGCTCTTCATCATGTACTCGTCGGGCACGACCGGACGCCCCAAGGGCTGCCAGCACTCGATCGGCGGCTACCTCTCCTACGTGACCGGGACCTCGAAGTACTACCAGGACATCCATCCCGAGGACACCTACTGGTGCGCCGCGGACATCGGCTGGATCACGGGGCACTCCTACATCGTCTACGGACCGCTCTCCCTCGGGACGACGAGCGTGATGTACGAAGGGGTGCCCACGTACCCGGATCCCGGCCGCGCATGGCGGATCGCGGAACGGCTCGGCGTGAACATCTTCCACACCGCGCCGACGACGATCCGCATGCTGCGCAAGGTCGGCTCGGACGAGCCGACGAAGTACGACTACCACTTCAAGCACATGACGACGGTGGGCGAGCCCATCGAGCCGGACGTCTGGCGTTGGTACTACGACGTCGTGGGCAAGGGCGAGGCCGTGATCGTCGACACGTGGTGGCAGACCGAGACCGGCGGCTTCATGGGCAGCACGCTGCCGGGGCTCGAGCCGATGAAGCCGGGGAGCTGTGGCCCGGCCGCGCTCGGGATCTACCCGGTGATCTACGACGAAGACGGCGAGGAGGTGCCGAGGGGATCGGGCCGCGCGGGCAACATCTGCATCCGCAACCCCTGGCCCGGCGGGTTCCAGACGGTCTGGGGCGACCCGGACCGGTTCGTGAAGACGTACTACGAGAAGTACAACAAGGATCCGGAGAGCACCGACTGGCGCGACTGGCCCTACTTCGCGAACGACGGCGCCACCCAGGCGCCTGACGGCTATTTCCGGATCCTCGGGCGGGTGGACGACGTGATCAACGTGGCGGGCCACCGCCTCGGCACGAAGGAGCTCGAGTCGGCGAGCGTCCTCGTGGAGGAGGTGGCGGAGGCCGCCGCGGTGCCGGTGATGGACGAGCTGCGGGGCCGGGCGGTCGAGATGTACATCTCGCTGAAGCCCGGTGTCGTCGCCGGGCCCGACGTGGAAGAGAAGATCGCCAAGGTCATCGAGAACGAGATCGGCAAGGTAGCCCGGCCGAAGAACGTCTGGATCGTCCCGGACATGCCGAAGACCCGCTCGGGCAAGATCATGCGGCGGGTCATCGCCGGGATCTCGAACTTCACCGACGTCGGCGACATCACGACGCTCGCCAACCCCGAGGTGGTCGAGGAGATCCGCGTCCAGGTCCAGAAGGCCAAAGAGGCGCGGGGCGAGGTCCCAAGGACGCTCAGCGAGAGAGAGGAAGAGGAGCTCGAGGCTTTCGGCCAGGCCGAGTAGCAGCCGGTGAGCCGCCCGGTGCCGCGCGCCGAAGGAGCCAGATCTTGATCCGGTCGTCGTCCGGGGGGACCGGCGGCCATGCGGCGGGGTCCGGGTGTCCTCCAGGACTCCCGGACCCCGCATAACATCTGAGTGGTGGTGTCCGACCGGGCGGGTGCGGTGACGAGGCGAGGGTCCCGATGACGGACCGGGACTGGCTGACCCTGTTCGCGGTGCTCGCGTTGGCCTCCCTGATCCCGATCGTCTACGCGATCGTGGACGTCGCGCGCCGCCCCGCCTGGCAGTTCTCCCCGGGTCGAAAGGTGCTGTGGGCGGTGACGCTCGGGATCGGTTGGTTGATCCTGTGGCCGGTGGCGCTCATCTCGTCGATCGTCTACCTGACCGTCCTGCGCCGGCGCTTCCCCCCGGCGTCATCCTTGCCGCCCCAGGGGCTCCAGCACCCGCACTACGGCCAGTACGGGGGAGGTCCCGGCGGCCCCGGTGGGGTCGGGCCGGGGAGCGGCCCGTACGGCGGCGGTCCGTACGGCCCGGGGCCGTACGGTGGCGGCCCCTACGGCGGGTACGGCTACCCGACCCAGGGACCTCCTCCAGCCCCGCCACCTCCGCAGCATCTGCCGCCGGCCGGCTGGTACCCGGATCCCGCCGGGAGCGACAAAGAGCGCTGGTGGGACGGGAGGGGCTGGACCGACCACCTCCGCTGAGGGCCGGGCGTCTTCTCCCCCGTCCGTGTTCCTACCGGACGTGCTCGTCGAAGAGGTCCGAAGGAAGGGACACCGGCCGGCTCCCCTCGTGGACCTCGTAGCCGGACCACCAGCGGGTCGAGTCGTCCGGCGTGGGCAGCCCGAGTTCCTTGCGTTCGGTGAGGGCGTCGCGCACCACACGCTTGCACCGGGTGAGGGCGGCGAGGTCGGCGGTGGTCGCGCCCGACTGCGACCAGATCTCCTCTTCCCGGTGCCACGCCTGCGTCCGCGCGACCACGATCGCGCCGGTCGCTTCGGAGGCCCGCCGGCGCCCCGCCTCGCCGATCTCGGCGCACAGGTCGGCGGCTCGCATCCAGCCGTAGTCCATGTCCAGCAGCATCAGCCCGCGCGCGACGTCGAATGGCCCGACGACGTCGACCAGCGGGTCGATCACCGTCACCTCGGTCCCGGCGGGAAGGCTCGGAGCCAGGTTCGCACGCTGGCGTTCTGCAAAGGAGATGGCGCCGACCGCGCGAAGGAAGACGTGCGGGGCGCTCGCCCGTGCGTAGTCGTAGTGATCGGGCGCCGGCGCGAGCGGCACGGCGAGGATGGCGAAGATACGCGTCGCACCGAGAGCCGCGGCAGCGGCGACCGGGATGTTGTCGACGACCCCACCGTCCACGTAGGCGTCCCCCGCGAGCGCGCGAGGCGGGAAGAGCATCGGCACGCTCGCCGATGCGATGATCCCGTCGACCAGGTCGACAGGGCCGCACCCCGTGCCCTCCACCGGCGTGACGGCGTCGCCCGCCACGATCGTGCCGTCCTCGGTGACGTAGCGGAGCGCCCCGGCGCCGAGCGCCACGACTGCGAGGCGGAGGTCGAGCCCCGGCTTCGCGATGAGCGCCGGGTCGATGGGCATGATCCCGCGTCCGCCGCGGCGCAGCCGCTCCGCGAGCGGGTCCAGCGTGAGGAGGGACCCGGTGCTGCCCCTCATTTGCCGGCGGGCGCGGCCGATGCTCGGGATCGCCTTCACGACCTGGGCGGCCATCCGGACCGTGCGTCCCTTCCGTTCGGTCCCCGCGTCCTTCGTCGCGGTGGCGCCGTCCGCGTCGCGAGGCGCGGGCGGGCGCGTGCGCTCGACGACCCAGTGGTCGATCGCCCGCCCGAAGAGCGTCCCGTCGAGCGCCGCCACCCACGGCTGCTTGCCGAAGAGCAGGTCCGCCCTGGTCATGGCCAAGAGGTCGTCGTGGAGCTCTCGGGAGCGCTCCACGAGCTCTTCTCGGGTGCGCGCCTGCGCGAGCACCGCGGCGCACACCGCGCCCGCCGAGGTCGCGGTGATCACGTCGGGGACGACGCCCTCTTCCTCCACGAGATAGGACACCGCGCCTGCTTCGAAGGCCCCCTTGGCACCCCCGCCCGCCAGGACGAGCGCGGTCTTCCCGGGTGCCTCCACGGGGGGCAATTCTTGCCCGCTGCGGGGAGCCCCGGGCAAGTGCGAAGACGCGGGCCCCGACCGCGCGAACGGGCCGGGAGAGGAGAGAAGAGCCGCCGGTAGCGCCACAAGCCGCTGCTACGTCGGAGAGCTGCAAGGGCCGTTCGGCCAAAACCGCAACGGCCACTCGGCGCCCTCAAACTACCCGCTCGTTCCAGCTTCGCCATCGAGCAGGTAGGCCAGTACGCCAGCCGGAACCGCCATCCGGCGGTCCTGCTTGCCGATGACGTTCCTCGTCGCGAGAACGCAGCCATGGAACGCCGTGTTCGCGGTCTGAGTCTCCCGTAGCCAGCGGCCCTCGGTGTACTTGCTTTCGTAGGGCAGGTCTCGGAGCCACGGTCCGACGAAGTCGACCTCGTTCCCGGTCGCAGAGCGGTAGTACAGCATGGCATCGGAATCCCGGAACGACCCGGGGTCGTCACGCTCATGCGCGCGCATCAGCGCGACTCCGAGCTGCTGTTCAGTGAGCTGCGTGTAGTCGGGAGGAGAGATCCCTGGTCGTCGCCGGTGGGCGAGGCGCGCATGTGCCGGATCGACGAAGTAGATCTTTGCTTGAGAGGCCAGGTCGGGACGACCACCCTTGCTCGAGTAGCACGGCCAAGTGACGAAAGCATTGTGCAGCGCGTTGAGACGCAGATCGAGCGTTTCGTGATGGATGCCGCCAAGGTCGCGAGCGACGTCAGATTTGTTCATCCGAGAGGCGAGCCGCTTCGAGATCGCTTCGAGAAGGGCCTGGGAACGGGCAGACGTCCAACTGCCGAAGCGGAGAGCCAGTCCGTGGACGGCGTCCCAGATCGCGTTCTGGAACTCGTCCGACACTTGCCTGTCACAGATCCAGTCAGTGACCGCTCGGGGGAAGCCACCGACCTCGAGGTATCGCTCCCACGCCGTCACGACGTCCGTCAGGTACGGACGGAACTCGTCAATTGCTGCTGCGGCCTGACTCTCGAGCATGTCCCTGGGATGGATGCTCGGAGAGTCGGGAAAGTCGCGGCCGGTCACTCTGCAGAAGGCGCGGAACCCCATCGGGAGGAGAACTCGGTCAGCGTCGCCGGCGGCGCCCCGGCGCTCCGCGAGGTCGTTGCGGGCACGCTCCAGGTCCTCCGCGGACGAGCCGGAGAGCACCACGCAGTCGGATCGGAGGGAGGTCTGGTCCCTGAGCCAGGCGATATGCCCGACCCAGTCGTCCCTGATGGCGGTGATCTCGTCCAAGAAGATGTACCGGGGACCCCCATCGGGTGGTGCGAGCTCGTCCAGGGTCTGTACCAGCGTCACGAGATCGCGAGAGTCCCACGTATTGCAAGCGCCGTGGACGACCCGGCGGGGGTTGACGCCACCCTTGATCAGCTCGCTGATCGCCCGCTTCACCTCAACGCTCTTGCCGACGCGCCTCGGTCCGAACAGGGCGTAGAGGCCACCGCCCTCCACGCCGCGTAGAGCACCTGGTCGGTACGTGTACGGGGCCACCTCGGCGGATGCGAGGTCGCGATCGTCAGATTCCCATCGCCGCCCACTGTGCGGGCGCCTCCACCACTGGTTGGTGGTGCCGAGTTGCTCCTCGAACTCTCCTCGACGCATGGCGAACAAGTATAGAATTTCAGCGGGGCATCGCTACAAAACTACCTTTTATCAGCGGTCATCCGCCGAAAGCCCGTAGTTTGTCACACCCGGGATGGGCACCCGTCGCTCGCAAGCTGGTTGCTAGTGGACCGTATCTTTCTCGGCTCACCCTCTCGACGGCCGTCCTCGGGCGGATGGCCCCGCCACCTTGTCACTCGTTCCCCGGCCGCCGACCACCACCCAAGCGCGGGAGAGTGACACGGGCCTAAACTACGGCTTGCGTAGCTACGCCTAACGTAGTAGTTTGTACATGTGTCCGCTGGAGATCGTTCGACCCTCGCTGGCCCCCCGCTGTTCGTGCTGATGAGCCTTGCGAGCGGGGCCAAGCACGGACACGCCCTGATGAAGGACATCACAACCTTGACCTCGGTCAGACTCGGACCGGGGACGCTGTACGGGGCGATCAGCCGCCTCGCGGAGTGTGGCCTGATCGCGCCGTTACCTGCGGACGACCGCAGGCGGCCCTACGAGATCACCCCAGACGGCGAGGCGGTCCTGGAAGCGTCGATCGCCGACCTTCGCCGGATCGTCGAGGAGGGAACGGCCCGGTTGAGCACGCTGGGCCGAGCAACGAGGGGTTCCCAGCCGGAGCTTCGAGGTGAGCCGGCATGAACAAGGGCAGGCAGCCGACGCGTTGGCTGCGCGCCTTCCCCCGTGCGTGGCGCGACCGGTACGGGGGCGAGCTGAGCGCTCTCGTCGACGATCTGCGTGAACGGGGTGACTTGCGACCTTCCGATCGGATCGACATGGTCCGAAGGGGTCTGGCGATGAGACGTCACAGGCCCAGGCGGCGATCGGTGTACGCGGCGCTCGGGGTCGTGTCCGCAACCGTCTGCGCGCTCGTCGGGCTCGCGTTCGCAGGCACGTTCGGTTCGCGGATGACGCCCGGTTCGCCGGCACCGCGATGGGTCGTCGAGCTGCACACCCATGGTGTCGCGGTGCCGGCAACAAGAGTATTGGCCCTTTGCCACGTGACAACTCCGGCGCGGGAGATCAAGTGCCCGAAGGAGATCACAACAATCACGGTGACGGTCAGGTCCCCGGGAAGCTCCTCGTAATGGCCGAGCCGTCACCGGCGGTGGCGGCAACCCGGCGAGGGTGACAGTACGAGGTCAGCTGTGACGAAGGTCATTTCCCAATCTGGCGCGTCCGAGAAGCTTGCAGGTTCCTCCCTCGCCGGCATCGTGAGTGCTCTCGAGCACGGGCCAGGCGGATGGCGAGCCGCATCAAGCCGACCTTACGGCCGGCGATCGGTGTCACCGCGCGAGCCTGCGAACGACATTCGGACGTAGCAGCGAGCCTCAGGCGACGGTTCCCCGGAGAAGATGACGGTTCTTTTCGACCGAGCCCGGCAGGATGGCGAAATGAACCTGGCCGTCGTCGTCCACGACGACGATCCGTACCACTGCCTGGCCTTGCCGGTTGCCCGCCAGGAGGAAGGCGCCCGGCTTCACACGATCGGGTTCCCGAGCTTCCGCGATGGTCGACCAGCCCAGGCCGTCATCGTCTTGGGCGTTCAGGTCGGCTTCGATGTCGATGCCGGCCTGGCTCATCGGACCTCCTTGCCTAACCCGCGCCTACACCTCATGGTACGGGTTTGGCCATCTGTCGTGCTGGCAGGTACAAAGCGCGGACGACCTATACGTCGTCGCCGAGACTTTCTCCGGAACGGACGAACCGCATCTTCACAACGGAGCGCCCTACGCAAAGGGTGTGACCGGATGATCCGACGTATGCCCTGTTTCCGGTACCGCGCAGTCCCCGAGGTGCCACTCGGGCGCAACAACCCTCGCCCTCTCCTGAACGATCCTCGGACCGCGTCGCCCTCTGAAAAGCGCCGTCATCCCATCACTGCGCGTAGCCGCGTGCCCGTGCCGTAATGCGGCCGGCGTCCAGGCGTGAGACGGCTCAGCGTGGGCCGCGAAGCGGGCGCCTCAGGTGGTCGGTTCGGTGATGATCGTCGCCCCACTGGGCGGCGAAAAGGCTGTCGACGGCACGCTGGCCGTGAAGCTCTTGAGCGTGATGCTGCCTCCGGGGTAGCCCGCGTAGGTGAGGAGCCCGTTCCTCGCCACGCAGTACTTCCCCGTCTGTCCGTGACCGGTGTCGGTCGCGCATTCCGACGACAAGCCTGCGAACGACTGGGAGGAGAAGGACACCGAGTAGCCCGCGTCCTTCGTGCCGATCTCGAGCTCCGCCTCGTGGAAGAACGCCTTCGCCGATGTGGGGCTGAAGAGGCTCTCGATCGGGGTGATGGGGTTCGTCGTCCCCGTGCTCACGCATTCGCCCGCCGTCGCGCAGTAGAGCGTCTCTTTGCCCGTGTAGATCAACGAGCCGCTCGTGCCGATCTTCACCAGGAACTTGGGCGGTGACTGAGCGAACGTCACCAGTTCGGTGTGGCCGGAGGTCACCGTCGCGTACACCACCTCGAAGGTCGCCCCCTTCTCGGACGCCACGCCGGAAGCCAACGCCTTGAGCTTGTCCGACGCCGAGGTGCCGTTCGCCTTCTTCTTGTGCTTCGGCGGGTGCTTCTTTTGGACCGCTGCGGACGCCTGCGTCGTGGCGACGGCTGCCCCCGCACCGAGCAGCGCGGACGAGAGCGCCGCGACGACGCACAACCTCCTGATGCGTCGCAGAGTCATTCGCCGCCTCCCTCCGCCTGTGACCCTTTCGGACCGCTCGCGATCGTACCGACCCTGCGAGCGCGCTGCCGCGCACGCGAGGCGCGTCACGTCACGTCGCGTGAACGGGCGAAAGGTTTCCGGGCACGGATGATTGCGGAGTCGCGCGGCCCGTGAGTCGCGCGCTCCTGAGGTCGCGCGCGTCAGACTGGCAACGCGTGTTTCCCCGCAGCGACTGCGTGCTCAGCGCGGAGCGCGCTGAGCACTACTTAACCGCCGGCGGCGGCGGTGACCACCTCCACGTGCGTCCCCTCGCCGACGAAGACCTCGCTCCACGATGATCGCGGCACGACCGTCCGGTCGACCGCGACGGCGACGCCCCTCGGGCCGCACGCGAGGTCGTCGACGAGCATCGCGACCGTCGTCCCCGGAGCGACGAGCCGGGGCAGCCCGTTCACCGTCACCGTGAACGGCGCGCCGGTGGCCCGCCGGGCCCCGACGCGGCCGGTGGTCAAAGGTCGCTCCCGGTCCGCGCCGCGGGGAAGCGCCGGTCCACGGGGAACGCGTCGAGCGGCGGCGGCACGCTGCCGGTCGCGATGTAGGTGGCGACGGACTCCGCCGTGATCGGCGCGAGGAGGAAACCGTTGCGGTAGTGGCCGGTCGCGACGAGGAGCCGCGGCACGGAGGTCGGCCCGACGAAGGGGGCGTTGTCCGGCGAAGCGGGCCGCAACCCGGCGATGCACTCGACGAATTCCCACTCGTCGACCGCGGGCACCAAGAGCCGCGCGTCGTCGAGGAGCGAGTGGACCGCGCCCGCCTGCACCGTGGTGTCGTACCCGCGCTCTTCGGACGTCGCGCCGACCACGACCGACCCGTCGGCCCGGGGGACGAGGTAGGAGTGGTGGCCGTGGACGAGCCCGCGGACCGTGTGCGAGAACGCTTCCCCGTCCGGCTGGGCGCGGAGCCGCGCGACGTGCCCCTTCACGGGCCGTACCGGCGGGAGCACCCCTTCGGGCAGACCGCCGATCGCGGGCGTGTCGACACCGGCGGCGAGCACGACCGTGCCCGCCAGGTAGATCTCCCCTCCCTCGGTGACGACGCCCGTGGCCGCACCCTTGCGGTCGAGGCTGACCGAGACGACGCGATCGCTGGTGAGCTTCACGCCCGCGCGGACACAGCCGTCGATCAGCGACAGGACGAGCGCGCGGTTGTCGACCTGGTGGTCTCCGGGCATCAGCGCGCCGCCGCGCACCGCCGGCGAAAGGACGGGGACGAGCGACCGGCAGTCCGTCGCGGAGAGACGCGACGCCTCGAGCCCGAGGCCGTGCTGGAAATCGAGGAGCTGGTCGATCTGTGCGCGGTCGGATGCGTCGAGCGCCACGGCGATGGCCCCGCACGCCCGGAACCCGGTGTCCCAGCCGGTGGCCGTCTTCAGCCGGGACGCGAAGCCCGGCCACGAGGCGGAGGCCGCGAGGAACAGGCGCGTCAGGGCTTCCTCGCCGAAGCTCGACTCCGTCACCGGCGCGAGCATGCCTGCGGCGACCCACGCGGCTCCGCGGCCCGGAGCGGGGTCGACGACGCGGACCGAGAGGCCGCGCTGCGCGGCCTCCCACGCCGCGGCGAGCCCGATGATCCCGCCCCCCGCAAACACGACGTCGGTCGTCTCCGCCATTCCCCGATCTTACGGTGCACGAAGGTTGCGCCGCGGTGAGGCCCGCGTTGCAGTGGCGTGGCCGGCCCCCTCGTCCGACTTCGTATAAGCTCCTCGAAGCTCCAGGGCCAACGTCGTCCCCGGGCGTACGCACCATTTCGACCGGTGCCGCCCCGAAGCGGTGCCCCGAGCCCAGCGAAGGACGACGACTCCGTGGACCCACTGACGGCGCCTGCCGCCAGCCCCTCGTCAGCGTCTCCGGCCCGCGCGCCCCGCGCGCCGCGAGGCGGCCTGTACGACGCGCGGTTCGAGCACGACGCGTGCGGGATCGGCATGGTCGCCCGTCTCTCGGGGGAGCGCGGCCACGACATCGTGGAGAAGGGGCTGACCGTGCTCGAGCGGCTCGCGCACCGGGGTGCGACGGGTGCCGAGGACGACTCGGGGGACGGGTCGGGGATCCTCGTCCAGGTCCCGCAGCGCTTCCTCCGGCGCGTCGCGGCCGACGCAGGCGTGGCGCTGCCGGCCCGGGGGGCCTACGCCGTCGGTGCCGTGTTCCTCCCGTCCGACGGAGACGACGCCGCCAAGGCGCGCGCGCAGTTCGACGCGATCGCCGACGAGGAGGGCATGAGCGTCCTGTGGTGGCGCGAGGTCCCGACGGACCCCTCGTGTCTCGGCGAAGCGGCGCGGCGCGCGATGCCCCGCATCGAGCAGGTCGTCGTCGCCCCCAGGCCGGACCGGTTGCTCGCCGCCGCGCGGACGCAGGCCACACCTCCTGCGGCCGACCCCCTTTGCGTCGACCCCGTCGTCGTCGATCGTCTCGCGTACGTCGTGCGCAAGCGCGCCGAGCACGCAGTCGACGGCCTGTACCTGCCGTCGCTGTCCGCGCGCACCCTGGTCTACAAGGGGATGCTCACGTCGCACCAGCTCCGGCGCTTCTACCCCGAGCTGTCCGACCCGGACTTCGACAGCGCGCTCGCGCTGGTGCACTCGCGCTTTTCGACGAACACGTTCCCGAGCTGGCCGCTCGCGCACCCCTACCGGTACCTCGCGCACAACGGCGAGATCAACACGCTCGCGGGGAACCGCAACTGGATGCGGGCGCGGGAGGCCCTCGCGTCGACGCCGAACCTGCCCGGCGCGCTCGAGCGGCTCTTCCCCATCTGCACGCCCGGTGCGAGCGACTCGGCCACCTTCGACGAGGTGCTCGAGCTCCTCCACCTCTCGGGCCGGTCCCTGCCGCACGCGGTGCTCATGATGATCCCCGAGGCGTGGGAGAACCACGAGGCGATGGACCCCGCCCGCCGCGCCTTCTACGCGTACCACGCCTCGCTCATGGAGCCCTGGGACGGCCCGGCCGCGGTCGTGTTCACCGACGGGACGATCGTGGGCGCGGTCCTCGACCGCAACGGCCTGCGGCCGGCGCGCTACTGGGTGACCGACGACGGGCTCGTCGTGCTGTCGAGCGAGGTGGGTGTCCTCGACGCCGACCCTGCGACCGTCGTGCACAAGGGCAGGCTCCGGCCCGGCCGCATGTTCCTCGTCGACACGGCCAAGGGTCGCATCGTGGGCGACGACGAGATGAAGGCCGGGCTCGCCGCCGAGCACCCCTACGCCGAATTCCTCGCACAGGACCAGGTGCATCTGCACGAGCTCCCCGCGCGTCACATGCTGACGCCGCAGCACGCGAGCGTGGTCACCCATCAGCGCGTGTTCGGCTACACGACGGAGGAGCTGCGGGTCATCGTCGCACCGATGGCGCGGGCCGGCGAGGAGCCGGTCGGCTCGATGGGCTCGGACACCGCGGTCGCGGTGCTGTCCGACCGTCCGCGTCTCCTCTACGACTACTTCACCCAGCTCTTCGCGCAGGTGACCAACCCGCCGCTCGACGCGATCAGAGAGGAGCTCGTCACCTCGCTGGGCGCGACGATCGGGCCCCAGGGCAACCTGCTCGACGCGCGACCCGGCCAGTGCCGCCAGATCCTCCTGCCCCAGCCGGTCATCGACCGCGACGACCTGGCCAAGCTCATGTACGTGAACGAGCGCACAGAGACCCCGGGCTTCAAGGCGTTCACGATCGACGCGCTCTTCCCCGTCGTGGGTGCCGGCGCAACGGGGTCGCCCAGCGCGACGGGCGGCAGGGCGCTCGCAGCGGCGCTCGACGAGGTGCGCAGCCGCGTGTCCGCGGCGATCGCGGAGGGCGCCAACCTGATCGTCCTCTCCGACCGCCACTCGACGGCCGAGCTGGCCCCGATCCCGTCGTTGCTCGTGACCGCGGCGGTCCACCACCACCTGGTCCGTGAGCGCACCCGCACGAGGGTGGGGCTCGTCGTCGAGACCGGCGACGCGCGGGAGGTGCACCACGTCGCGCTCCTCATCGGTTACGGGGCGGCGGCGGTGAACCCGTACCTCGCCCTCGACTCGATCGACGACATGATCGCCGGGGGCCGGCTGGACGGCGTCACGCCCCGCCAGGCGCGCCGGCACTACCTGAAGGCGCTCTGCAAGGGCGTGCTCAAGGTGATGTCGAAGATGGGGATCTCGACGGTCGCCTCCTACACCGGCGCGCAGGTCTTCGAGGCGGTCGGGCTCGACTCGCTCGTGGTGGACGAGTACTTCACCGGCACCCCGAGTCGGATCGGCGGCGTCGGGCTCGACGTGCTGGCCGCCGAGGTCGCCGCGCGCCACGCCTCGGCGCATCTCGCGCAGCCCGGCGCACGCGCACACCGGGAGCTCGAGGTCGGCGGCGAGTACCAGTGGCGTCGCGAGGGGGAGTACCACCTCTTCAACCCGCGGACGGTCTTCAAGCTGCAGCACGCCACCCGGGCCAAGCGGTACGGGGTCTTCAAGGAGTACACCGCGGCGGTCGACGACCAGTCGACCCGCCTCGCGACGCTCCGGGGGCTGCTCGAGCTGCGGCCCGCGGCCGGCGGCCCGGTGCCCCTGGACGAGGTCGAGCCGGTCCGCGAGATCGTGAAGCGGTTCTCCACGGGGGCGATGTCCTACGGCTCGATCTCGGCGGAAGCCCACGAGACGCTGGCGATCGCGATGAACCGCCTGGGTGCGCGTTCGAACACCGGGGAAGGCGGCGAGGACGCGAGCCGCTTCGTCCCCGACGCGAACGGCGACAGCCGCCGTAGCGCGATCAAGCAGGTCGCCTCGGGCCGCTTCGGGGTGACGAGCGAGTACCTCGTCAACGCGGACGACCTGCAGATCAAGATCTCCCAGGGGGCGAAGCCCGGTGAGGGCGGCCAGCTGCCCGGCCACAAGGTGTACCCGTGGATCGCGCGCACCCGGCACTCGACGCCCGGCGTCGGGCTGATCTCGCCACCCCCGCACCACGACATCTACTCGATCGAGGACATCGCGCAGCTCATCCACGACCTCAAGTCCGCAAATTCCGCGGCGCGGGTCCACGTGAAGCTCGTC
>JASHUY010000052.1 GCA_030039755.1 Acidimicrobiales bacterium
GATGTTCTCCATGGCCTCGGGGATGCCGTGGCCTCGGATCTGCTCCGAGCCGTAACGGGCCATGAGCCCGACGACGAGCCCGCCGCCTATCGGGATCACGAGCGCGATCGCGCCGAGCGTGTTGGCGTTCGGCGAGGTGAGATGGACGCTGAGCCGCTGGTAGTAGAAGAGGTTCGTGAAGAACCCGATCATGTCCAAGAGGGCGAGCGAGACGCCCGCCCCGAGGGCCCCGACCACGATGCCGAGCGGGACGAGCCGGAGCAGCGAAGGCGTCGCCGTGAAGTCACCGAGCGCGCGCTCGGATGCGTTCTCGGGGCGGCGTTCCGGGCCGAGGTAGGTCTCCACGTCGGCGGCCCCCGGATCTCGGGGGACGTCGTGTACGGCCGTCGTCTCGACGTAGAGAGTCGCCGCGTCGGCAGAGGGTGCGGCCTCGGGAGAGAGGGCGGCCTCATCCTCGCCGAGCGCGTCGACCTGGGAACCGGGGTCCGGGCCGTCGGTCCGCCCGCCTGTCGGATCCGGCGGCGACTCGTCGCCGGTCATGCGGGGCCTCGCCAAGGGTGGCGGTCCGGTGAGAAGGGGCGCAGGCACAATTCCATCGTGATCCGATGCTATCGTATTGGGAGTGCCATTGGCCGACGACACCTACGCCCGCCTGCTCGCGTTGCGGACCGGCTTGCGCCACTTCGAAGCGTGGAGCGCGCAACAGGCGCGGGAGGCCGGGCTGACGCCCGCGCAGCACCAGCTGCTCCTCGCGATCCGTGGTCACAGCGACACCGAGGGCCCCACCATCGGCGAGGTTGCCGACTACCTGCTGCTCCGACACCACAGCGCGGTGGGCCTCGTCGACCGCGCGGAGGCAGCGGGGCTCGTCTTTCGCACCCGCAGCAAGGACGACCACCGCGTGGTCAGGCTGCACCTGACGGAGGACGGAGCGGCGCGCCTCGAGGCGCTCTCGGCGCTCCATCTCGAAGAGCTCCACCGTCTCGCGCTGGACGTGCCGAGTGCCTGGGCGGGCCTCGACCCCGTGTACCGCGCGCACGGTTTCGCCGGCCCGCGCGATCGCGCGGAGACACGCGGGGACGAGAGCGTCGACGTCGGCATCGCCCGTGTCTACGGCGGTTCGGCGCGAGGCACCCGCCGGGTGCTGGTCGACCGGCTCTGGCCCCGTGGGGTCGCCAAGAAAGGCGCCCCCTTCGACGAATGGCTGAAGGACGTCGCGCCGAGCTCGGAGCTGCGCACCTGGTACGGACATGCCCCCGAGCGGTTCCCTGAGTTCGCGCGTCGCTACCGCGAGGAGCTCACCCACGCTCCGGCCAGGGAGGCGGTCAGCAGCCTGAGAACCCAGGCGCGTGAGACGACACTCGTGCTCGTCACCGCCACGAAGGACCTCGACCGCTCGGGTGCCGCCGTGCTGAAGGAGGTCCTGGCCGGGCGCTGAGCCCGGTCGGCGCGAGCAGGCGAGGCGGCCCGGACCCCGTTACCGTTCCAGCCCGTGACGATCGCCGAGGTCGCGCCGGCGATCGCTCGAGTCCGCCTCCCGCTGCGTGTGGTCGCTGCGGCCGCGGACAACTGCGTTGCAAGACCCGTCGGGACTACCCTCGATGCGGACGAGAACGGAGGGGTACCACCGAAAGTGCGGCGCCACCACGGGCGGTGACGGTCATGGACGAGCACATGCGGGCACGCGCGCCGGCGACGGCCGGCGAGTGCGAACCTCCGTCGTGAACGACGTCGCGCCTGGACCGCGATGACTGAGAGGACGCCGCGCCCCACCAGGTGGCGTTCCTGGATCGTCGGGGTGCTCACCGGGCTCGCCGCGCTGGCCGCGCTCGTCGTGGGTTCCGCATTCGGCAACATCTCGGCCACAACGCTGCACAAGCGCGTGATCGGCTGGACGTGCGCGGCAGGGCTGCTGGTCTTCGGGGCGTTCGCGGTGACCCGGATCTCGAAGCTCCTCGCGCACGAGGTGGCGGCGACGTCGGTGCCGACCGCGGGCGGCGCGGTCCGGATCATCTCGGCGGGAATCGGCTACCTGATGGTCATCTTCGGCGTCCTCGCCGAATTGCACGTCTCCGTCGAACGGCTCCTCGTCGGCGCAGGAGTCGCCGGGGTCGTGCTCGGGATCGCAGCGCAACAGACCCTCGGCAACGTCTTCGCCGGTCTGGTCCTCATCTTCGCCAAGCCGTTCCGGATCGGCGACCGCGTCCGCGTCCGCTCCGGGGCGCTCGGAGGGATGTTCGACGCGCGGGTCCGGGAGATGACGCTCACCTACGTCACGCTCCAGGCCGAGGAGGGCTACTGGAAGATCCCGAACTCCGCGATGCTCGCGGCGGGCCTCCTCCGCACACCGCGCACCCCCCTCCCGCCACCTGCGACGCCGGCCGCCCCGGCGCCACTGACCACGCAGAGTCCGCCACCCGCGGCGCCGGCGACCTCGACGCAGGCGGGCCCAGGAGACCAGGTGGGGGGCATCCGGCCTGCAGGTGGCGACGCCGCAGCAGGCCAGGCCGCGGCAGGCGACGCCGCAGCAGACGAGGACGCCGCCGTGGCAGCAGACCAGCCACCAGGTGACGGGCGTGCAGGCGATGCCGGCGCGGTCGACGGTGCCCCGAAAGGCGCGCCGACGACGGGCGGGCACCGCGCGCGCCGTGGGCCAGCTGCACCCGCCTGACCCGGGTCAGGGCGACGACCGAGCAGGCTCAGCGCGTCGGCGCAGAGACTCCGGCCGGCGTCGGGTCGCCGAGGCCCGGCTCGACGGTCCCGGCGGTCTCGGTCGCAGCAGCGCCCGCCCCGGCGGTGTCGGTCCCGGCGGTCTCGGTCGCAGCGGTCTCGGCCGGCCGTGCTCCGCTCCGGGGAGAGCCCGCCGCCTCGTTGCCCACGTTGGATCGCAGCCGGATCTCCGGCAGCAGCCAGGTCAAGAGGAAGGCGAGCCCCATGATCGGCACGGCCACGAAGAACACGGTGTCGACCGTCGAGGAGTACGCCGACGCGATCGCGTCGTGGACCCCCGCGGGGAGGTGCTGGAGCAACGCGGGGCTGACCGACGCTCCGAGGCCCTGCGGGACGCGATGTCCGTGCAGCGCGGTGACGAGCCTGCCACCGATCAGGTTGGCGAAGATCGCGCCGAAGATCGCCGCGCCGAACGAGCCGCCGATCGACCGGAAGAACGTCGCGCCTGCGGTGGCGACGCCGAGCTCTTCGTAGGGGACGGCGTTCTGCACCGCGATCACGAGCACCTGCATCACGCCACCGAGGCCCAGCCCGAGGACGACCATGTACAGGTACATGAGGCCGTCGGACGTCGTGGCGTGCACGGTCGCAAGGAGGTACATCCCGAGCGTCATCACCGCCGAGCCGACGACGGGGTAGATCTTGTAACGGCCGGAACGGGTGATCAGTATTCCCGAGACGACGGAGGTGAGGAGCAGGCCGGCCATGAGCGGCAGCAGCTCGAGCCCTGCGACGGTCGGGTCGGCTCCCTTGGCGACCTGCAGGAACACCGGCAAGAACGTGACCGCGCCGAAGAGCCCGAAGCCGACGACGAAACCGATCGCGCTCGTCGCCGAGAACACCCGGTTGACGAAAAGGTGCAGCGGCAGCACCGGCTCGCGGACGCGCCGTTCGATGAGCGCCCACGCGAGGAGCAGCAGGACGCCGGAGGCGGCGAGGATTGCGATCGGCACCGACGCCCACGCGTACGTCGTCCCGCCGAGGCTCGCCACGAGGACGAGCGAGGTCACCGCGGCGCTGAGCACCAACGTGCCGACGTAGTCGATCACCGGCTTCTTCGCACCCCGCAGGTGCGCCGGCAGCACCACGGCGGTGACCACGAGCGCGATGGCGCCCACCGGGACGTTGATGTAGAAGACCCACCGCCAGCTCGCATGTTGGGTGAGGAAGCCGCCGAGCAGCGGCCCGATCACGGTCGCGAGCGCGAAGACCGCGCCGAAGAGCCCCTGGTAACGGCCGCGCTCGCGTGGCGACACGACGTCGCCGATGATCGCCTGCGCGCCGACCATGAGGCCCCCCGCGCCGAGCCCCTGCAAGGCTCGGAACGCGACGAGCATCTCGAGCGTGTGGCTGATGCCCGACAGCGCCGAACCGACGAGGAAGATGACGATGGACGCCTGGAAGAACGACTTGCGTCCGTAGAGGTCGCCGAGCTTTCCCCACAGCGGCGTCGACACGGTCGACGTGAGGAGGTACGCGGTGACGATCCACGCGATGTGCGAAGCCCCGCCGAGGTCGCCGACGATGGTCGGCAGTGCCGTCGACACGATCGTCTGGTCGAGCGCCGCGAGCAGCATGCCGAGGAGCAACGCGAAGATCACGAGGCGCACCCTGCGGCGGTCCAGCGCCACCGCGGCCTGCGGAGGCTGAACGGCCACGTCGCTCATCCCGGCCCGCCCTTGCCCACGGCCGCGACTTCGGCCGGCCCGCCCGCGTCCTCGGCCGGTAGCCCGAGCACCGCGCACGCGGCCTCGAAAGCCGTCGCACGCACGATCTCCGGGTCGTCAGCGGGCTGCGCCTGCACGAGGGCGCCGTGGACAGCGGTCAGCGCGGCGCGCACTCGCGTCCGTTGCGCGGTGTCCAACTCGTCGGCCCCGGCGAGCAGAGGGACCAGCCGGCGGAACACCGGCAGGGCGGCGTGCAGCCCCGCGCTCTCCTTAACAGACGGGTCGCTCGCCAGGACGCGGATCAGGTCCGCGTGCGTCGCGACGAGGTCGACGTACCCCTTGACGAGGTCACGGCGCTCCTCGGGCGTCCGTACCGCCCGGCCGCGCTCGATCAGCGCCTCGAGGTCCGCCATCGCCGGTCCGACGATTGCCGCGAGCAGGTCGTCCTTCGTTCGGAAGTGGTAGTAGAGCGCAGCCTTGGTGAACCCGAGCCGCTCGGCGATCTCCCGGGTCGAGGTCGCCGCGAAGCCGTGGTCGGCGATGAGCTCGAGCGCGACGCTGAGGATCCGGGCACGCGTCTGGTCACCGGCGTGCGGGGTGTGCCCGGCGTGCGGCTGGCCGTGCCCGACGTGGGGCTCAGGGCCGGTGTCGGGATCCTGGCCCTTTTCGCCCGGTTCGATCACGCTCCACACCATCCCGACCCAGTATAGGGGGTTGACTTGCCGGTCGACAAGTAGGTAACTTACTGAACGCCAGGTAAATGCCAACGAATTGCCAGGCCGGAGGCGGCGGGCACGACAGCGCCCGGCGGCCCGGAAGACGACCGGGGGGGTCAGATCGAGGAGGACGGGAGCAAACCATGTTCGCGACGCTCGGCCAGGCCGTCGTTCGTCACCCGTGGCGGGTCATCGCATTGTGGATCGTGGCCGCGGTGGTCATCGTCGGCTTGGCACCCAAGCTGACGACAACATCGAACGAGGTCTCCTTCCTCCCCAGTCACTACCAGTCCGTCCAGGCCGCGAACCTCCAGAAGTCGGCCTTCCCCGAGGCGGCGACGCCCGCCGCGTTGGTCGTCGTCGCGCGTAAGAACGGGCGGCCTCTCTCCGCCGGCGACGTGTCGGTGCTCGACCACGCCCAGCACGTCCTGGCGTCACGTCACATCGACACCGTGAGCACGGTCGACCCGGCGACCGTTTCGAAGAACGGCCTCATCGGCGTGATCGGCGTGCAGATGCCGAACGCACAGGGGAACCTCACGACCGCGCAGACCGACGCCGTGCTCACGATCCGCAGCGAGATCGCCTCGGTGGTCCGGGGCACCGATCTGCGGGCGGGAGTGACGGGTACCGCCGCCGTCTCGGTCGACCAGGCGAAGTCCGGGAAGACCGCGCTGAAGGTCGTGGCGCTCGCCACCATCGTGCTCATCCTGGTGCTGCTGCTCCTCATCTTCCGAAGTCCGGTGATCGCGCTGCTCCCCGTGCTCGTGATCGGCCTCGTCTCGGAGATCGCCGACGGCCTCATCTCCTCGTTGAGCAAGGGGTTCGGGCTGCAGGTCGACAGCACCATCACGACGATGCTCATCGTCGTGCTGTTCGGCGTGGGCACCGACTACGTCCTCTTCCTGATGTTCCGGTACCGAGAACGGTTACGGGCGGGCGCGGCACCGAAGGACGCGATGGTCCAGGCGATCACGCGGGTCGGGCCGGCGATCGCGACCGCGGCGGGTGCGGTCATCATCGCGTTCCTCGCGCTGACCCTCTCCAGCATCACCTTGTTCCGGTCGCTCGGCCCCGCCCTCGCCGTGGCGGTGGCGACGACGCTCCTCGCCGGGCTCACGCTCATCCCCGCGATCGTGTCGCTGATCGGCACCCGGGTGTTCTGGCCGTCGCACGCCTGGAAGCGCGAGCCCGAGGGCGCCCGCTTCGGCGCGATCGGCAACGCCCTCGCACGCCATCCCGGCCGGTTCGCCGCGGTGAGCGCCGGCGTCCTGGTCGCGCTGTCAGTGGCCGCGTTCGGCTTCCATCCCTCCTTCACACTGAATTCGGGGAAGACATCGTCGACGCAATCCGCGGTCTACTCGAACGTGTTATTGCGCGGCTACGCCGCAGGCGATGCGAACCCGACCGACGTGTACCTCGAGTCCGACGGTCGCACGCCGATCCCCACGGCGGCCCTCACCGCGTACCAGCGGCGCCTGGCGGACGTCGCCGGGGTCGCGACGGTCGCTCCGGCCAAGGTCGCGGAGCACGGCACGGTAGCGGACTTCCGCGTCGTGCTGACGCACCCCGCGCAGTCCGATGCGGCGATGGCGACGGTGCGCGGTCCGCTCCAGCGCGCGGCGGACACGGCGCCCCCGGGGACGACGCCGCTGATCGGCGGCATCACCTCTGTCTACGTCGACCTCCAGACAGCGATGGGCCACGACTACGCACTGGTGTTCCCGGTTGCCGCGGTGCTGATCCTCCTCATCCTTGCGCTGCTCCTCCGGAGCGTCGTCGCGCCGTGGTACCTCATGGGGGCGGTGGGGCTCGGGTTCGGGGGCACGCTGGGTGCGACCGTCCTCATCTTCCAGCACAGCTCGGGCGGCCTCACCTTCATCCTGCCGATCGTGATGTACCTCTTCGTCGTCGCGCTGGGCACCGACTACAACATCCTGATGGTGTCGCGCCTCCGGGAAGAGGCGGCGGGCGAGGGGCGGGATCCGCGCACCGCGGCGGCGGTCGCGGTGCGGCACGCAGGGCCCACGATCGCGTCGGCGGGGCTGATCCTTGCGGGCACGTTCGCGTCGCTCATGCTCGCAGGCGGGACCACGCTCGTGCAGATGGGATTCGCGATCTCCTTCGGCATCGCCGTGGCAGCGTTCGTGATGGCGATGTTCCTCACGCCTTCGCTCACCGCGCTGATCGGACGGCGCGCGTGGTGGCCCGGGCAGCGCGAGGAGGAGGTCGCCGTCGCGAGCACCGGTGCCGGTGCGCCGCAGGTCCAGACCAACGGGTCCGGCACGCGCGACGCGGCGCTCGTCGGTGCGGGGTCTGCCGGAAGGGCGGAGCCGGCGGGGTCGACCGGACCGGGCAAGCGTCGCGTGTAGGGATGCTGCGGCGGGCCCCCGCGTGCGCGGGCCCGCCGGCCGGGAGGACCGCCGACGGCTGTGCCATCAGCGCGCGGCTCCCAGCTGCGCCAGGCAGGGCTCGTCGATGTACGCGAAGGACGAAGGCGCGCCGGTGACCGCCTTGTTCAAGAACAGGGTGTTGTCCTCGGAGACCAGCGGAATGACGAAGTAGTCCTTCATGTAGATGGCTTGCGCCTGCGTGATCAGGGACGCTCGAGGCACCGCTCCGTAGGTGCGGAGGGCGTCGCCCAGGTCCCTGTCGACAGTCGGGTTTGTGTATGTCGTGTAGTCGAAGATGGTGCCCTTCGGGAAGTACAGATCGAGGAATGTGAGCGGTGTGTTGTCGTACAGGAACCCGTCGTTCACGAGGAGGTCGACGCCCTTCCGGTAGCTCGCTGTGTAGAAGGCGCCGTCGATGTCCAGCGCCGGCATCTCGTCCAGCCTGATGTGCAGCCCGATCTCTGTCCCGACCTGCCGGACCTCCGTCGCCAACGACAGCTCTGTCTGGTCACCGGCGAGCAGCCCGAGCGTGATCGGCGCGCCGTGGTCCGGCACGGACTTGACCAGCCGCCTCGCCTCGGCGAGGTTCGGCTTTTCGGACTGGAGCCTCGCATAGGCGCCGGCGAACACCTTCTTCGCCGTGGATGTCCAGGTCGTCTGTGGCGTCAGCGCGACGTTGGGCACCGCAGCGCCGTCGTACACGACCTTCGCGATCGCCGAACGGTCGAGCGCCAGGGACAGCGCCTTGCGGATCTTCACGTTCCCGATCAGGCCCGAGTCGGTGGTCACCTCGAGCTGTGTGATCTTGAGGCTCGGGCCGAAGTACAAGCGGCCGGTGCTCGTCGTCTCGAGCTCCGGAAAGCTGGTCGCGGGCACCTCGTAGACGCCGTCGATCTCACCGGACAGGAGCCCGCTGGTCAACGTGGCGGTTGTCGTCACCCATTTGAGCGTGATGCTCTTGATCCTCGGCCGGTACGCCGGTGTCCAGTAGTGCGGGTTCGCCTTCAGCACGATGTCGTTGCCCGCTGTCCACGTTGTGAGCTCGTACGGCCCGGTGCACATCACGCCGCCGGACGCGGTTCCGTACGCCTTCCCCTCCTTCTCCATGTAGGACTTCTCGGCGACCGCGCCGACGATGGTCGCCATCATCTTCAAGAAGAGCTCGTCGGGGGTCTTGAACTTGACCGTGACCTGGTACGTGCCCGTCGTCGTGATGCTTGCGACGTCTGTGTAGAACTCGCCGTCGGCGGGTGTGAGGTCCTTGTCCTCGTTGCGGAGCAGGCTGTAGGTGACGTCTGTCGCAGTCAGCTCCTGGTCGTTCCAGAAGTACACGCCCTTTCGGATCTGGAAGACCAGAGTGGTCGGGCTCGTGTACTTCCACGACGTAGCCAGCGCCGGCTTGATCTGGAATGTCGGAGTGAGCCGGAGCAGGTCGTCGCACATGTTCTCGACGACGAGGTTGGGCGAGTATGTCCCGGACTTGACGTAGTCCAGGCTCTTCGGTTCCCCGTATGGCAGGTCCCAGGTGATGGACGACAACCGTCCCTTGGGCGAGGGGGTGGTTGTGACGAGATGGACACCTGGCGATCCTGAAGCCGACGCGGCGGGATTGCCGAGCCCGAAGGCGCCGGCCCCGATGGCCCCGATGGTCCCGGTGGCCACGATGGCCACGGCGGCCACGATGGCGGCTGTCGAACCCGCGCGGCGGGCGAGACGACGGGCTTTCAACATGACGACCTCCTCGTGCGAGCGGCGCGGCCGCCCCGGGTTCCTCCCTCGCCGGCTGACGTTAAGAGTGAGGGTGGGCGGCAGCAATGGGTCGCACGCTGCGAGATCGCGCCCCCGACTGTGCGCTTGAACAGCGCGCGCGAGAGCTCAGGGGCCATCGGCCGGGATCCCGTCACCGACGGTGAGGCCCCCGTCGACGACCAGGACGTGGCCGACCACATAGGACGCTCGATCGGAGCACAGCCAGACGACCGCCTCGGCGATCTCCTCCGGCCGGGCGCCGCGGCCGGCCGGAATGGCTGCGAAGATCGCCGCCCGTCGTTCGGGGTCGAGGCCACCTCCGGGCTCCGTCATCGGCGTGTGCACATAGCCCGGCGCCACCGCGTTCACCCGGATCCCCAGACGGGCGTGCTCGAGCGCGGCGACTCTCGTGAGGCCGACCACGCCGTGCTTGCTGGCGCCGTACGCGGCGAGGTCGAAGGCGCCGGTGAGGCCTGCCGTCGAGGCCGTGTTGACGATCGCCCCGTACCCTTGTCGTGCCATGTAGGCGAGCTCGTGTCGCAGGCAGAGGTAGACCCCGGTCAGGTTCACGGCGATCATCGCGTCCCAGGAGGCCTTCTCCGATCGGACGAGCGGTTCGAGGCTGCCTCCGATGCCCGCGTTGTTGTGCGCGGCGTCGAGGCGGCCGTACCTCGAGCCGACGGTCTCGATCATCTCCTGTACCTGCTCCTCGGAGGAGACGTCGACCACGAGGTGCTCGCAGCGCGCGCCTCTCGCACGCAGCGCTTCCGCCGTCGCTGCCGCGCCCGCCGCGTCCCTGTCGACCGCCACGACGTGGGCGCCCTCCCGGCCGAAGGCGAGGGCGGTCGCCCGGCCGATCCCCGAGCCGGCGCCGGTGACGAGGACGACCCGGCCCCGGAAGGAGGCGCCCTCAGAGCCGGCTTCCCCCGCGGCGGTCTCCGCGCGTTCCGGCTCGGACGTGGCCGGCGTCCTCATTCCCGCATGGCCTCCTCGCGGGCGAGCAGCGGCGCCAAGATCCGACGGGCCTCGTCGGGGGTGACGACTTCGGACGGGTCGACCTTGGTGATCGTGCGGCTGGTGGCGTCCTCGTACACGTGCTCACCGGTGAGCTTGCCGCCGAGGTAGTGCCACACCATGACGACGCGGCGGCTCAGGAGGTAGGTCGAGTCGGGGTCCTCGACGACGTCGCCCCGCTCGAGCAGCGACGTGCCGGAGACGAACTGCCTGTGGGTCGCCTCGGAGGCGAACCCCCAGTCGGCCACCGCGAGCTGCTCGTCCTCGACGACGATCACCGACTCCCCGGACTCGACGAAGCGGCGGTACATCTCCCTCACCTCCTCCGCCCCGGTGAAGACTCCCGTCCCGCCCACCTCGGTGGTGCGGTAGACGGGCTCCGGGCAGGTGAGCTCCGGCGAGAAGATCTCTTCGTAGCGCCCGGACAGTTCGAGCAGCGCGTGGGTCCGGTAGTTCTGGAGGATCGCACGGTGCCGAGGGTTCTCGGTCTTGGAAATGAGCTCGTCGATGGCCTTGACGTTCTGTCTCAGGTCGTGCCTCACCTCTGCTCCGTTCTCGGCCGCGCGTCGCGCCGTGGTCCGCGCGCGCGCGGCGTTGCTCGCGCCCCCTCCGGTCAGCGTGTCGGTCCGGGGCCGGCCCGCGCAATGACGGGACCGCCCTCGGTCCCGCTCCTAGGGTGTGCAGATGACCAACGCCTCGCGCAGGCAGTCGTCGCCGACCGGTGGCGCGGACTCGGCGACGGGGGCCTCGGGCGTCAACAGGCTGGCGCGGGCATGCCTGTCGGAGTGCGACGTTCTCGCCGACCGCTTTGTCGCCGCGATCCAGGACATCCCGGCGTACAGGGACGGCTGGGTGCCCAAGGAGTCGATGTACGGCAACGCCCGGCTGTCCATCGAGCTGCTGTTGCGCCTCATCGCCCGGGCTCCGGTCTCTGCCGAACTGGCCGGGATCTCCGCCGAGGTGGGGCGGGACCGGGCCCGGCGCGGCGTGCCGATCGAGGCGCTCGTGCAAGCGGTCCAGGTCAACTTCCGCATCGTCTGGGAAGCGCTCCTGGACCGTGCCGGCCCCGACGACGCCGCCGAGCTGCTCGCATCCGGAGCGCTCGTTTGGGAGGCGGTCGGCATGCATCTCAGCCGGATCCTCGACGCGTACCAGGAGACCGTCAGAACTCTGGCCCAGGAGCACCAGGACATGCGGCGTGCGTCCTTCAGCGCGCTCGTCGAGACCAAGGGGCACGACCGCCAGGTTGCAGCCGACACGGCCGCCGCGCTCGGGCTGCAGGAGAGCGCCAGGTTCGCGGTCGTGGTGGCGGCGCCAGGCGCCGAGCACAAGCTCCGGCAGGTGGCCACCGACATCGCCTCCCGGGCGATCGGCATCTACCACCAGGAGGCGCCGACCGGCGACCTGCTCGTCGTGCAGCTCCCCGAGCGCCTCCACGAGCTGCCGACCGAATGGTTGCAGGGGATCCCCTGCGGCGTCGGACCGGTTGCCACGGGCCTGGAGAACGTGCCGGCTTCGCTGGTCGTGACCACGGCCATGGCGCGGCTTCGCCTCCCGGGCCCGCTCGTGCTGCACGACGCCTGGCTCGACCTGATCTCGTCCTACTCCGGCGCGATCCTGCCACTCCTCGTCTCCGAGGTGCTCGGCCCGCTCGCGGTCGCCGAGGATCCCGAGTCCCAACGGATCCTCGAGACCGTGGACGCCTACCTCGGGAGCACGAGCTCCGTGACCGAGGCGGCAGCCCGTCTGTACTGCCATCGCAACACGATCGTGAACCGCCTGCGCCGGTTCACCGAGCTCACCGGCCGGGACGTCCGGCGTGCGGAGGACGCCGCGGTCGTGGTGCTCGCGCTTCGCGCGGTGGGCTCGGTCAGGCGAGATGGTGCGCGCGGGTGAGCGGGAGCCGCTCGGCCGGTCGCATCTCGACCTTGCGCCCGTCGACCAGGACCGGTGAGCCGTCGGCGGGCACGTCGACTCGAGGGACCGCCGCGTTGCGTGTCATCGCCGCACGCGTGAGGCCGCGGCAGTCCTTCAACGCGCTGTAGGTGAGCCCCTTCGGAAGTCGCGCGCGAGCTCGCGGGTCCTCGAGCGCCTGAGCGGCGACGAAGATCCGGCTGAGCCGGGCCGGGGCGTCGCCCATTCCGCCGAAGAACGAGCGGTAGCGACGCGGCTGGCACAGCCGCGTCGACCCCGAGCCGTTGCCCGAGACCCCCCACGCGACGAATCCGCTCTTCAGCACGAGCTCCGGTTTCGTCCCGAACCACGCGGGGTGCCAGAGCACGATGTCCGCGAGGCTTCCCGGCCGGAGCGAGCCGACGTCGTGGGAGAGGCCGTGCGCGACCGCGGGATTGACCGTCAGCTTGGCGAGGTAGCGGAGCACCCGCTCGTTGGCCGACCGTTCCGGGCCTCCCTCACCGGCGGCCAGCGCCTGGAGGTGGGCGAGCTGCCACGTCCGGCGGGAGGATTCCGCGATCCTGCCCATGCCCATGGCGTCGGAGTTGACGATGCTGATCGCGCCCCGGTCGTGGAGGACGTTCTCGGCCGCGATGGCGTGTGCCCGGATGCGGGTCCTGGTGACGGCGAGGTCGCCCTCCAGTTCGGGGTTCTGGCGGTGGACCGTCATCGTCATCGGGAACAGCTCGGCGATGGTGTTCGTCGTGTACGGGATGGTCGGGGTGGTGGACGAGGCCAGCACATTCGGTTCCGACAGGATCTCGAGCAGGTCCGGGTGACCGCCTCCACCCTCGACGTGGTACGCGTGCACGGTCCGGCCACGGGTGGCCGCAACCGTGTCCGCCAGAGAGCCTGACTCGTTGAGGGAGTCGGTATGGAGGGCCACCGGGACGTCCGCCGACTCGGCGACGGCGAGGCAGGTGTCGATGATCTCCGGCGTCGCGCCCCAATCCTCGTGGACCTTGAACCCCCCGGCTCCCGATTCCACGGCCCGCTCGAGGAGCGGGACGGACCGGGTCGAGCCGCGCGCCAGGAATGCGGCGTTGACCGGCACCTCCCGCCAGGCGGACATCAGCGCGTGAAGGTTGTAGGCGGGGTTGGCGCCGACGTCCCAGACCCCTCCGGTCCCCATCCCGACGATGGTCGTCACCCCCGACGACAGCGCGGTCGGGACGATCGCGGGCGAGGACAGGTGCACGTGGGAGTCGACGAGCCCGGCCGTCGCGATGAGCCCTTCAGCGGTGAGGATCGCGGTGTGGCCGTCGATCGCGAGCTCGACCTCAGGTGTGCGGTCGGAGTTGCCGGCGCTGCCGATCCCGACGATCCGGCCGTCTTTGACCCCGATGTTCCCCTTCCTGACGCCGAGGACAGGATCGAGCACCACGACGCTCGTGATGACGAGGTCGAGCGACGAGGTGCGAAGGGAGCTGCCGACGAGGAGGTCGTCTCTCGCCGTCTTCCCGCAACCGCCCAGCAGCTCGTCCCCGTACGGGGTGTCGTCCCGTTCGATCTCGATCCACAGGCAGGTGTCGCCGAGGCGAACCCGGTCCCCGGTCGTCGGCCCGTACCAGCGGGCGTAGCTCTTACGGTCGATCCGGGTCACCCGGCTCCTCTCCGCGTCGTGCGACGGGATCCGGACGCGTCGAACCGTCGGAGTGGGGGACCGCAACGACCGGGGTGAGCAGCACAACCCGTTCTTCGCCCGGCTGGAACACGAGCGAGGTGCCGGCCGGGATCGCCAACCTCCAGCCCTCGAGCGGGCCGGCGTCGGCGACGAGGGCCCGGTTCACCTTGCCCAGGGGAAAGTGGGAGGAGACGACGACGGCGCGATCGCCGTGGTTGACGATGCGGACCTCGCGCGTGGGCACGTCACTGTGGAGCTCGATCGCTCCGGGCGCGCACCGGTAGGCGCCCGGCCCCTCCTCGGTGGGAGGGCCGAGCGGCTCGTCGATCGAGACGAGGGCGGTGCCGTTCGGGAAGAGCGCCTCCACCTGGACATGGCGTACCAGCGAGGGCACGCCTTCCAGCACATCGCCCTCGCTGAGGACGGAGCGGCCGATGTCGACGACCTCGCTGAGGTCGTGGCCGTCCCAGGCCGCCTCGATCACCTCGTCGCAGATCAATGCGATCGCCTCGGCCGCCCCGAGCCTGCTTCCGCGGGCCCGGCGACGCCGGGCGAGCTCAGCCAATGCGAAGATCCGCAGCCGCTCCTCCTCGGGAGGGGAAAGATGCACGTTCCAGGAAGCTCCAGTCCTCGGGTCGGCCGATCTGCCACGACGTGGTCCACGGGGGCGTCGCCGAGTCTTGTCGCTGCGCCCGACCTTGGGCATGGGCAGTTGCCCTGGATTGTCCCGGCAGCCGTGTGCAGCCCTCCATTGCCCCGCTCGTCTGCCCCGCACGCCCGATGCCCGGCACCGCTCGCGCGGCGCGCCGCGGCGCGCTTCACCGGGCGGGAGCGGGCGGAGCGGGTACCGCAGACGCGGCCCTCCCCGCGTCCGTCGAGCGGTGGCGGCCTCTCGGCGACGTCCCGAGCCTCCCCTCGCGTTCGAGCTGCGCGTTCAGCTCACCGCCGACGAGGACCGCGAGTGCGGTCAGGTAGATCCACAGGACGAAGATCACCACCCCGGCGAGGCTCCCGTAGGTCTTGCCGTACGAGCCGAAGGTGCTGATGAAGAAGGAGAACCCGAGCGAGCCGACGAGGAACACCGCCGTCGCGAGCAAGCTCCCCGGTGTGACCCACCGCCAACGCGGCCGCGCCCGGTTGGGACCGAAGACGTAGTACGCGGAGAACAGGGTCGAGATCAGCGCGAACGCCAGGACCCAACGGAACACGGTCCAGCCGACGGTGAAGGCCCCGACGCCGAACGGCGTGAACCCCCCGATCGCCGCACCGATGGGCTCACCGAACACGACCAGCGCCGCCGCGAGCCCTCCGACGACGCTCGTGAGCGCGAGCAGCGGGAGCCCGCGCAGGCGCCGCTCGACGAACTTCCGGTCGATCGGCACCTCGTACGCGACGTCGAGCACCTGCTGGAGCACCGCCATCGCGCTCGTCGCGCTCCACAGCGAGACGACCACACCCACCACGACCGCGGTGGCGGACCCGGCACTGCGTTTCGTGGCTGCGCGCACCGCGCTCGTGAGAACCCCCGCCACGCCCGAGGGGACGGCCTTGGTGATGCCGTGCAGCAGCTGGTGGAGGGTACCGTCCCCGATCTGCACGAGAGTCAGGACCCCGAGGGCGGCGATGAGCGCGGGGAAGAAGGCGAGGAAGCCGTGGTAGGCGAGGCTCCCCGCCGAGACCGAGACCCGGTCGCGCCGGATCCGTGCCGCCACTTCACGGAGGGTCGCCCTCCAGCTGCCTCCGTGGCGGGAGGCCCGGGCCCCGGCGCCGTGCCGCGTCTGCGCGCCTTGGTGGTTCAGCGTCCGTAGCGCCGGCGCTGTTCGCGGCGAACCTTGAACAGCCGGATCAGCTTACGAAGAAGGAAGACCATGATCCCAGCCTACGACCGACCAGGCGGCGCGGGCGTGCGGGACCCGGCCTTGGCCTCCTGGATCGACCGCCGAGCGGGTTCCGCTGCGAGGGCTTCAGCACGGGCGGTGACCTTACCGACGGGTCGCCCGGAACGGCGCGCCCGACGGGTGTGCGATCAGCTTGCGATCGTGCGCGACCTGCTGAAACGACGCGCCTTGCGGGCCTCGGGCTCCGGAAGGAGCGTCGCGACGGACGCGAGGTCGGCCGCCTTGCGGCAGTCGTCGCACAGGTACCGGCCGTCCCGGAAGCGGGTCAGCCCGCTCGACTTGCAGCCGGCGCAGGTGTGGCCGAAGTACACGACCTCGGTCGGCTGGTCGCTCTTCGCGTACCTCGCGAGTCCGTTCAACCGCTCTGCAACCTCCGGCCGCAGTGCCCA
>JASHUY010000053.1 GCA_030039755.1 Acidimicrobiales bacterium
TTCTCGACGAAGGCGACGGTGACGCCGCGCGGCCGCGATCCGGTCATCGACAGCACGTGCCGGATCATCGCCTTGGCCTCGCCGTCGCCCGGATGCGCCTTTCCGGCGAAGACGATCTGCAGCGGGCCCCTTTCTGCGATCGCGCAGAGTCGATCGGGATCCGAGAGCACGAGGTCGTTGCGCTTGTAGGTGGCGAACCGCCGCGCGATGCCGATCGTGAGCGCGTCGGAGCGCAGCACGACGCCGGTGCGGCGGCGCACCTCCGTGCAGAGCGCCTTCTTGTTCCGGTCGTGCGCCGCACGAAGCTCCTCGAGCGGGATGTCCAGTGCGTAGCGGAGCTGCACGCTGTCCCTGCGCCAGCCCGGCAGGTGGCGATCGAAGAGCGCCGCGGTCGCGGAGGCCGCCCACGTCGTGCTGTGCACCCCGTTGGTCACGGCTTCGACGTGCTCGGCGGGGAACATCTGCTGCGTCACGTCGCGGTGCCGCAGGGAGACGCCGTTCACGAAGCGGGCGCACCGCATCCCGAGCACGGTCATGTTCAAGGTCCCGTCCTCTTCGAGACACCCGAGCGCGCGCAGGGCGTCGAGCACCGGCTTGCCGAGCACGGCGTCGGCCACGTCCGGCGGGAAGCGGTCGTGGCCTGCCGGCACGGGGGTGTGGGTCGTGAACACGCACCGGCGACGCACCACCTCGAGGTCCGCCTCGCCCGCTCCCACGAGCCCGCCCGAGACGGCGCCGGCAGGGTCGAACGCCGCCACCCGTCGGGCGAGCAACGCCACGCACACGAGGGAGCCGTGCCCCTCGTTCAGGTGGTGGACCCGGATCCCGGTGTGGCCGAGCGTGTCGAGCACGAGCGGGCCGCCGAGCCCGAGCACGGCCTCCTGGCGGAGCCGGTCGAAGGGGTCGCTCGTGTAGAGACGGTCGGTGATCCTCCGGTCGTCCGGCGCGTTCTCCTCCACGTTGGTGTCGAGGAAGTGCACGGGCACCCCGTGGCCGTCGACCCCCTCGACGATCGCCCGCCAGACGCGGATCTCGACCCGACGGCCGGCGACGGCGACGGCGACCCGTACCGGAAGCTCTTCGAGCTGCCTCGACGGCGACCACTCGACAGGCGCCTCGTGCTGTTCGCCGTCTGCGATCGACTGGTCGAAGAACCCGTGGTCGTAGAGCAACGTCACGGCCGCGAGGGGCAGCCCGCGGTCGGCGGCGGCCCGCACGTGGTCGCCGGCGAGCACGCCGAGCCCCCCGCTGAAGGTGGGCAGCCGGTCGTCGAGGGCGATCTCCATGGAGTAATAGGCGACGGCCACGGAGGCCGGGTTTGCGCGAGCCACGGGGTTCGACGCTACCGGACCCACCCACGCGCACGCGGACCCACGACCCCAACAGGTGCTGCACCCTCGGTAGTGTGGCGGTCATCACGGACCGCATCGCAATGTCCGTTGCGGATGGTCCATCCGCTCCGCCACCTGGGAAAACCGTCGCACGGTCCGGCGGCGTCCTACGTCCCGCGCCCCGAGGGCGACCCGAGAGGGACCGGTCGGTCCACCTGGTCAGCATCGTCGTCGGTGTCGTGGGCGCCATCGTCGTGGCCTCGCTCGTCTGGCTGACGAGCATCGTCAACTCGCACACCCAGTCGCGCCTCCTGCACCTCCAAGCGGACGACGCCGGGGTCGTGGTCGACGAAGTGGTCCCCACGTTCCGCACACCGCTCACCACCGCGGTCGAGATCGCGGACACGAGCCACGGCGACGCCGCCGACGTCGAGCACTACGTCGCCGCGGAGGTCGGACCGGGCTCGGCGCACCTCTTCGTCTCCCTCTCGCTGTGGCGGCTCTCCGGCGCCAGCCCCGAGGAGCTGCTCGCGACCGGCCCGCCTTCGACCTTCGGGACAGACCCCCGGGCGCTCGAGTCGACCGTGGCGCGGATCCCCGCGCCCGACACCTTGACGGTGGTCGACCTCATGGCCCGCTCCCCCCGGCACATCGGCTTCGCGGTCGAGAGCATCGGCACCACGCCGCGTTACGTCGTGCTCGCCCAAACGGAGTTCCCCGCCGGCCGTCGCGCCGCCGCTCCTGCCGCGTCGGCCTTCCACGACCTCGAGTTCGCCCTCTACCTCGGGCGCCGTCCGGTGGCGAGCCACCTGCTCGAAGCGACGACACCCCCTCCGCTGAACGGCCCCACCACGAGCGTGCGCGTCCCCTTCGGCACGACCACCCTCGACATCGTCGCGTCGGCGCAGGGGCCTCTCGGCGGTGGCGTGCTCCCCGCGCTGCCCTGGGTCATCGGCGCGCTCGGCGCCGTCTTCCTGGTCGCCGCGGTGGTCATGACCGAGTGGCTGATGCGCCGGCGCCGACTGGCCGAGTACCTGGCGCGAGAGAACCTGCGGCTTTACGCGGAGCAGCGGTCGATCTCCCAGACGCTCCAGACGGCCCTCCTGCCGAAGCGGCTGCCCGTGGTGCCGGGAGTGGAGCTCGCGGCGCGCTTCGTCCCGGGGGACGCGTCGGCGGACGTCGGCGGCGACTGGTACGACGTCATCCGCTGCGACGAACGGTCGTTCATCTTCGCGATCGGCGACGTGTCGGGCCGCGGCGTGCCCGCGGCGAACATCATGGCCTCGCTCCACTACGCGATCCGTGCCTACGCGGCGCAGGGCGACGACGCCGAGACGATCCTCCACAAGCTCAGCGGGCTCTTGGACATCGGGCGCGACGGCCACTTCGCCACCGTCCTCCTCGGCCACGTCGACGTCCCGGACCACCGTCTGACCGTGGTGAACGCCGGTCACCTGCCGCCTCTCGTCGTGTCCGGCGGAGACGCGCACTTCGTCGAGATGGAACCGGGGACGCCCATCGGCGTCGCGCAGACGGTGCAGTACGTACCGCTCACCGTGGAGGTCCCACGAGGCGCGTCGATGCTCGCCTACACGGACGGCCTCGTCGAGCGACGCGGCGAGCCCCTCGACACAGGGCTGGACCGCTTGCGTGCTGCTGCGGCGGCGGTCGAGTACGGGACCCCCGAGCGGCTGCTCGACGCAGTCGTCGCGTCGCTCTCCGACGGCGTCGTGGCCGACGACGTCGCGCTCCTCGCCCTGCGTTGGACCGACTGAGCGCGGCCGCCGGGAGCCGTCAGCCCTCGACCTCGCCGCCGTCGGTGTAGTCGTAGAAGCCCCTGCCGGCCTTCCTCCCGAGAAGGCCTGCGTCCACCATCCGCGCGAGGAGCGGCGGTGGGGCGTAGAGCGGCTCCTTGAACTCCTCGTAGAGGGAGTTGGCCACCGCGGCCGTCGTGTCCAGCCCGATGAGGTCGGCCAGCGCGAGCGGGCCCATCGGGTGCGCGCAGCCCTCCACCATGCCTGCGTCGATGTCCCGGGGGGACGCGAAGCCGGACTCCACCATGCGGATGGCCGACAGCAGGTAGGGGATCAGGAGCGCGTTGACGACGAACCCCGCACGGTCCTTCGACCGGATGGCGCTCTTGCCCAGCGCGTCCACGGCGAAGCCCTCGGCGCGACCGACCGACTCCTCGGAGCTGAGGAGCGACGCGACGACTTCGACGAGCGGCATGACCGGCACCGGGTTGAAGAAGTGAAGGCCGACCACCTGTTCCGGCCGTTGGGTCGCCGTCGCGAGCTTCACGATGGGGATGGAGGACGTGTTGGACGTGAGCAGGGCGTCGTGCGCCTCCACCACCTTGTCGAGCGCCTCGAAGACGCGGACCTTCTCAGGGCCGGCCTCGACGACGGCCTCGACGACGAGTTGACGGTCGCCCAACGCGCCGATGTCGGTGCCGAGCTCGATGCGCGCCAGGGTCTCGCCGCACTCGTCCTCGCTCAGCTTGCCGGCTGACGCGGCGCGTCGTAGCGACGCCTCGATGCGGCTCCTCCCCCGCGCGAGCGCACGGGCGTCCACCTCGACGAGGACGACCGAACGACCGGCACGAGCGCAGACCTCCGCGATTCCCGAGCCCATGAGCCCGCAACCGACTACGCCGACCCGCTGGATCTCTTCCGCTCCCACGACGCCACCTCTTCCGGCGCGGTCTCTCGGCCTCTGAGCCCTTCCCGGGGCGCCGCTCGGACGACGGAGGATCCTACCGGCGCACGGATGGCCTCTCGCCTGCGCAAGGACGAGCACGCGGAGCTGCCGGCCCGGCGGCTGCGGAGCCTGGGGTCGATAGGGTACCGGGGTCGACGAACCGCGCCTTCGAGCCAAGGAGGTCTGTCCATGCCCCTCACCGGGGAGTACGAGCCGTCACCGGCGCAGTGGGTACGCGACCAGGTGGCCGAGTACGAGCGCTCGGGCGGGACGCGTGCGAACACGTTGCGCGACACCGGGCTCCCGATCGTGGTCTTGACGGCGCGCGGGGCGAGATCGGGCAAGATCCGCAAGTTCGCGCTCATGCGCGTGGAGCACGACGGCGAGTACGCGCTCGTCGCCTCCAAGGGCGGCGCGCCGGACAACCCCCAGTGGTACTGGAACATCAAGGCCGACCCTTCCGCGCTCGTGCTCCAAGACGGGCCGGAGCCGTTCGACGCCGTCGCGCGCGAGGTCACCGGCGAGGAGAAGGCCGAGTGGTGGGCGCGCGCGGTCGCGGCATACCCGCCCTACGCCGAGTACCAGGAGAAGACCGCGCGCGCGATCCCCGTCTTCGTGGCCCGCCGCGCCGACTCCGCCTGACCCGCTCGGCCCGCTCGACTCACGAGCCCCGGCCCGGTGCGTCGGGCGGCTCCGGCTCCGGCCTTTCGTCGTCCGCGTCGGGGCTCCCGGTGTCTTCGTCGGCTCTGGCGCGCCTCGCGATCGCCGCCGCCTCGCCGCTGAGCCGCACGGGCGTCGGCGAACGCCGGTGGACCAGGAACACTGCGAGGCTCCCGATCGCGGCCATCCCGAGGGTGGTCACGAGGCGGTAGACGACCGTCGCGACGACCGCATCTCCCGCCGGGGTGCCCGCCAGGGTGAGCGCGCCGATCATCCCGCCTTCGACGAAGCCGATGCCGCCCGGGACCGGGGCGAGGGCCCCCGCGATCTGCGACGCCGCGTACGCGAACAACAGAGCCCTCCACGGGACCGGCAACGCGACGATCGCGAACCCGGTCGCCAGCACCGCGACGTCGAGGATCCAGTTGGCGACGCTGAGGACGTAGATCTCGACGCCGCCGGGGATCGTCGCACGGAACTGCGCGACGTCGCCGGCGTCCCGGATCGCGCGTCTCGCCAGGCGCAAACCGGGCAGGCGGCGCTCGCGGGCGAGCCACCCCCGGACGGCCGCGAGATGGTGGGCGACGAGCACGCCCGCCGCCGCTGCGGCGACCACCAGTGCCAGCAGGCCGACGAACGACCCCGGACCGAGCAGCCCTGCCACCCCCGCCCCCACGAGGCACAGGAACAGCACGGAGATCCCGGCGGTGAACCCTCCCGCGAGGACCGCCCACAGCGCGAGGGGGAGCGGCACCCCGTAGCGGCGGTACTGGCTGACGAGCCACCCGCTCGAGGGGGCGGTGCCGCCGGGGACCAGGTTCGAGATGCCGGTGGCGGCGACGGCGAGGGTCGCCACCGTGCGCCGCGGCATGTGCGCGCCGCCTGCCACGAGAAGGCGACGCTGCACGAGGGCGTACGCGAAGAACGACACCCCCTCCGCGGCGAACGCGGCGGGCAGCCAGACCAGCCCGCCGACGCGCACGCGGTGCAACGCGGTGTCGAGGTCGCCGCGGATCCGGTAGAGGAGCAGGCCGAAGGCGACGACGATCACGACGACGAGCAGCACCTTGGGGGGCGGCAGCCACCGGGGCCAGCGCCATCTTCCGACATGCCGGTCCTGTCGTCCCTGCACGGTCCGCACCCTCGCCCTCACGCTCGCCTGCACCCTTGCCGCGACGCTGCAACGGCCCGCCTCCCCGTCCTCACGTTCGCCGCGACCGCCGCCACGGCCTACACCCCTGCCCTGAGCGTCGCCACGCCGAGCCATGATTGCCACCGCCCCCGCCACCTGACGGCACGGGGCGCCGACATGACGGAGGTGAACCCGGTGGAGCCTCGGATCTCGATCGTGGCGCTCGGGGTGGAGGACCTCGCGCGCTCGACCCGGTTCTACGCGGAGGGCCTCGGGCTCCCGACGACCCGCAGTCCGGAGGACGGCATCGTCTTCTTCCAGTTGCGGGGCACCATCCTCGAGCTCTTCCCCTTCCGATCGCTCGCCGAGGACATCGCGCCGGGATTCGACGTGCCCCGGTCGCGCTTCGGCGGGATCACGCTCGCGCACAACGTCCGTACCCGCGAAGAGGTCGACGAGGTGCTCGCGAGCGCGCTGCGCGCCGGCGGCGAACTGCTCAAGCCCGCGCAGGACACCTCCTGGGGCGGGTACTCGGGCTACTTCGCCGATCCCGACGGCTACCCGTGGGAGGTCGCGTGGGGCGCGTTCGAGCTCGCCGAGGACGGCTCGCTCGTCGTGACCTGAACGGAGCCCCGCGAGCCGCGCCGCGTCCAACTGGTAGGGTTCCTACCGGTGGACGGCGCGATCATGGCCGCCGAGATGGCCGAGCAGCCCGATCGCCTGGCGGCCCTCGTCGATCGACGCGACGACGTGATCCGCGGGGTCGCCCCGTTGCTCCAGGGGATCGCCGGCACCGTGATCGTGGCGCGCGGGTCCTCGGACCACGCGGCGACCACGGGTCGCTACCTCCTCGAGATGTCCACGCACCGTCCCGTCGCGTCCGCCTCGCCGAGCGTCCAGACCCTCTACCGGACGGAGGTCGACTTCTCCGGCTACCTCGTCATCGGCGTGAGCCAGTCGGGCCGCACCCCTGAGATCACCACCTACCTCGAGCGCGCCGCGGCGGCCGGCGCGCGGACCGTCGCCCTCACGAACGACCCGTCGAGCCCGCTCGCCACCGTCGCCCATGGCGTCGTCGACCTCGGCGCGGGCGAAGAACGCGCCGTGCCGGCGACCAAGACCGTGACGGCGGAGCTCGTCGGGTTCGCGATGCTCGCCGCGGCGGCCGGCGCGGATCCCGGAGCCGCCGCGTGGCGCGCGCTCCCGGACCAGGCGGCGAGGGTGCTCGAGGACCCCGCGCCGATGCGCAGGCTCGTCGAGTGGCTCGACGACGCGCGGCGGCTCGCGATCGTCGCACGGGGGCTGCTGTACGGGGCGAGCGAGGAGACCGCCTTGAAGCTCCAGGAGACGTCGTCGTTGCTCGCCACCGCGTTCTCTGCCGCCGACCTCCGCCACGGGCCCATCGCGCTCGCGTCGAGCGGCATCCGCGTGCTCGCCTTCGTGCACCCGGGCCCGGCGGCGGACGACGTCCTCGAGCTGTGCGGCGAGCTCGAGACGCGGGGGGCTCACGTCCGGCTTCTCGGCCCGGTGGCGGGCTCGGTCTGCGGCTGGGACGCGGCCGCGCCGGAGATGCTCGCACCCGTCCTCGCCGTGCTGCGCGGCCAACAGCTCGCGTACGGGACCGCCGTGCACCTGGGTCTCGACCCCGACCGGCCGCTCGGGCTCGTGAAGGTCACCGCGACGTGAACCGCGACGCCGCGCGGGTCGGTGCGGCGGGGGCGGGAACGGAGGGACGGCTCCTCGGCCTCGCCGGGTCACGCGTGCTCCTGCCCGATGGCCCGCTCCGGGCGGCGACCGTGTGGGTCGACGTGGCCGGCGGCACGATCGTCTCGGTGTCGCGAGCCGGAGACCGTGGCTCGGACGCCACGCCGGGCAGGGTGGTGGCGCTCGGCGACCACGTGCTCGCGCCAGGCTACGTCGACGTGCACGTCCACGGCGGTGCCGGACGGCAGGTGAACGCCGCGCGCGCCGACGACGTCGAGGCGGCTGTCGGCGAGATCGCCGCGTTCCACGCGCGCCACGGCACCACGTCCCTCGTCGCGACGACCGTCTCGGACCGTCCCGAACGGCTCTGCGCGAGCGTCGAAGGCGTCGCGCGCGCGGCTCGCAGGGGGCCGGGTCTCGACCCCGCGCCCCGCATGGCCGGGCACCCCGCGATCGAAGGGGCGGCCCCTGGGTCCCGGGTCCTCGGCTGCCACCTGGAAGGCCCGTTCATCTCCCCGGCCCGCGCCGGCGCGCAGGACCCCGACCAGGTCCGCCGGCCGGACCCGGCCGAGCTCGCCCGCCTCCTCGAGCTCGGCGGTGGCACCGTCCGGATGGTCACGCTCGCACCGGAGCTCGACGGCGCAGACGCGCTCATCGCCGAGTGCGTCGACGCCGGGGTCGTCGTCTCGCTCGGGCATTCCGACGCCGGCTACGGGTGCGCGAGCGCGGCTTTCGACGCGGGCGCTTCCCACGTGACGCACCTCTTCGACGCGATGGCGCCGCTCCACCACCGCGCTCCGGGGCTCGTCGGGGCGGCGCTGTCGGACGGGCGGGCGACCGTCGAGATCATCTGCGACCTGCACCACGTGCATCCTGCGATCGTCGGGATCGTCGCCGCAGCCGCGGGGGACCGGATGGTGCTCGTCACCGACGCGACGGCCGCAGCCGGGATGCCACCGGGGCCGCTCGCGCTCGGCCGGCTGGACGCCGTGCTCTCCGGTACGAAGGTCACGCTCGCGTCCGACCCCGGCACGCTCGCCGGCAGCGCCCTCACCATGGACGCGGCGGTCCGTCACGCGGTGCGGGAGGCGCGGGTCCCCCTGGAGGAGGCGCTGCGTGCCGCGAGCGACATCCCCGCCCGCGCGCTGCTCCGGTGCTCCCCCGTCCCGACCACGCTCACCGGTCTCTCCGGGCTGGGGACGATCGCCCCCGGGGCCCCCGCCGACCTCGTGGTGCTCGACGACGAGCTGGAGACCGTCGCGACCGTCGTCGCGGGCCGCGCCGTCTTCGACCCCACCGACCTCCTCGGGTGACCGGAGCTCCCCGGACCGCGAGACCCCGCTAACCCTTCACCGCCCCTGACGCAAGCCCGGACACCACCTTGCGCTGCACGAGCACGAAGAGGAGCACCACCGGCAACGTGTACAGGACCGACCCGGCCATGAGGCCGCTGTAGTCGGTGCCCCGGTTGGTCTCGAACGACTGCAGCCACACCGTGAGCGTGTAGCGCGTGTTCAACTGCATGAAGACGTCGGCGAACAAGTACTGGTTCCACGCCTGGATGAAGGCGAAGATGGACGTCGCGACCATCCCGGGAGCGATCAGCGGGAGCAGCGCGCGGCGGAAGGCGCCCAGCCGCGAGCAGCCGTCGACCATCGCGGCATCTTCGATGTCCGCGGGCACGGACTGGACGAACCCGCGCAGCATCCAGACGGTGAACGGCAGGTCGAAGATCACGTAGGTGCCGGTCAGGCCGAGCAGCTCGTTCAACTGGTGGAGCGTCTGCAGGGTGAAGAACAGCGGGATGACCAAGGCCGTCTGAGGGACCGCCTGGATCGCGAGCAGGACGATCAGATACGTCTTCCGCCCCTTGAAACGGAACCTCGAGAGCGCGAGCGCGGCGAGGACCCCGACGACCAGCGAGATCGCGACGGTTGCGACCGAGACGATCACGGTGTTGCTGACGTAGTCCCAGAAGAACGGCTTGTGGATCGCGTCGACGAACCCTGCGATCGTGGGGTGCAACGGCGAGAAGTCCGGGGTCGGGGTGATGATGTCCCCCGTGGGCTTGAAGGCGGTCAGCACCATCCAGTAGACGGGGAAGAGGGTGACCACGAAGAAGACCAGCGCTGCGACGTTGAGCGCCCCGGCACCGGCGAGGGCCCGTCTCGAACGCCGTTCCTTGGTCTCGTGGCGCGCGGAGGTGCGCGGCGCGCTGGGCGCAGGGGCGACCGTCGGCACCCAGCGGCTCGCAGGGGACACGACGCTCATCGAACCTCACCGCTGCGAACGAGGACGCGGACGTAGTAGAAGGACATGACCGCGACCAGGAACATCGAGACCACCGATGCAGCGGCGCCGACTCCGAATGTGTTGGCCGAGAAGGCCGTCACGTAGGACCAGACCCCGAGGGTCTCGGTCCCGCCGTTCGGGCCCCCTTGCGTGAGCACCCAGATCTGGGTGAAGACGTTGAAGTCCCAGATCACGGACAAGATCACGAGCAGCCCGATGATCGGCGTGAGCAGCGGCACGGTGACCCGGCGGAACAGCGCCCAGGCACCGGCCCCGTCCACCCGGGCAGCCTCGTACAGCTCCTGGGGAACCTGGGTGATCCCCGCGTACAGGCTGAGCGCCACGAAGGGGACCGCCTGCCAGACGATCATCATCGTGATGACGACGAACGCGAGCAGCGCGTTCTGTCCCGTCCAGTCGAAGTTCTGGAATGTGCCGAGGTGCAGCTCCGTGAGGACCCAGTCGACGACGCCGTACTGGTTGGCGAAGAGCCACTGCCAGACGATCGCGGCGCTGATGGGCGGCATCGCCCAGGCGAGCACCATGGCGACCGAGACCGCGCCCCGCACGAGCCTGCTCAGCCGACTGAGCGCCAGGGCCACCGCCATGCCCACGACCATCGTGCCGACCACGCACGCGCCGGTGAAGAGCACCGTCCGGAGCACCGAGTCCCAGAAGGACGTGCTCGTGAAGATCGTCCGGTAATTGTCGACCCCGTTCCAGATCGTCTTGTGGCTGAACAGCTGGTCCAGCGTCAGCACCTGGAACGACGTCTCGAAGAGCCGGACGATCGGGTAGCCGATCAAAAGGACGATGAGCGCCGCCGACGGCGCGAGCAACCAGTAGGGCATCCAGTCGAATCGCGCCCTCAGGCGGCCGACAGGGCCGCGACCGCCCGGTCCCGACTCACCCCCGGCGCGCCGAACCGAAGCCCCGGAAAGAGGCTTCGGTTCGATCGCAACCATGGGGTCCAGTCTCCCTTATCGGGACCAGGCCGTCTTGTTCAGTGGTGGTTCAGGTTCAGGGCTTGTTCAGGGCTGTGTCGAGGTAGCTGTCGAACTGCTTGGCGATCGACTCCACCTGGCTCGACGAAGAAGCCTGCGCGATGTTCGAGAAGAAGCTCGTGATCTCGTCACCGCCTGTCACCACCGCCCACCCCGGAGCTGCCGGCGTGCCGTAACTGTTCGCCGCGGCCTCGAGGTAGGTCTTCATGACCGGGCTGCTCGCACCGATGCCCGAAAGGCTCGTGTTGTTCGGGATCAGGTTGTCGTCCTGGTACATCAAGGTCTGGTACTTGTTGCTCGTCATGAGCTCGACCCAGTCCTCCGCCAGCGCCCGGTTCGGGCTGTTCTTCGGGACCGCGATGTCCGAGCCTCCGAGGAAGACCGGTGCAGGACCGCCCTTGTAGCTCGGGAAGGCGAACTCGCCGATGTGGCCCTTCAGCTTCGGATTGTCCTTCTCGATCGCCGCCACCTCCCAGTCACCGCCGACGATCATCCCCGCCTGTGTCTTGGCGAAGACCGCGTCCTGTGTCGGCAGTGTGGTGTTGGCGGTCCGCGACGCGGGGGTGGAGAGCGCCTGCTGCACGGTGCGGAACTCGTCCAGGCCGGCGAGGCTGTTCGGGCTGGCGAAGTCCCCGGTCCACTTCCCGTCCTTGTAGTACGCGATGCTCCCTCCGTGGTCCCAGACCATGGTGACCGCCGCGTACCAGTACTTTCCGGGGAAGTACAGCGCCGAGTAGTCCTTCGTGGAGCTGAACTCCGCTTCCAGCTTCTTCCCGTCCGCGAGGAGCTGGCTCTCGCTCGTGGGCGCCGAGGCGATGCCGGCGGCCTTGAACATGTTCTCGTTGTAGAGGACGACCCGGTCGCCTGCGAGCAACGGGATGCCGTAGAGGCCGCCTTGGTACTCGGCGGGCTGCTCCAGCCCTCCCAGCCACTTGCCCGACCCGATCGCGATCTTGCCTTCGATCGACTTCAGGTTGACCAGCCCGCCGGAGGCCGCGTACTCGGGCACGTCGGTGTTCCCGATCTCGGTCGCGTCGGGAGGCGAGCTGCTGGCGAGCGCCGTGTCGAGCTTTGTCGTGATGCCCGACCACTGCTGGATCTCGACGTTGACGGTCACGCCCGGATGCTGCGCCTCGAACGCCTTGTTGACCGCGCCGTACACCTTGGCTGTGATCTCGCCCGTCATCAGCCAGATGGTGAGGGTGGTCGAGCTCGCCGACGCGATCGGCACCGCTGCTCCCAGCATCGCGGCGACGCCGAACGCGGCGGCGCACAGCGGTACCAGCGGACCCTTCCTCCACCGTCGCCCGCCCAGTGAGTCTGAGGTCATGTTTCTCCCCCTGCTTCGATTCTCCGCGTTCATGCCGGGACGCCCGGCGAACCTGCGTCGCTCCGGTGGAGCGCGGGACGAAGTATATGACAAGAAGCTTTCCAGTGCAAGGTTGAATCTGCTAAACCAGCAAGAGACCTTCCGAATGGCTATCCTCTCGCAGAGGTCCACGACGGGCAGGGAAGATGGCCGCGATCGAGCTGGAGAAAGTGACCAAGGTGTTCCAGAACGGCACCGTCGCGGTGGACGAGCTCGACCTCGACGTGCACGACGCGGAGTTCCTCGTCCTCGTCGGTCCATCCGGATGTGGGAAGACCACGGCGCTGCGCATGGTGGCGGGGCTCGAACGGATCACCGCGGGCACGATCCGCATCGGCGGGAGGGTGGTGACCGACGCGTCGCCGCGCGACCGGGACGTCGCGATGGTGTTCCAGAACTACGCGCTCTACCCCCAGTTGAGCGTCGCAGAGAACATCGCGTTTCCCCTCAAGCTGCGCAAGATGTCGAAGGACGAGATCCGCAGGCGTGTGGAGACGGCCGCCGAGACCCTCGGGCTCACCAGCTGGCTGGACCGCCGGCCTGCGCAGCTCTCCGGTGGCCAGCGCCAGCGTGTGGCCATGGGTCGCGCGATCGTGAGGGAGCCGGCCGCCTTCTTGATGGACGAGCCGCTGTCCAACCTCGACGCCAAGCTGCGGGTCCAGATGCGCGCCGAGATCTCGTCGCTCCAGCGCCGGCTGGGGGTCGCCACCCTGTACGTCACGCACGACCAGGTCGAAGCCATGACGATGGGAGACCGCGTCGCGGTGCTCCGCGACGGGGTCCTCCAGCAGTGCGACGAGCCCCAAGCGCTCTACGACCACCCGACGAACGTCTTCGTCGCCTCCTTCATCGGGAGCCCGCCGATGAACCTCTTCGAGGCGACGCTCGCGCCCACAGGAGCCGAGATCGTCCTCGGCCACCAGCGGCTGGAGCTGCCGGCGACGGTCCAGTCCGCACGACCGGGGCTGGCCGCCTACCGCGGGGCGGCGGTCGTCGTCGGGTTCCGGCCGGAGCACCTCTCCATCGGACCGGGTGCCGGGACCGGCCCGCGGCTCGAGGGGAGGGTGGAGTTCGTCGAGGCGCTCGGCTCCGACGTGCTCGTCCACTTCTCACTCGACGCGCCGAGCGCGAGCCCCGACGCCGACGGCCACGATCCGCTCGACCTCGCGAGCAGGATCGCGTCGACGTGCGTGGCCAGGGTCGATCCCTCCCTGAGCCCGAAGATCGGGGAGAGGACGGCCTTCTCGCTCGACGTGACGCGCCTCCAGTTCTTCGATCCCGCGTCCGAGGCGGGCATCTGACGGTGACGGCGAACCCGGCCCGCACCACCGTCCGCGAGCGGGGTCGCGGCGGAAGGCACCCGTCGTGAGGGTCGTCGGGATCGACATCGGTGGGACCCGTACGAGGGCCCTCCTCGACGAGGACGGCGAGACGATCGCCTCCGCCTCAGGACCGAGCGCCAGCCTCACCGCGGTGGGCCGGCGCGCCGCGGCGCGCGTCCTCGACGACGTCGTCTCCGAGCTCGGCGTGCGGGGTGAGCTTCCGGTGCTCGACGCGCTGTGCGTCGGCACCTCGGGAAGTGGCGACGACCTCGAGGTCGAATGGGTCGAGGCGCGTCTTCGCGCGGTGCTCGCCGCCCACGGGGCGCCCGGCGTCCGCAACGGCGACGTGCCGATCGTCGTCGTCAACGACGCCCGGCTCGTCCTCGCCGCCCACGACCTCGACTCGGGCATCGCACTCGTCGCCGGGACCGGATCGATCGCGATCGGCGTGCTGACAGACAGCGAGGAACAGGCGGGCGGTTGGGGGTACCTGGTCGGCGACGAAGGAAGCGGCTATTGGGTCGTCCGCGAGGCGCTGCGCGAGCTCTGCCGGCGCCACGAGCGCCACGAGCCGCTCGGCCCGCTCGGCGACGTGTTCGACGGGGCGTCGGTGCCGGAGCTCCTCGCGCGGTTCCACGAGGAGCCCGCTCCCGCGCACTGGGCCGCGCTCGCGCCGGCGGTGCTCGACGCGCAAGACCCGGCGGCCGACGCCATCTGCGCCTCCGCCGCACGCCACCTGGCCGAGCTCGTCGCCTCGGTCGCGACCTCGCTCGTCCATCCCGCGCCCGTGCCGGTCGTCGTGGCGGGTGGTCTCGGCTCGGGACACCCGCGGCTGTCCGCGGCCACGGTCCGCACGATCCGGGAGCTCATCGACGGGCCCTCGGTGCGCGTCGCGACGCGCGCCTCGGTGGACGGCGCGGTCCGGATCGCCCGAGCGCTCGCCCGGGACTCGTTCCGGCCGCCTCCACGCCAGGCGGGGCCTCGCCAGCGGTCCGCGGCGAGCCCGACGCCTTGATGCGCCGAAGTTGTTTCGGTAACCGTCCTTTTCTTTTCGCACCGAAGGGGGCAAGCTCAGTCCCGTGACGGACGTGGTCGGCAATGCTGCTGCGCGCTCGCCTTCCCCGCGGCACGGTGGGCAGGATCCCGCGCCGGTGCAGCGGGGTGCGCGGCCCCAGCTGATGCGCGCGATGAACGAGCGCCTCATGCTCGAGGTGCTCCGTACGGAAGGGCCCGCCTCGCGCGCCGGGCTCGCGAGGGCGTCCAGCCTCTCCAAGCCCACCGTCGGGGTGGCGATCTCCGCGCTCAGGCGCGACGGCCTCGTGAGGGTCGCGGGTCTTCGGATGGGCGTGCGCGGACCCGCCGCGCCGCTCTACGAGATCCGTCCCGAGGCGGGCTTCGTGCTCGGGCTCGACGTCGGCCGTGAGTACCTGCGCGGTGCGATCGCGGACATCACCGGTGTCGTGCGAGCCCGCGGGGCGCACCGCGTGCGGGCGGCACGTGCGGAGAGCATGGTCGCGGAGCTCGTCGCGTTGGCCGAAGAGCTCGAGAAGAAAGCAGGGGTACGACGGAGCCGGATCACCCAGGTGGTCGTCGGAAGCCCCGGCGTCTTCGACCAGGACGGCAGCCCGCTCGTCGCGTCGCACAACCTGCCGGGCTGGGGACGGCCGGGAGTCGTCCATGCGCTCCGGGAAGCGCTCGGCCGGTCCACCCGCGTGGAGAACGACGTCTCGCTCGCCGCGCTCGCCGAGCGCGACTTCGGCCACGGCCGCGGGGTGCGGACGTTCTGCTTCGTGAGCGTGGGGACGGGGATCGGCATGGGCCTCATCATCGAGGGCCGGCTGCACCGCGGCTTCCACGGCGCAGCGGGCGAGATCTCCTATCTCCCGATCGGCGCGCCGGGTGCGGACCCCAGCGCCTCGACCGTGCGCCGGCACGGCGAGCTCGAAGGTGCGGCCGCGGCGCCGGCCGTCGTGAGGGCGGCGCGCCGCGCCGGTCTGGCCCGTGCGGGATCCTCGCGCAACGTCTTCGCCGCGGCGACGGCCGGTGACGCTCGCGCCGCGCAGATCGTGGCCACGGAGGTGCAGCTCATCGCGAGGGCGGTCGCCTCCGTCGTCGCCGTGGTCGACCCCGAGCTGATCGTCCTCGGAGGCGGGATCGGCCGGGCTCCCGGCTTCGCCGGTGAGGTCGCGCACGCCCTGGAGCGGATCGTCCCGTTCGCGCCGTCGGTCGTCATGAGCGCGCTCGGCGAAGACGCGGTCGCCGACGGGTGCCTCGCGATGGGGACCGAGCTCGCCTGGCAGCGGATGCTCGACCGCCCGTGACGCGTCGGCGCGCGTGGGCGCCCGCGGGTCTTCAGAGCCTGGAGCCCCTGACGCCGGGGCGTCGCCAGGTCCGCGCCTGGCCGGGCGTGGGCCCGTCGATTGGCCGGTAGTTGACGTCGAGCGCGGCGAGCCG
>JASHUY010000009.1 GCA_030039755.1 Acidimicrobiales bacterium
AGACGACGCGGGCGTCCACCCGGGTACCTGCGAAGAGCTGGGAGATCTTCGCGCCATCCGGCCCCGACAGGTAGAGGCGGGTGCGCGGCGAGCCCGGGGTGGGCGGGGCACCGATGATCCCGCCGTCCAGGTACCGCCCGCCGGCATCTTCGATCAGCGATGCCACTTCGCGAGCCGTCGCCGGAGCGATGGCGTTCGCGTCGAGGTACACGCCCTGGAACCCGGATACCTGGCGCGCGACGTCAAGTGCGAACTCGGGCGGGCAGATCGAGATGATCAGGGAACATCCGTCGCGGATCGACTCGACCGATCCGGCGTCGATCAGTCCGGCAGCGGACGCCCTGCGGGCGGACGCCGGACTCCGTCCGGCGGAAGCCCACCACACCGGATGTGCACCGGCGAGGACACCGCCGACTGCGGCGCCCATCTCGCCGGGGTGAAGCACACCAATCGCATCGAGCTGCATGTCTCCACCTCCTGCGACGCGCGATCGGCACGCGCCTGTCGCCGGATCCCGCAGAGCGGGGACGGGCCCGGCAGGCGAGCGCCTCCGCTCTCAGCTTCTCATGCGGGCGGAGGTCGACAACAAGCGCGGAGGTCGTCAACAAGCGCGGAGGTCGTCAACACGCGCGCGGAGCGCGCCAAGGAGAAGCTCGACGATGTCGTGGTGACACGCGGGATGCGGATCCGAGCTTGCCCCGTTGGGTCACTCGATCGGCCGGTGTGCCATGGCCGCCGGCTCACGCCCTGCAAACAGCCAGCCGACGACCGCGGCGAACGCGGGCATGCCGACAAGGACCAGCAGAAGGTCGGTGACGGGGATGTTGCCGAGCGCGGCGATCCCTCCGTTCAAGGAGTTGCTTCGGAGCCACCCGATCATCCCGACGTAGCCGCCGAGCGTTCCCAGGAGCGCACCGAGGAGCCCCAAGGCGCCGGCGGTCACGGCGGTCAGCGTGCGGCGGGTGAAGGTGGACGCGCCGGTGGCCGTGAGCGTCCGAAGGTCGCCTGCCGTCTCACTCCGTACGAGGCCGACGGACATTCCGAGCACGCCGAGGGCGATCACGATCCCGAAGATCGTCGCCCATCCGGTCACGGCTGTGGAGGTGGGCTGGTCGTTCTTCGACTCGACGGAGAGCTGCGCCGTCGACGCGGCGAGCTGCGCACTTGCGATCTGCGTCGCGCTGAAGGGCTGAGCGCCCTGGATCAGCCATGTTGTCGTCGTCGCGGTCAGATGGAACTCCTTCATCGCGTGCTCGGTGATCACGGTGTTCGGCGCGGACGTCCCCGACGGGAGCGCACCGACCTCCTGGATGACCGGCTTGGCGAGGCAATGGGCCGCCGCCGTGCAATTCGACGACGAAGGTGTCGGGGGACCGCCGTGTCCCGTGGGGCCGTCACCCGGGCCGTACGCCAAGTCGAGGCCCGACACGCCGGCGAGGCCGGGGCGCGAGGTGAGGATGTCCGCGTTCGGGTCGATGTGCGAGGCCCTGATCCCGAACGCCGATAGCAGCTGGGGGGTGGCGACGTAGACGGGGCCGCTCCAATTCCGGCCCATGTGGGTCCCGGCGAGCCCGGCGTCTGGGATCTCGAGCGCGACGAGCCGCGCACCGAGCCCTTTCGCGATCTTCTCCGCGCTCGAGGAAAGCTGCGCGGGGGTTGCGGTCTCCAGCTGAGGGTTGGTGACCGCGACGAGCTTCCCTGTCGGTCTGCGCGTCACGATCTTCGCGCCCTGTGGGGGCGAGCTCGTGTGGAGGACGAGCTCGTTCGACGACACGTTCGGGCCCGCGTAGTCGAGCACGTTGCCGTATCGCGCAGCGGCGGCGAGCATCACGATCACGGCTGCGAGAACTCCGACGCTGATGGCTGCGAGCGCCGAGCCCGACCTCGCCCGGTACCGCGCGAGGTCGCGCAACGCGAGACGCGTCGCGATCGGCGCTGGCCGGCCAAGGCGTGCCGCCAGGGAGAGGAAGAACGGCGCGAGGAGGACGAGGCCGGGGACGAGGAACAGGATCCCGAGCGCCAGCTCGGGCAGGCCGCCGCTCCCGTTGCCGTTGTCGGTACCGCCCGCGTAGCCGAACAGGAGGAATGCCGCGACGAGGCAGACGATGCCTGGGATGGTCGAGCGGTGGATCTGGCGAGGCGGCGCGGGACGCCCGGACAGCGCGGCGACGATGGGTACCTTCGTGACCGCCCGCGCGGGTCGGGAGGCGGCCAAGTACGCGGCGACGACCGCGAGCGCCATCGCCGAGGCGATCACCACCCAAGGCAGCTCGAGCGGTCCGACGACGTGGTGCGAGCTCTGCTCGAGGCTTGGCCGGTACGCGAGCCAAGCGACCAGACCGAGGACGAGGCCGGCGACGGCGCCGAGGAGACCGACGATCGTGCCGTTCGCGCGCACCACGAGACGGACGTGGCGGTCGGTGGCGCCGGTCGACTCGAGCAACCCGATCGACCGGAGACGACGTTGCGCCAGGACGGTGAAACCACCGACCGAGACGAGGGCGATGAGCAGCATCCCGAGGACCAGTGCGGCGAGCGAGATCGTCTCGGGATTGAAGATGTTCGACCGCGCGACGGTCGCGGGGGTTTCGACGTCGTGCCCGATCGAGCTCAACGGGACGCCCGGGGCGTCGAAGAGCGCCGTGACCTGTGTGGCGTCCTTCACCTGCCCGGGCACGAGCAGCGCGAACTCGTCGAGGAGGCTCAGGGGGTTCTCGACGATGCCCACCACCCTGCGGTCGGCGCCGGCCACCCGCCAGGTGTCCCCGATCCTCAGGTGGAAGACCGAGGCGACACCGCTCGTGACCGCGACGTCGCCCACCGACGACGGGTACCGCCCCGACAGGAGCGAGAGCATCGGTCCGCTGAAGGGCCCGTGCGAGCTCTCGGCGACCAGCTGATAGGTGTTGATCGACCCCGGGACGGACACCGTCTTCTGCTCGATCACCTCGACTCGGCCGAATCGGTGCTCGAGGCCGGCGACGACGCGCGCGGCGTGCGCGTCGTACCGGCTGAAGGACACGGAGTCCTGCGCGGTGCCGAAGCCGAAGTTGGCGGGTTGCGGCGAGTCCGTCGCAACGGCCGATCCCACGATCGTCGCGGCCACGGCGACGGTGATGAGGGCGAAGATCAGGAACTGCTGGCGCCACTCCCGCCGGAAGAGCCGCCACGCCCAGCGGACGACCGCGCGCCGGGCAGCCACTCCCCCGTCGTCCGGGCGGCCATGAGCGGACGCGTCGAGAAGCCCGGTGCTCATCGCGACCCTTCCAGGGTCTGGACCCCGAGGAGGCTCATGGACCGACAACCGCCCGCGAGCTACCGGCGGGGGCCGGGCTCCGACAGGTCGGCGAGGAACGACTCGGGGGTCGGCGGTGGAACCGTCTGGTCCACGATGCGTCCGTCCTTGATGAAGACTACCCGGTCCGCCCACGATGCGAGCTGGGCGTCGTGGGTGACGACCACCGCAGCGACGCCTCGGCGGCAGGCGGCGAGGATCATCCGCATCACCGCGTCGCCGTTCACCGAGTCGAGCGCTCCCGACGGCTCGTCGGCGAGGAGCAGCGACCGTTCGCCGACGATCGCGCGCGCGATCGCGACACGCTGGCGTTCACCACCGGAAAGCTCGTCGGGGTAGTGGGAAGCCCGATCGGCGAGTCCGAGCGCGTCGAGCGCGGCCATCCCCGCGACGTGCGCCCTCTTGGCGGAGAGCCCGTCGAGCTCGAGCGGCAGCGACACGTTCTCGGCAGCGCTCAGCCCTGCGAGAAGGTTGAAGTCCTGGAACACGTAGCCGACGGTGCGGCGCCGAAGACGCGCCTTTTCGTTGCGGGACATCTGTTCGAGCGACTGGCCGGCGATCAGCACCTCGCCACTCGTCGGCTCTTCGAGGCTGCCGGCGATCGTGAGGAGGGTCGACTTCCCCGAGCCGCTCGGGCCCATCACCGCGACGAGTGACCCTCGTTCGACCACGAGCGAGACGTCGCGGAGCGCGTGCACCTCGCCGCCGCCGCCTCCGTAGACCTTGGTCACCCGCCGCAACTCGAGAGAGCTCATCTGCGAGCGACCAGCCTCCGGCGGATGACGGGTCCGGGGGTTGCTCGCGGGGGCTCGAGGGCGGCCCGCCTCAGTCGTCCGTCTGCGTCGTCGAGCCAGCGCACGACCGAGTCGACGCGGAAGAGCTCGGCGTCGCAGACCAGGGCGAAGGTGAGGTCGTAGTCCGCCTCGTCCTCCTTCAGCCGGGTCCACTGCTGCATGAGCTCGACGAGGTAGCGCCGGTGCACCTGGATCACGTCGTGCACCGAGACCTCCGGGACGCAGAGCGCCGCGAGCACCTTGATCACGAGCTCGTCTCGTGGGGGGGAGGTGAGGTCCGGCGGGGTGGTGAGCCACCGGTCGAGCTCTTCCCGGCCGGCTCTCGTGATCCGGAAGGCCTTCTGGGGCCCCACCTCTTCGTCGTGGTCGTCGGACTCGACGAGGGCGTCGCGCTCGAGGCGCTGGAGGGTCGTGTAGACCTGGCCGACGTTCAGGGGCCAGATCTCCCCCGTG
>JASHUY010000054.1 GCA_030039755.1 Acidimicrobiales bacterium
TCATGGTCGGAGCCCTCGGCGCGCAGCGCGACGCCCTGAAGGCGTTCGTCTCGGGCGCGGGGCGCGTCGGTCTCGAGGCCGACCACGTGAGCTGGAACGCCAGCCGGAGATGGGGGGAGCTGGTGGGTGAGGTCCTCCCGACGAGCGGCGAGGTGGAGGCATTGCGCGAGGTGAAGGACGAGGGGGAGATCGACCGCATGGCCCGCGCGGCGGCGATCGCCGACGCCGCGCTGGCCGAGGTCCTCCCGGTGCTGTCGAGCGGGCTGACGGAAGCCGAGTTCGCGCTCGCGCTGGACACCGCGGTGCGCCGCAACGGCGCGGAGGGCAGCGCCTTCGGGACCATCGTGGCCGCGGGGCCGAACTCCGCGAAACCGCACCACAGCCCCACCGACCGCAGGATCGGGCGGGGCGAGCCGGTGGTGGTCGACTTCGGCGCGACGTTCGACGGCTACCGCTCGGACATGACCCGGACCTTCTTCGTCGGCGGCGAGCCGGAGGGCGTGCTCGCAAGGGTGTTCGAAGTCGTGGCGGACTCCCAGGCACGCGGTGTCGCAGCCGTGGCGCCGGGGATGGGCTGCAAGGAGCTCGACGAGGTCTGCCGCAGGGTGATCGCAGAGGCGGGATGGGCCGACCGTTTCGAGCACGGCACCGGGCACGGCGTGGGGCTGGACGTCCACGAGGACCCGAGAGTGAGCCCGCTCGGGACTGCTACCCTGGCCGCAGGCATGGTGGTCACGGTGGAACCGGGTATCTACCTCCCTGGCACGGGTGGCGTCCGGATCGAGGACACCTTGGCGGTGACCGGGACAGGCAGCCGAGCCCTCACGAACTTCGCCAAGACCGTCGCGGCGTAGCAACGTCGGCGTCGCACGCGGCGTCGCAACGTCGGCGTCACGACGTCGGCGTACCGCGGTGGCGGCCACCATGCGGGCCGCCCGCCGACGGCGGCAACCACCAGCCGAGAGCAAAAGAAGCGCACGAGAGCAAGAGAGAGCACAGGAGCGACGAGAGGACCGATGCCCGTCTCCACCAACGACCTGAAGAACGGCATGACCCTCGACCTCCCCGAAGGGCTGTTCACCGTCGTCGAGTTCCAGCACGTGAAGCCGGGGAAGGGCGGCGCGTTCGTGCGCACGAAGCTGAAGAACGTGCGCACCGGCGCGGTCCTCGACAAGACCTACCGGGCGGACGAGAAGCTCGAGCAGGCGATCATCGACAAGCGCGAGATGCAGTTCCTCTACCGCGACGGCGACGACTACGTCTTCATGGACTCGACGAGCTACGAGCAGATCCAGGTGCCCCGGGCGACGCTCGGCGACGCGGCCAACTTCCTGAAGGAGGGCAACACCGTCCACCTCCAGCTGTACGGGACCGACGTCATCGGCATCGACCTTCCCGCCGCGGTGGAGCTGGCGGTGGCCGAGACGGAGCCCGGCATCCAGGGGGACCGGGTCTCCGGCGCGCGCAAGCCCGCGACGCTCGAGACCGGCCTCGTCGTGCAGGTGCCGCTGTTCGTGAGCCCGGGGGAGCTGATCCGTGTGGACACCCGCACGGGGGAGTACCTGACCCGGGCCTGACCGGGCCGGGAACGGGCACGGGCGAGCGTGCCGAACGACGAACCCACCCGGCACCAGTCGCGCGAGCGCGCCCTCGGGCTGCTCTACGAGGCGGAGCTCAAGGGCGAGAGCCCGACCGCGGTCGTGGGCGCGCTGGCCGTGCCACCGGACCGCTTCACGGCGGGGCTGGTCGCCGCGGTGGAGCGTCACCGGGAACGGGTAGACGCCCTGGTCGCCGCCGCGTCGGTCGGCTGGCCGCTCGACCGCATGGCGGTCGTCGACAGGCTCGTCCTGCGGATGGCCGTCGCGGAGCTGCTCGAGCCGGAAGGGCCGCCCACCGCCGTGGTGCTCGACGAGGCCGTCGAGCTCGCCAAGACCTACTCCACCGAGGAGTCCGGCGGGTTCGTGAACGGCGTCCTCAGCACCATCGCGTCCCAAGTCCGGTAGAGTCCTCCGACGACCGTGAAGCGGGTCCCGTGAGGCCCGTACGGGCAGGAGGAGCGGTGGCCGAACGCGAGCGCAGTCACACCCGCGGCCGCACGTTCGTCCCCCGTACGCAGGTCCTCTCCGGGAGCGACGTCCAGCGGGCCCTGGTGCGGATGGCCCACGAGATCGCCGAGCGCAACGGTGGCCTCGAGGACGTGGTGCTCGTCGGGCTCCAGACCGGCGGTGTGCCCCTCGCCCAGAAGATGAGCGGGACGCTGCGCGAGGCGGAAGGCGTCGACGTCCCGGTCGGAACCCTCGACGTCGCGTTCTACCGCGACGACATCGGCCTGCGCCCGGTGCTGCCCGAGGCGGTGACCGAGATCCCCGCCGACCTCACGGGCAAAGTCGTCGTGCTCGTCGACGACGTGCTCTTCACCGGCCGGACCGTGCGGGCGGCGCTGCACGCGCTCACCGACTTCGGCCGCGCGCGCGCCGTGCAGCTCGCGGTCATGGTCGACCGGGGTCACCGCGAGCTCCCGATACGACCGGACTACGTCGGCAAGAACCTCCCCACCCGCCGCGACGAGATGGTGGACGTGTCGGAGAACGGCGTGACGATCGGCACCTTGCAGTGACACACCTGCTGTCCATCGCGGACCTCGGGCGGGACGGCATCGAGGAGGTCCTCCGCGTCGCGGAGGCCTTCGCGGAGATCGAGACCCGCCCCGTCCGGAAGGTCCCGACGCTGCGCGGGAAGGCCGTCGCGACGCTCTTCTTCGAGGACTCGACCAGGACGCGCCTCTCCTTCGAGACGGCCGCCAAGCGGCTGTCGGCGGACGTGCTCTCGTTCTCGGCCGCAGCCTCGTCGGTGAAGAAGGGCGAGTCCGTACGCGACACCGTCGAGACCATCGAGGCGATGGGGATGGACGCCCTCGTCGTGCGGCACGCGTCGGCGGGCGTGCCCGTCCAGGTGAGCCGCTGGGTGAAGCGCTGCAAGGTGGTGAACGGAGGCGACGGGTGGCACGAGCACCCCACCCAGGCGTTGTCGGACTGCTTCACGGTGCGCCAGGTGCGCGGCCCCATCGAGGGGCTGCGCGTCGTCGTGGTCGGCGACATCCGGCACAGCCGGGTGGCGCGCTCCCAGGTCCTCGCGTACCACGCGCTCGGCGCGTCGGTGACCCTCGTCGCGCCCGGGAGCCTCCTCCCGTGCTCGCTCGAGGGATGGCCGGTCGAGGTGACCGACGACCTCGACGCCGCGTTGCCGAAGGCGGACGTGGTGTCGCTGCTCCGTTTGCAGTCCGAGCGCGGCAGCGGCGCGTTCGTCCCGACGCTGCGCGAGTACACCGCACGGTTCGGGCTCACCTCGCGCCGTGCGGCGCTCCTCGGTCCCGACGCGGTCGTCACCCATCCCGGGCCCATGATCCGGGGCGTGGAGATCGCGAGCGACGTGGCCGACCTGCCCCAGTCGGTCGTCTCGCGCCAGGTGACCAACGGCGTCGCGGTCCGGATGGCCGTGCTCTTCCTCCTTCTCGGCGGCTCGATGTGAGCCGCGCGCTCGTGCTCCGCGGTGGCGAGGTCCTCGACGCAGGCGGTCGCCGCCGCGCCGACGTGGTGGTCGCCGACGGGGTCGTCCGCGCCGTCGGCCCTGACGCCGCGCGCGAGGCACCCAGCCGCGCGCAGGTGCTCGACGCGGCCGGCTGCGTGGTGGCGCCCGGACTGGTCGACCTCCACGCGCACCTTCGCGAGCCGGGGAAGGAGGAGGCCGAGACGGTGGAGACCGGTGCCCGCTCGGCGGCGCTCGGCGGGTACACCGCAGTGGTGGCCATGCCCAACACCGAGCCGCCGGTCGACTGCGCAGCGGTCGCGCGAGAGGTGCTCGCGCTCGGCGGGCGCGCCCCCGTCGAGGTGGCGGTGGCGGGCGCCATCACCGTCGGGCGGGCGGGCGAGCGCCTGGCCCCGATGGGCGAGCTCGCCGCGCTCGGGGTGCGCCTCTTCACCGACGACGGCGCCGGCGTCCAGGACGGCGCCTTGATGCGGCGGGCGCTCGACTACGCACGCGACCTCGGCGTCACCCTCGCCCAGCACTGCGAGGACGCCGCGCTCTCCGCCGGCGGCGCCATGCACGAAGGCGCGTGGTCGAGCCGTCTCGGGCTCCCTGGAGTGCCCGCTGCGGCCGAGGAGGCGATGGTCGCCCGCGACGTCGCGCTCGCGCGCCTCACGTCGGGCCGGCTCCACTTCCTGCACCTGTCGACCGCGGGCTCCGTCGAGCTGGTCCGGCGGGCGCGCGCCGAGGGGCTCCGCGTCACCGCCGAGGCGGCCCCGCACCACCTCGTGCTCACCGACGCCGCGTGCGCGGCGTACGACCCCACGTTCAAGGTCAGCCCGCCGTTGCGCGAGGAGGAGGACATGGCCGCGTTGCGCGCGGGGCTCGAGGACGGCACGATCGACGCGATCGCGACCGACCACGCCCCGCACGCTCCCGAGGTGAAGGACCTCCCCTTCGACGAGGCGCCTCCCGGCATGCTCGGGCTCGAGACG
>JASHUY010000055.1 GCA_030039755.1 Acidimicrobiales bacterium
CTCGTCAAGCGCCAGCTCGGGCTGAAGGACATGGGCCGCATCCTCCCGGGCCACGGCGGGCTCCTCGACCGGGTGGACGGGTTGCTCTTCGTCCTTCCCGCCACCTATTACCTGGTCCACGCCTTCGGCCACGGCTGAGGACCCTCTCCTCGGGCCGCCTGCGCCAGTGGTCCACGCCTTCGGCCACCGCTGACGATCCTCTCCCCTCGTAGCCCCGCGCCGCAGGAACGGGTATGCCCGATGGCATGCTGGGTGACCGATGAAGACCGTCAGCCTGATGGGATCGACGGGGTCCATCGGGACCCAGGCCGTCGACGTCGTCGAGGCCGCCCCCGACCGCTACCGGGTGGTCGCCCTCGCCGCGCAGCGCTCGATCGGGAGGCTCGCGGACCAGGTGCGCCGGCTCCGTCCCGACCTCGTCGCGGTGGGGGACCCCGCCGTGGCGCGCGAGCTCGAGCCGCTGCTCCCGGCGGGAGCCGAGCTCGTGTGCGGCCCCGAGGGCCTCGTCGCCGCGGCCGTCGCCGCCGACGTCGTCCTGAACGCGGTCGTGGGGTTCGCGGGCCTGCCGGTCACCCTCGCCGCGCTGGAGGCCGGGAGGCGGCTCGCGCTGGCGAACAAGGAGTCGCTGATCGCGGGCGCCCCCGTCGTCCAGCGCGCCCGGCGCACGCCCGGCGCCCAGATCGTCCCCGTCGACTCCGAGCATTGCGCGATCCACCAGTGCCTCTCTGCCGTCGAGCCGCGTCGCGAGAGCGCGGACGGGAAGGGCTGGGTGGGGCCGGGCGACCCGTCTCCGGCGGAGGCCGACCGGGCCGACCGAGCGGACGCCGGAGGAAGCTCGGAGACCGAGGGCCCGCAGGTGCCGTACCCGACCGTCGCGCGCCTCTGGATCACCGCGTCCGGCGGCCCGTTCCGCGGACGCACGCGCGCCGCGCTCGAGTCCGTCGGCGTGGCGGACGCGCTCAGCCACCCGACGTGGAGCATGGGGCCCAAGATCACCATCGACTCTTCGACCCTCATGAACAAGGGGCTCGAGGTGATCGAAGCGCACGAGCTCTTCGGTCTTCCGTACGAGCGGATCGACGTCGTCGTGCACCCCCAGTCCGTCGTGCACTCGATGGTCGAGCTGGTCGACGGCTCGACCATCGCGCAGCTTTCGCATCCCGACATGCGGCTGCCCATCGGGTACGCGTTGGGATGGCCGGAACGGCTCGGCCACGCGTTTGGCGCGATCGACTGGACGGCACCCCTGTCCCTGCACTTCGAGCCGCCGGACCGGGACGCCTTCCCCTGCCTCGACCTCGCGTACGCCGCAGGGCGCGCGGGCGGGCCCGCGCCCGCCTGGCTGAACGCCGCCAACGAGGTCGCGGTCGCCGCCTTCTTGGACGGCCGGCTCGACTGGCTCGGCATCGCGGACGTCGACGCCGCCGTGCTCGACCGCTGCGACGGCGAGCCGTTGCGGTCCGTCGGCGACGTGCTCGAGGCGGACCGCCGCGCCCGCGCGCTGGCGACGGAGGCCGTCGACCGGCGGCTGGCGGCGGTGTGAGCTCGGCGCCCGTTCCCCCGGGATCCCCCGGGCCCGCCGCCGACGCGGCACCGAACGGGTCGCCCGACGACGGTCCCACGCCGGGCGCCGACGGTCCCACGCCGGCCGGGTCGCCCGACGCCGTCCGCCGCGCGCGTACCCGCACGCGCTGGGCGCTGGTACGCCTGGGGCTCGCGGTCGCGCTGATCGTCGCGGTGTTCCTCGCGGCGGGGCTCGGCCCCCTCCTCATCTTCATCGCGGCGCTCGTCGCCTGTGTCGTCCTCCACGAGCTCGGCCACTACCTCACCGCCAAGTGGAGCCACATGAAGGTGACCGAGTTCTTCATCGGTTTCGGCCCGCGGATCTGGTCGGTGCGCAGGGGTGAGACCGACTACGGCATCAAGCCGATCCTCGCCGGGGCCTACGTGAAGATCCCCGGGATGACCAACCTCGAGCAGGTGGACCCCGGGGACGAGGCCCGCACGTACCGGCAGCAGCCCTTCCGCCGCCGGATCCTCGTCGCGAGCGCGGGCTCGATCATGCACTTCGTCATCGCGCTGGTCCTCGCGCTCGTGCTCGCGCTCTCGGTCGGCGTCCCGTCGGGCACCCGGGTCACGGTGACAGGTTTCACGCGCTGGGCGGGCTACCGCGAGAACGCGGCGCAGCTCGCGGGGCTCGAGCGCGGTGACACGATCGTCGCGGTGAACGGCAGGAGCGTGACCACAATCACACAACTCGTCCGCGCGATCCAAGGCTCCAAGGGGCGCGCGCTCAGCGTGGTCGTCGAGCGCGACGGCCGCCGCTCGACGCGCACCGTGAAGCCAGAGCTGGGCTACACCGTCGACACACGCGAGATACTCGGGAAGGGAACGGGGAAGACGAAGTCCGAGTGGCTCATCGGGATCGAGACGAACGTCGCGGAGGTCTTCAAGTCGAAGAACCCCTGGGACGCCGTCGCCTGGTCGGGGAGCGACGTCGGCGACATCACGCGGCTGACGGTGGTCGGACTGGGCCACGTGGTCTCCCCGAACGGCCTCAGCTCGCTCTACCACCAGGTGACCAACACCCAGGCCGCGGACCAGGCCGCGGCCAACCCGGCCCAGTCGAACCGGATCCTCACCGTCGTCGGCGCCGCGAGGCTCGCCACCCAGGCCGAGGCCAAGGGTGCGTACTACTTCCTCTCCCTCCTGATCGCGCTCAACATCGCGCTCGGCCTCTTGAACATGCTCCCGATGCTGCCCCTCGACGGGGGCCACGTCGCGATCGCGCTCTACGAGCGGGTCCGCACCCGGCGCGGGCGCCCCTACTACCAGGCCGACGCCGCGAAGCTCATGCCCGTCGCGTACGCCTTCATGGCCGTGCTGCTGGTCATCGTCGGCTCCGCGCTGTTCCTCGACATCGCCCACCCCATCGCGAACCCGTTCGGCTGACCGGGGCGCACCCCCGGCCGGCTCGGGGCTCCCCTTGCCGGCCCTGGGTCCCCTCCGGTGCACGCCCGGTGGTGGGGGCGCGGCAGAATGGGGGGGATGGAGCTCTCGTCCTCCCTTCTCATGCCCCGTCGCAAGACCCGCCAGATCCGTGTCGGAGACGTCGCGATCGGGGGTGGAGCTCCCGTTTCCGTGCAGTCGATGACCACGACGAAGACCGCGGACGTCGAAGGCACCCTCGCCCAGATCTACGCGCTCGCCGCGGCAGGCGCCGACATCGTTCGCTGCACGTGCAACGAAGAGGCGGCCGCCGAGGGCCTGGCGCGCATCGTGCCGCGGTCGCCCGTGCCGATCGTGGCGGACATCCACTTCCACTACGAGATGGCGCTCGGCGCGCTGGAAGCGGGCGTCCAGGGCCTTCGGCTGAACCCCGGGAACCTGCGCAAGGAATCCGAGATCAAGCTTGTCGCGTCGGAGGCGAAGGACCGCGGCGTGCCGATCCGCATCGGGGTGAACGCAGGGTCGCTCGACAAGGACCTCTACGAGAAGTACCAGGGCGTCACCCCCGAAGCCCTCATCGAGTCGGCGAAGAAGGAGCTCGCCTACTTCGACGAGGTCGGCTTCTCGGACGTGAAGATCTCCGTCAAGGCATCGTCGGTCTCGTTGATGATCGCGGCCTACCGGCTCGCGTCGGAGACCTTCGACCACCCGCTGCACCTCGGGGTGACCGAAGCTGGACCGCCTCCCGCCGGGCTCCTGAAGGGCACGGCGGGGATCGGGACGCTGCTCGCCGAGGGGATCGGCGACACGATCCGGTACTCGCTCACGGCCGACCCCGTCGAAGAGGCGCGCGCCGGGCGCCAGCTCCTCGAAGCGTTGGGCCTGCGGGAACGCAAGGGGCTCGACCTGATCGCGTGCCCGTCCTGCGGCCGCGCGCAGGTCGACGTCATCGCGGTCGCAAAGGAGGCGCAGACGGCGCTCGAGGACAGGAACCTGCCGATCCAGGTCGCGGTCATGGGCTGCGTCGTCAACGGGCCCGGTGAAGCGCGCAGCGCCGACCTCGGCATCGCGGCGGGCAAGCAGAAGGGCCACCTCTTCATCCGGGGCAAGATCGTGCGCGTCGTGCCCGAGTCCGAGATGGTCGCCGCGCTCGTGGTCGAGGCCGAGCGGTTGGTGGCCGAGGGTGTCGAAGCCAGGCTCGCCGCGGCGGACGCCGGCGCCGAGGCCGAGGCCGAGGCCGACCGCAGGGAGCTCCTCGACGAGAAGGGCGCCGACCCCAACGCCTCCGAGGTCCGGGTGGACCGCATCCGCAGACGCGTGAGCGGCGCTGACGGGGATTCCGGCTCGGAGGGGTCGGGCACGCCACGAGGCGCGTAGGGACGCCGGCCGCGCCGAGCGCACCGGCCCCGCCGGCCGCGCCGGCCGCTCGGGGAGCGGGCGCCGCCAGTGCGAAGCCGGGGCCGTCCTCCCGTCTACGCTCGCCCCCCATGGCCGACGCCGACGCGATCCCGCAGGACACGAAAGCGGCGGCGCACCCGGGCGCCAGAGGGTCGCTCACGCCCCGAGCCGACGACTTCCCGCGCTGGTACCAGGAGGTCGTCGCGCGCGCGGAGATGGCCGACAACGGGCCGGTGCGCGGCACCATGGTCATCAGGCCCTGGGGTTACGAGATCTGGGAGCGTCTGCAGGCGGCCATCGACGAGCGGATCAAGGCGGCCGGCGCGCACAACGCGTACTTCCCCCTGTTCATCCCCGAGGCGTTCATGCGGCTCGAGGCCGAGCACGTGGAAGGCTTCGACCCCGAGTTGTGGGTCGTGACCCATGGCGGCGGCAGACCGCTCGAGGAGCCCGTCGTCGTGCGGCCGACGAGCGAGACCGTGATCAACCACTTCTTCGCGAAGTGGGTCCAGAGCCACCGGGACCTCCCGCTGCTCGTGAACCAGTGGTGCAACGTGGTCCGCTGGGAGCTGCGGCCGCGGTTGTTCCTCCGCACGACCGAGTTCCTCTGGCAGGAGGGTCACACGGCGCACGTGGACGAACCCGACGCGCGCGCGTACGCGCTGAAGATCCTCACCGACGTCTACCGCGACGCGATGGAGCGGGTCGCAGCGGTCCCGGTGCTCGTCGGTCACAAGACGCCGCGTGAACGCTTCGCGGGAGCGGTGCGGACCTGGACGAGCGAGGCGATGATGGGCGACGGCAAGGCGCTGCAGATGGGGACGAGCCACGAGCTCGGCCAGAACTTCGCCAAAGCCTTCGGCATCCAGTTCTCGGACCCGACCGGGACGCTCCAGCACGTGTGGCAGACCTCCTGGGGCGCCTCGACCCGCCTCATCGGCGCGCTGATCATGACGCACGGCGACGACTTCGGCCTCCGCCTCCCACCGGACCTCGCGCCGGTCGAGGTGGTGGTGCTGTGTGTCCGTGACGACGAGGGCGTTCTCCGGACGGCCGCCCAGCTCGCAGACGACCTGCGCCGCGCGGGAAGGCGGGTCCATCTCGACGACCGCACGGACACCGGCTTCGGTCGTCGCACCGTCGACTGGGAGCTGAAGGGCGTGCCGGCGCGGGTCGAGGTGGGCCCCCGCGACCTCGCGCAGGGGAACGCGACGGTCGTCGCGCGCCACACCCGGACGAAGGAGCCCGTCCCCCTCGGCGCCGTCGCGGACGCGGTGGACGCGATCTGCACCGGCGCCGGTGCCGAGCTGCGCGCCGAGGCGCTCGCCTTCCGGGAGGAACGTACGGTGTC
>JASHUY010000056.1 GCA_030039755.1 Acidimicrobiales bacterium
GAAGCCCTCGCCGGGACATCTGGCACTCGTCGCGCTCGAGCGCCAGGGCCGTCTCGACCTCCTCGTGACGCAGAACATCGACGGGCTGCACCAACTGGCCGGCAACGACCCCGGGCGCGTCGTCGAGATCCACGGCACGATGCGCGAGGTGGTCTGCATGGCCTGCGGCGAGCGGAGTCCCGCCGCGCCGACGCTCGAACGTGTGGCCCGCGGCGAGGAGGACCCCGAGTGCCTCTCGTGCGGCGGCATCCTCAAGTCGGCGACCATCAGCTTCGGCCAGTCCCTCGTCCCGGCGGACCTCGCCCGGGCGGAGGGGGCGGCGAGGCGGGCCGACCTGCTGCTCGCCGCGGGCACGAGCCTCGGTGTCCACCCGGCTGCCGGAATGGTGCCCCTCGCGCTGGGCCACGGCGTCCCGGTCGTCATCGTGAACGCCGAGCCCACCGCCTTCGACGACGTGGCCGATGCGGTCGTGCACGGCTCGACGACAGACGTGCTCCCGGCCGTCGTCGGAGGCTGACCTCGCTCTCGGGCTGCTCCGACCGCCGCGGGAAGAACGGTTCGTCCCCCTGCAAGGTCTGCGGCCCGGTCAGCCCAGCCGTTCTTCGATCCGGGTCGTGCGGATCGTGAGCTGCTCGAGGACCCGGGTGTGCTGCTCGAGGGTCGACGCCCGCCGCGTCCCACCGTCCCCGAAGGAAGGCGTGTCGCTACGGGCGTCGCGCCGTCTCGTGCGCGGCGCCGTTCGAGCGCGCGACGCCGGCATCGTCGTCGCGCGCCGCGACTGCCGGGACGTCGTCGGCGAGCGGCAACGTGAGGACCATTCCTTCACGCGCCGCGATCACCGGCACGCCGGGCTCGCCGAGGCCCGCGACGATCGCGTCGATCTGCTCGTCCGTCCGGTGCGGGTCGTGGTGGAAGAGGGCCACCGCCTTCGCACCTGCTGCGACGCCGAGCCCCACCGCGTACTCGAGTGCGCTGTGCCCCAGGAACGCGAGGGCCGGCATCTCCGCAGCGGTGTGCTGGGAGTCGTGGACCAGAAGGTCGACGCCGTGCGCGAGGGACATCGCCGCGGCGTGGTACTCGCCGAGCCCCCCTGGTCCGGGCCCGAGCGCGAGCGGCTTGTGGTCCGGCAGGTACGCGATCGACGACGAGTCGTCGGTGACGCGGTAGCCGAAGGTGCGGCTGCCCTTGTGGGGGATCTCCTCGGCCAGGACGCTGAACCCTTCGAGCTCGATCGTGCCCGGTTCGATCCCGGTGACCGACCAGGCCTCGCCGAGTGTGCCGATCGGCACGGGAAAGTGCGGGGGTGAGAAGGCACGGTTCATGACCGTCTCCGCGTCGGCGGAGCCGCCCTGCCCGGGGACGTAGACGTCGACCCGGTGCCCGGGCATGTAGGCCTCCCGGAGGAACGGGAGCCCGTGCGTGTGGTCCCAGTGGAGGTGCGTGATGCACACGCTTCCTCGGAACGGTTCGCCTCCGAGGACCCGCTCGAGGTTGATGAAGCCGGTCCCTGCGTCGAGGACGAGGTGGGGAGCCTCGCCGCGGGCGGCCGCCTCGGCATAGCTCAGCGCCGTCCCCCGCCCGATGCCGACGCAGGACGTGGCGGTGCCGTAGCGCTGGTATTCGACGCCGGAGACCGGAGTCGAGCCACGGCAGCCGAAGAAGAAGATGTTCATTGGGAGGACGGTCCTCGGGTCGGTCCGGGCTCAGAGGTCGAGCTGCTGGGCAGTCAGGAGAAAATACAGCCCTCGCCGGGCTACCAGCTCGTCATGGGTACCCTGCTCGACGAGACGGCCCCGGTCGAGGACCAGGATCAGGTCGGCGTGACGAACGGTCGAGAGGCGGTGGGCGATGATCATGGCGGTGCGGTCCCCGAGCAGGCGCCCCAGGTTCTCCTGGATCGCACGCTCGGACTCCGCGTCGAGCGCGCTCGTGGCCTCGTCGAGGACGAGGAGCGCCGGCCGGCGGTAGAGCGCCCGCGCGATGGCGAGACGCTGGCGCTGGCCGCCCGAGAGCGCAAGGCCCGACTCCCCCACCTTCGTCCCGTAGCCGAGCGGCAGCCGCTCGATGAAGTCGGCCGCGTTGGCGAGCTGCGCGGCCTCGCGCACGAGCGCGGGATCGAGCGGCGACCCGAAGGCGATGTTCGCCTCGATCGTGTCGGAGAAGAGGTACGTCTCTTGCAGCACGAGCCCGATGTGGCGGCGCAGCTGGCGGTGGTCGAGCTGGGCGGCGTCGACGCCGTCGTAGCTCACCGTGCCCGACGTCGGCGTCACCAGGGCGGCGACACAACGCGCGAGCGTCGTCTTGCCCGACCCGCTCCTCCCCACGACGGCGACGGTGGTGCCCGCGGGGATGTCCACCGAGATCGAGTCCAGCACCGGCGGCGAGCCCTCGCCGTACGCGAAGGTGACGTCCTTCAAGGTCACATGCCCGGAGATCGACGGGACCGGCAGGAGGCGCGACCGGTCCTCGCCTTGCTCGGGCTCGGTGTCGAAGACGTCCTGCGCGCGGTCCGTGAGGGTCCGGGCCTGCTGGAAGCTGTCGGCGACGACGACCAGCTCCTGCATCGGCGCGGTCGCCAGGGCGACGAGCGTCACGCACGCGACGAGGCCGCCGATCGTGAGGGTATGGCCGTCCACCTCGGTGATCCCGATCCCGAGGAACGCCGCGAGGAGCCCGAACCCGATCCCCTGGGTGAGCGCGCCGTACACGGCGCGGAGACGGTCCACTCCGACCTGTCGCGCGTTGAGCGCGACCTGGTGGACGACGAGCGCCTCCTGCAGCGGCTCCTCCGCGGCGAGCGCCTTGGCGGTCTCGATGCCCTTCACCACCTCGACCTGACGCGACGCGTACCGGCCCGCCTCCTCCTCGAGCGACGCGGTCGCGGGGACGAGCCGCGCGATCGACCAGCGGGTGATGAAGAGGTAGACGGGCACCGCGACGACGAACACGATCCCGAGGACCCTGCTGTAATAGAAGAGCAGCGCGACCGACGCGAGCAGTTGCGCGCCGAGCGCCAGGCCGACCAGCCCGACGTCCATCACCGCGCTGCGGGCCATGCTCAGCCCATCGAGCCGGCGCTGCAGGTCGCCCGTGCGACGCGACGTGAAGTACGCGAGCGGGAGCGACAAGAGCCGCTCCGAGAGGAGCTGCAAGCCGTCGCGGTCGAGCGCCGCCGACGTGCGGAGGAGCAGCAGCCGCTGGCCGAGCGTGCCCACGGTGAGCACGAGGGTGACGCCGGCGAGGACCGCCAGCACCGTGCCCAGATCTGCGCCGTGCCCCTTGTCGATGTGTGTGATCACCACCTGGATCACGACCTCGAGGCTGAGCTCGACCGCGCTCAGCACCACCGCCATCGCCGCGACCACGCCGACTCTCGGGAGGTGGGGCATCACGAGCCCCCGGAGCCACCCCATGCCCTGCAGCCGCGAGCCACCGCGCACGAAGTCCGCGCCCGGCTCCGCCTCGATGACGTAGCCGCTCCACGCGTCGCGGAACTCCTCGGGGGTGACGCGGCGATGGCCGAGACCCGGATCGTCGAATGTCACCTGCTTGGGGCTCGTGCGGGTCACGACGACCCAGTGGTCTCCCGCCCAGTGCGCGATGAAGGGAACGGGCAGACGCTCGAGCGCGGACTTCGAGGCCTTGAGCACCCGCGCGTCGAAGCCGATGCCCCGCGCGGCGTTCAGGATCCCCGCCGCGCTCGTCCCGTCGACGGTCGTCCCCACCAAAGTCCGCAGCCTCGAGAGCGGCATGCGCTTCCCGTGGTACTGGCACACCATCGCGAGGGCCGCGACGCCGCAGTCCATCTCGTCGATCTGGCGGATCACCGGGCGGCGGCGGACCCGGCGGCGGACCGGGGCTGCTCCGGCGGGCGCGGACCCGGCCGCCTGGGCGTCCGTCGTGGCCTCCTCGACCTCCACACCCTCGAGCCCGGGTGCGGCCCCCCGTCGTGCGCCCGGTGCTCCCGTCGTCTGCCCTGCGGCCAGGTCGACGTAGGAACCGAGCGCCACCCCGATGCCCGGCCCTGATGCCGAGCCGCCGGAGCCGGCGAAGTCGAGCGGGACTCGCACGGCCTCGCGTTGCTGGTACACGGCGGCGAGGTCGTGCAGCGCCTTTTCGAGCTCGGGGTGCGTGGCGACGACCTCGTCGAGGGCACGCCGTCCCAGCCGGAGCAGCCGCGCGTCGGTGATCGCTTCGACCGTCTCCACGTTCGTCGTCTCGGCAATGAGCGCCGCTTCGCCGATGAGGTCGCCACGCCGCACGTAGCGCGGGAACGCACCTTCGGTGTCCTTCTTGACGACGAGCCGGCCCTCCTCGACGAGGTAGAGCGCGCCGCTCGGAGCCCGAGGATCGCTCGGGTCCGCTCCACCGGCTCCTGGTCCCGCCGCGCCCCGCCCCACCTCCGCGCCCGGCCCCACGTTCTCGCCCGGCCCCACGTTCTCACCCGGCCCGCCGATCAACGTGCGCTCCCCCGCCGACAGCTCGACCGGCTCGAGGCGGTCCACGAGCTGGGGAAGCGCCGAGCCCGCAACCCGCGCGAGCGGTGACGCCAGCCTCAGCAGATCACCGATCTCGTGGCGACGACGGATGCGCGACAGGTTCTCCTTCACCGTCGGCTGGGTCGCCGCCAGCGCCCGGACGACCGACGCGTCGAGCCGCAACGCGCTCCCCGGCGACGCGGCACGGACGGTGGAGGTACGGGCACCTTCCCGCAGGAGCGCGCCTTCGCCGAACGTCGCTCCGGGTTCGAGCGTCGCGAGCGTCACCTCGTTGCCGTCGGCGCCCTCCCGGACGACCCGCACGCGTCCGTCCGTGAGCGCCCAGTAGGAGTCCGCCGGATCGCCCTCCCGCATGAGGACCGCCCCGAACTCGAAGTCGACCCGCTCGAAAGCTTCGACCACCAGGCGCCGGACCTCGGGCGGAAGGTCCGCCAGGAGCTCGACGCCGAGCGGGTCGAGCGTCGCGGCGTTGGTCGGCTCAGGCACGCCAGGTCACCCAGCGGTCGACTGCGGCCTGCTTGCGCTCTTCGACGCAGGTCGCCGACGCGAGGGCCTCGTCGTCTGCGTCGCTCGCGCTCGGGTGCCGGCGGGCCCGTACGACCACGACGAGGCCCGGGTCGTCCGCTGTGCCGACCATGACGGGGCTGTCGAGGGGCGCGGAGACCGCGATGGCGCGCGTGCGCGCGTCGAGATCCTCGGCACGTACCACGGCGTCACCGCACTCCGCGCGCGCGAGCTCGGCGGTGGCGGCGAGCGACACGCCGTCGTCGCGCATCGCCGCAACCGCTTCGCGCGCCGCGTCGGCCGTTCCGAAGTCGGTCCACTCCATCGCGACCTGCACCCATCCCGCGGCGTTGGTCGCGATCGCCCGTTCGATCTCTGTGCGCGGCACCGGCGTGCGCTCCAGCTCCTCGCATGCCTCCCTGAGGGCTTCGAAACGGCGATCCTGCGGCGGAGGCGTCCCGCCGGAGCGTGCGGCCCACGCACCGAGCGCGCGTGCAAGCTCGGCGGCCGCCTGCTCGAGGTCCCCCGAGCACACCGCCTCGACCCAGGTCGCCTGCTCGTCCGCCGTCCGTGTCAAGCGCGACGGCGGTGTCTGGGCCTCGAGGCGGAGCGTGCGGTCGAGCCAGTCCACCCACTCCTCCTCGGAGATGCCCCAGTGCGCGAGCCAGCGCAGCAGGTCCTCACCGGCGACGAGGCGGCGGGCCCGTCGGAACCGCTGTGCCTCCGCCCGGAGCTCGTCTGCCGACGGTCCTGCGGCTCCCGCGGCTGCGAGCGTCATGCCCTCGGCCGTCCGTCGCCTCGCCGCCGCCCACTGCCCTCCATCCTTCATCCAGTCGACGACGTCCTCCCAGACGAACACGCTCCCGCACGAGGCGATCACCGCCTCGCGCAGCGGCGCTCCGGGGAGCACCTCGGAGATGGCGGCGTCCAGGTCCCTTGCCCTAGTCGAAGGCGCGGTCGCTCCGGTGGCGGTCGCCGTCGCCGGGGCCGAGGAGATCGACGTGCGCGACTTGGGGGGAGATTCGGCAGGTGCGAGGGTGGCGGGACCCTCGGGATCCTGTTTCGCCGACCGGCTCCTGAATGGCATCGGACACCCCCGCCCGGCCCGCCCGCTCGTCGGACCGCGCCGTCATTGCACCACACTTGTCTCTGCGCTGCGCTACTTGTCTCTGCGCTGCGCATCACTCGCTGCGCTGCGCCCGCTCGCCACGCACCACGTCGCTGCGCTGCGCTCCGGGCCCGGACAGCGTGCCCGTACGCGCCGGTGCGGCCACCGGGGGCGGTGGCCGCACGCACGCTGAAGCTGCTTGGCGGCGCCTGACCGGCAGCCGCCGTTGGAGGTTCCTGAGCGGTCCCTAGGAGAAGTGCTTGCCGTGCTTGAACCTCGGGCCCATGTCCTTCCTCGGGCCCAAGTCGGCCCTGACCTCTCTGCCGGACCCGCCCTTCACGTTGTCGGCCTCTTCCTCTGTGGCCTCGAGATCCTCCACCAGCTCGTCTTTGATGTCCTTCGGAGTGGTCATGGCGTGTGCCCCCTTTTGCTTACGAGATCTTCTGGTCGAACTTCCTTCGCCGGACAAATGCTACGGCGGGTGGCGAAGGCCGTCTATCGGCTCGCTGACACTCGCCGCGACCTCCGGCTGACAAATGCTGGCATACCAGGGACGACCGTTCGCGCACAGCCGCTCAGTACACGCGGATCAGGCTCGGCCCCGGGGAGTCGGGGCGGAGACGGCGGGCGGCGTCCTCTACAAGGTCGTGTCCGAGACCGGGGCGCTCGGAAGCCACCAGGTAGCCGTCCCGCCAGACGAAGGGGGGGTCGGTGAGCTCGTCGTAGATCCCGTCGAAGCGCTCGATCCCCTCCAGGATGAGGAAGTTCTGCGAGCAGAGCGAGAGCTGCACGGAGGCCGCGGCGATCATCGGGCCGCCGTACACGTGGGGAGCGACCTGGACGTAATGGGGCTCGGCCATGGTGGCGATCTTCTTGGCCTCGGTGATCCCGCCGACGAGGCCGACGTCAAAGTTCCAGATCGACGCCGCGCGGTGCGAGAGGAGGCGGGCGAAGTCGTACTTGGAGGTGAGCCGCTCCCCCGTCGTGATCGGGATGCTGGTGGCCCGTGCGACCCGGCCGAGCGCCGCCATGTTCTCGGGGGGAACCGGTTCCTCGAACCAGAGCGGGTCGTACCGCTCGATCCGCCTGGCGAAGCGGATGGCGCTCGCAGGGGTCATCTGGCCGTGGGTGCCGATCAGGATGTCCGCCGCGTCCCCGACCTCCTGGCGGATGGCGGCGACCACCGCCTCGGCGGTGGAGAGCGCGCTCGGGGAGAACTGGAGCGGCACGGTCTGACCGAGCCCCTGGTCCTCGCTGACGTCGAGCGAGAACGGATCGAGCTTCACGGCGGTGAAGCCGAGATCGACGTAGTGCCGGGCGCGCCGGGCGGCGAAGGCCGGGTCGAGCCACAGGCTGCGGAAGCTGCCGGCGGCGGCGTCGGCGTCGGCGGCGTAGAGGTACGTGTAGGTCCTCACCTTGTCTCGGACCCGCCCGCCGAGCAGCTGGTGGACAGGCCGGTCGAGGTCCTTGCCGACGATGTCCCAGCACGCCATGTCGAACGCGGACAGCATCGCCAGCTTGGTCTGCTCCGGAGCGTGGCTGTAGCCGGCGCGCCCGTAGATCTTGTCGAACAGCTCCTCGGCGTTGTACGGGTCGTGGCCGACGAGCGCCTGGTCGGCGAGATCCTCGAGCATGGCGACCACGACCGGCCAGCGGTAGGCGGACGACAGCAGCATCATCTCGCCGTAGCCGGAGATCCCGGCGTCGGTGTCCAGCCGCATCACCATCCAGAGCCGGCCGCCGCGCTGGGGGGGAGGGAGCGCGATCGGGAACACCTCGTAGCCGGTGACCTTCATCTCTCGCCCACATGTGGCATCTTTGCCTCGAACGTGCCGGACGCGGTGTCGCCGCCCGGACGAACCGGGAGACCGGGAGCGTGGGCGCCCTGCGTCGAGAGCGCCGGCTCGAGGGTCTCATCGCATGACGCGAAGAATCGATTTACTTGCGGGTCGAGCCCGGCCTAGATTACGGGGCGCACGCAGTCGTTCACGTACCACGTACTCCGACCGCAAGGTCGAAAGGGGGGAGTGAGATGCTCCGACGAAACGTCCTGCGGCCGAAGGTCCTCGCGGGGGCCACGGCTCTGGGCGCAGCGGCGATGCTGGTGGTGGTGCTTGCGCCGATGGCCAGCGCGAGCCGTGCCACCCCGAAGTCCGGTGTCACACTGACGGCTCTCGGCAAAGAGGTGAAAGCGCTCGAGACATTGCCGCCTTTCAAGGGCATCACATACTACGGGGGCGTTCTGAAGAACGCCTCGAAGCTAAAGGGCGACAAGGTCATGGTCGTGCCCGGCGACAGCGAGCTCCAGGCGTGCACAGAGATGGGCAAGGCCGCGGCGAGCTTCTTCACCGCAGCCGGCTTGAAGCCGACCGTCTTCTCGACCAAGGGCGGCGTGACAACACTGACCACTGCGGCGAAGGACGCGGTCTCCGAGAGCTACCAGGCGATCCTCTACGAGTGCGACTTCAGCGCGACAGAGGTCGTGCCGGCGATCGCCACAGCGGAGAGCCACGGCCTCAAGGTCATCGGCTGGGGCAGCACGCTGAAGGCGGACAAGGAGGCCCACCTCGAAGGGTCTCTGAACACAACACTGGGGCTGGTCGCGAGGAACGGAGTGGAGCAGGCCGTCTACGAGCACCAGGGCAAGCCCTTCCAGGCCATCATCATCGAGTCGAAGGCGGTCGGCACCTCACCTCCCGCGACGGCCGCGCTGCTCACAGAGCTGAAGACGCTGTGCCCGAAGTGCAAGTACACAATCATCACAGCCAACGTCACAACGTGGTTCACGACGCTCTCGAGCGCCACCGAGTCGGCGCTCCTCCGTGCCCCGAAGGCGACAGTCATCTTCGACGAGTTCACCGGTGAGCTGACAGGCGTGCTCGCCGGCATCAAGGGCGTGCACCGCACAACGACGGTGAAGACGTTCATGGGCTACGGAGGCGGCACCGCGTACCTCGAGGACCAGTCCAAGGGCGTCGGCGCCACGGTGATCGCCGGCCAGATCGAAGAGGGCGTGGTCTGGTGCGGTTACGAGGACGTGATCCAGACCGCTCGCGTGCTCCTCGGCGAGCCGGCGCTCCCGGTCGCGAAGTTCACAGGCCCGCGGCGCCTGATCACGCCGCAGAACGTGGGCTCCGTCCTCGCGACGGGCGGTTTCGGCACGACGTTCGTGAACCAGTTCCGCAAGATGCTCGGGCTCGGGCCGCTCTCGGGCTCCGCGCTGACCAAGGCCGCCACCCTCACAGGGGCGTTGACGGCCAAGTCCTGACCCTGCGAGGGGCCCGAGGAGGGGCGCAGATCCCTCCTCGGGCCTCCGAGGGACCACCGGATCTCGCAACGGGACGGTGCGGGTGAGGCGACGGGACACGAGCGGCCAGGCAGGCATGGGATGAGCGGGCAGTTCGAAGGCCCGGAGCGGGCGCCGTCCACCGTGGAGCACGAGCAGCGAGGTGGTGGTCGCGACCCCGTGCCGGCACTCGTGGTGCGGAAGATCTCCAAGTCCTTCGACCGCACGAGAGCGCTCGACGACGTCGACCTGACGATCAACCGGGGCGAGGTGCTCGCGCTGGTGGGCCAGAACGGGTCCGGCAAGTCCACGCTCGTCAAGGTCCTCTCCGGGTACCACGAGCCCGAGCCGGGCGGCGAGCTCACGATCGAGGGCGTCGACGTCCCGCTGCCGCTCCCGCCCGGCAAGGCGAGCGAGATCGGCCTCAGCTTCGTGTACCAGGACCTCGGGCTCAGCGGTGGCATGAGCGTGCTCGAGAACCTGAACCTCAGCTCGCGCAGGCGGCGCGGTCTCGGCGCCTGGTCGCCGATCTGGTGGCCACGGGAGCGTCGCCAGGCGAACGCGGTCTTGAAGCTCTACGAGGTCTCCCTCGATCTCCGCACCCGTGCCCGCGACCTCGCCCCCGTCGACCAGGCCCGTCTCGCCATCGTCCGCTCCGCGAACGACCTCCGTCAGTTCCAGGCGAGCCGGGGGGACCGTTGCTCGATACTCGTGCTCGACGAGCCCACCGTCTTCCTGCCTGAAGAGGACGTCCGCTTCCTCTTCGACCTCATCAGGACGATCGTGAACTTGGGGGGAAGCGTCCTGTTCATCTCGCACGACCTCGCGGCGGTCAGGGAGATCGCCGACCGGACGGTGGTGTTCCGCGACGGCCGCAAGGTCGCCGAGGTCCTGCGCGGCGAGGTCGACGAGGAAGAGCTCGTGAACCTCATCGTCGGCACGGCGACGACGCGGAGGTCGGCCACGCCCGAGGGCGCCGGAATTCCCGCCGAAGCCACGAGCCGTCCGGCGGCGCAGCAACCCGTGCAGGCGAATGGAGGCGGCCTCCCCCCGCCGACGCCACCGCGGCCGGAGCGGGTCATCAGGATCGACGGACTGGCGGGCGGTCGCCTGCGCGAGCTGTCCCTCACCCTCGCCGCCGGCGAGATCGTTGGCCTCGCGGGCCTGATCGGATCGGGAGCAGAAGACGTGCCGTACCTGCTGTTCGGCGCGCTGGCGGCTGCCGCGGGCACGCTCGAGGTCGATCGTGAGATCCTGTCCATCCCGCGGATCACGCCGAGCGAGGCGGTCCGCAGGCACCTCGCACTGATCCCCGCGGACCGCAAGCAGTTCGGCCTCGGCCTTTCGCTGGACGTCTGGGAGAACATGGTGATGCTCGTCCAGGGCGACTACTTCCGCCGCGGGCTCTTCCGCCGCGACGAGCTCGTGGAGGTCGCGGAGCGGGGCGTCGACGACTTCGGCATCAGGCCGCCCCGCGTCGACGTGCGGGCGAATGCGCTCTCCGGGGGGAACCAGCAGAAGCTGCTGCTCGCCAAGTGGCTCCTCGCGCGACCCCGGTTGCTGGTCGCGCACGAGCCGACCCAGGGCGTCGACGTGGGCGCGCGTCGTGACATCTACCGTCTCGTACGCGGAGCCGCAGAAGCCCAGGCGATGGCCGTGGTCTGGGTCACCACCGATTACGACGAGATCGCGGAGGTGTGCGACCGCGTCGTGATCGTCTCGAAGGGACGGCAGTCGGGCGAGCTCCGGGGCGCCGAGATGAGCGACGACTCGATCAGCGCCGCCGTGTTGCGGCAATTCGAGGAGGTGGGGTAGCTGGACACGTCACTCGTGCAAGAGAGCGGGAGCGGGCCTGTTCCGGAGACTCCCGGGGAGCGGGAGCGGCGCACCGAGCAGACCCTACGGGGCGGCCTGGCTCGCATGAGCCACGGCCTGGACCGGTACGCGCTCATCATCGCGTTCGTCGGGATCCTCATCGGGTTCAGCGCGGCCGACTCGTCGACCTTCGACACCGTCGCGAACCTCTCGAACATCCTGGGCTCCCAGGCGGTGCTCTTCATCCTCACGGTCGCGGTGCTCCTCCCGACGATCATGGGCGACTTCGTCGATCTCTCCCTCGGCGCGTCCCTGGGGCTCTCGGCGATGACGATCGCCGTCTTGAACGTGAACCACGGCGTGCCGATCGTCTATGCGTGCCTTGCCGGGGTGGGTGCGGCAGTCGTCGTCGGCCTGGTCAACACGGTCTTCGTCGTCTACTACGGCAACGACCCGTTCATCATCACCCTGGGCGTGATGACGGTCGTCGAAGGCGTCACGTACATCATCTGCAGCAACGCCACCGTCGGAGTCGTCTCGACGGGCTTGTCGAACTGGATCTACACGAACACGTTCCTGTCGATCCCGCTCGAGTTCTACTACGCGCTCGCGATCTTCGTCGTGGTCTGGTACGTGCTGAGCTTCACGCCGGTGGGCCAGAAGGCGCTCGTCATCGGTCAGTCGCGGGAGGTCGCCCGCCTGAGCGGCTTCCACGTGAACCGCCAGCGCGCGTGGGCGTTCATCATCGCCGCCGCGATCGCCGGCATCGCCGGCATCGCGTACGCGGGCACGTACGGCTCCGTCGACCCCACGGCGGGGAGCGTGTACATCCTCCCGGCGTACGCGGCGGTCTTCCTCGGCGCGACCGCGATCCATCCGGGACGGATGAACGCCCTCGGCGCGCTCATCGCCGTCTACTTCCTTGCGGCCGGTACCGCCGGACTCGAGCTCCTCGGGGCGCAGGCCTACGCCCAGCAGATCTTCTACGGTGCAGCGTTGGTGGTGGCCGTGGCGTTCCCGACGGTGACCCGCAAGCGCATCTTCAAGCGGCGGAGGGCACCGGCGTGAGCGGGGCGCCCCGCCCCGAGCTCCCGCCACTGACCGGCTCCGCCAACGCCGTCGACGGCGGGTTCGCCACCTGAGCCGAGACGGCCCCGTAGAGCAAGTACGAGCACGAGAAGGAGACGCCGATGCGTGCGGCCGTGCTGGAGGCGCCGAACCGCCCTCTCCAGATCGAGGACCTGGCAGAGCCCTCGCCCGGCCCGGGCGAGGTGCTAGTGGCCACGACGGCGTGTGGCGTCTGCCACACCGACCTGCACGTCATGAAGGGGGAGGTGATCTTCCCCACCCCCGCGGTGCTCGGCCACGAGGTGTCGGGAGTGGTCGCGGCCGTGGGGAACGGGGTGGAGACGGTCCGGGTCGGCGACCGCGTGGTCGCCAGCTTCATCATGCCGTGCGGCTGGTGCCGGCACTGCGTCCGCGGCGCCGAGGACCTGTGCGAGACGTTCTTCTCCTTCAACCGGCTGCGGGGAACGCTCTACGACGGGCAGACGAGGCTGCGGCGTGCCGACGGGTCGACGGTCGCCATGTACTCGATGGGAGGTCTGGCGGAGCGCTGCGTCGTGCCGGCAACCGACGTCTTCCGCGTGCCGGACGCGTTGACGCTGCGGGACGTCACCACGCTCGGGTGCAGCATGCTGACGGCGTACGGCGCGGTCCACAACGTCGCCGCCCTGCGGCCCGGGGACGACGTGGCGGTGGTCGCCGTCGGGGGGGTGGGGTCCGCCCTCGTGCAGATGGCCGTCGCCTACGGCGCTGCACGGGTCATCGCCGTCGACGTGAGCAGGGAGAAGCTGAAGGCCGCCGAAGCGCTGGGGGCCACCCACACGGTCGACGCCAGCGCCGTCGACCCCGTCGACGCGGTCCGCGCCGCCACGGAGGGTCGCGGGGTCGCGGTGGCCTTCGAGGCGCTGGGCAGCGCCGCCACGTTCGCCGCCGCCTGCGGCATGGCCGACGACGGCGGGGCGGTGGTGGTCATCGGCATCGCGCCCGCCGGCGTCACCGGCGCGGTCGACCTGTCCAGGTTGCCCAGACGCAAGCTCCGGATCCTCGGGTCGTACGGGGGTCGGCCCCGCGCCGACATGCCCGCGTTGCTGCGTCTGGTCGAGCGGGGTGTGCTCAGGCCGCAGGCCCTGGTGACGCGCCACTTCGACCTCGCCGACGCCGACGCCGCCTACCAGGCGCTCGCGCGCGGCGAGATCGTGGGTCGCGCCCTCGTCGACGTGGGCCCCGGTTGACCGGCCGCACCGCCGCAGGAGACGCCCGAGCTGGAGGAGGAGCGCCGACCGCCGTCGCCGAGCCCGGCCGGTCCACCCCGGTCCTCGGGGAGTTCGACGTGGTGGTGGTCGGCGGCGGGCCGGCCGGCATCATGGCCGCCGCCGCGGCCGCCCGGACCGGGCGCTCGACGGTCCTGCTCGAGCGGTACGGGTTCCTCGGGGGTGCGGGGACTGCCGGTGGGCTCAGCACCTTCTGCGGCCTGCACGCCAGGGTCCACGGCGAGGACCGCCGCGTCGTCCACGGCCTCTCGGACGACCTCTACGGGCACCTCCGTCTGCTCGACGGGCTCGCCCCCGAGCACCTGACGATCAACGACAGGATCCTGGCGCAGGCCTTCGACATCTCCGCCTACAAGCTCGCCGCCGACCGCCTGGTCACCGGCTGCGGGGCGACGATCGTCTTCCACGCGCTCGCTGTCGGCGTCGTGCTGCGCGACGGGTCCTCGATCGACGCGGTGCTGGTGGAGTCGAAGTCTGGGCGACGCGCGGTGCGGGGCCGCGTCTTCGTGGACGCCTCCGGGGACGCGGACGTGGCGGCCTGGGCCGGAGCGCCGTTCGAGAAGTCTCCCGGCCTGCACGGGATGCTCTACCCGTCGCTCATGTTCCGGATCAACGGGGTCGACGCGACGGCCGCAGGGGAGAAGCCCTGGCGCACCGCCGAGCGGCTCATGGACGAGGCGGAGGCGGCGGGCACCCACCACTTCCCCCGGAAGCGGCCGATCGTGCGGCCGCAGCGCAACCCCCTCGAGTGGCGGGCGAACCTGACCCAGCTCTCGAACGCCGACGGCAGCGCCGTCGACGGCACCGACGTCCTTCAGATGACCCACGGCGAGCTCCAAGGACGCGAGCAGGTCTTCGAGGCCTTCTCTTTCATCAAGCAGAACGTCCCGGGGTTCTCCGGCGCGTACGTGGTCGACATCGCGCCGCAGATCGGCATCCGCGAGACCCGCCGGATCGTCGGCGCCTACCAGCTGAGCGAGGACGACGTGCTCGACTGCGTCGACTTCGAGGACGCCATCGGGGTGAACGGCTGGCCGGTCGAAGCACACGTCGCCGGCACCGTCGAGTTCCGTTGGCAGCGCGGCGAGCAGTCCCGCGGCTTCAACCAGCTCCCTTACCGGATGCTGCTCCCGCAGGGGATCGACAACCTCTTCGTGACCGGGCGGTGCGCGTCGATGACCCACGAGGGCCAGTCCTCCGCCCGGGTCACCGGTCCGTGCTTCGTGATGGGCGAGGCCGCCGGCACGGCGGCCGACATGGTGCTGAGCGACGGCGGCACCACGAGAACGGTCGACGTCCCGACGCTCCAGGCGCGTCTCGAGAAGAACGGGGTCTTCCTCGGAGATCACGCCGCGCAACCTGGTACCGTGCGATGATCCGCAGCGCGCCCGCCATGTTGCGCGCGCCGTCAGGAACGAGGAGGCACGCTTTGTCACCGCTGTTGGAGGAGATGCTCGACCCCACCGGCTCGCGGAGCGTGAGCGGCGACGCCCGCCTGGCACCCCGCAGCCACCAGCTTCGGGGAAAGACGGTGGGCCTGCTCAACAACACCAAGCCGAACAGCGCGAGGCTGCTGGAGCAGCTGGCCGAGCTGCTGGGGGAACGCTACGAGCTCGCCGAGGTCCTGATGTTCTCGAAGCCCTCGTTCGCGGTGCCGGCCGACGACGCGCTGCTCGGCCAGATCGCGGAGAGGTGCGACTACGCGCTGGCCGGGGTGGGTGATTGAGGCTCCTGTAGCGCGGCCAGTTTGGCCGACGGGATCCTCCTCGAGCGGCGAGGCGTGCCGGCGGTGTCGGTCTGCACCGACAAGTTCCGGATGACCGCTGAGGCGATGGCGCGCCTGCACGGCTTCGAGGGCTACCGCTTCGTCACCGTCGCCCATCCGATCGCAAGCCTCGAGCTCCCCGAACTGGCGAACCTCGCTGCGGGCGCGCTCGACGAGGTCCTCGCCATCCTCGGGGTCACCCGGTGACGGGCGACACGACCGCCGGCGACACGACCGCCGGCGACACGACCGCCGGCGACGCGACCGCCGGCGACGCGACCGCGGTCGACACGCTGATCGACCACCGGCAGGTCCGCCGGGCGATCGAGCACTACTACGAGCAGGGCTTCACCGACGGCCTTCCGGTGGTGCCGCCGACCGAGTCGTACCTGGCGGAATTCCTGGCGCAGGTGGACCGGTCGCCCGACGAGGTCGTCGCCACCATGCCGCACCTGAACCGGCAGTGCACCGTGCGCGTGGCGGCGATCAACTCGATCATGGCGGGGTGCCTGCCCGAGTACTTCCCGGTAGTGGTCGCGATCCTCGACGCGTTGCGCGTCGACGTCGGAGCCCGCGGCGCGACCCGCTTCTCGAGCGGGCTCTGGCAGAGCACGACCGGCACCGTGCCGATCACCGTGGTGAACGGGCCCGTGCGCCTCCGCCTCGGGTTCAACTGCCAGGGCAACATCTTCGGCCCCGGCTTCCGCCCGAACGCCACGATCGGTCGGACGCTCCGGCTGATCGCGCTGAACGCCCTGGGACTGAAGCCCCACGTCCTCGACCAGTCCACCCAGGGGACGCCCGCGAAGTACACCTGCTGCGTCGCCGAGAACGAAGAAGAGAGCCCCTGGGAGCCGCTCTCCGTCGAAGCCGGCTACGGCCCCGATGCGAGCACCGTCTCGTTCATGATGATGCGGTCCACCATGCACATCGAGGCACGCTCGGCAACCCGCCCCGAGCACCTGCTGAACGACGTCGCGAACTCGGTCGGGCGCACCGGCGTGCTCTACTCGGAGAAGACCGCCTGCCTCGTCGTCGTGAGCCCCGAGCACGCGCAGCTCCTCGCCTCGCAGGGCTGGGGCAAGAACGACGTCAAGGAGTACCTGGCGGCCAACGCCCAGTGCACCCGGGAAGCCCTGGAGCGTGCGGGCAAGACCGGGATCTCGAGGGACATGCACTGGCTGGTGCCGAGCGACCATCCCGACGCCCTGGCAGGCGAGGAGCCGCACTTCGAACTTCGAGGTGGAACCGAGGTCCACCACGTCCTCAGCTCACCCGACGACGTCGTCGTCATCGTCGCCGGCGCGGCCAACGCCGGGGTCTCGACGGTGGTCGAGCTGATGGGCGGCTCCTCGGCTCCGAGCGGTCGCGGGGGTGGCCGGGTCCCCGCCATGAGCGAGATTCTTCTCAGGGGGGCATCTGCTTGATGCACCCTGTTGCGTCACGTAGACCGTGCATACAAAGCCGCCGAACCTCGCGACCTCCACAGACACGACGTCTCCCGACGCCGCGTGCGTCGGAGGGTCAGTTCCCGGGTGGACTTCAGCGGCCAGCGCAACAACGACATCGGATCGCCACGGGCGTCGTCGGGACGAACGAGATCGTCGCGGATTCTGCCAGCTCCACACATCCAGGAAACACGACGGTGTGCGCAAACGCACGGATCGTTTACCCGCGAGCCGCCTACTCCCAGTAAAATGTCGCAGGTGTGAACGTACCGACCGGATTAAGGGGCGTCACGCCTTCGAGACCCTTACGAATCTCGTCAAGTGTAACTGCCGTCGGTTGCCATATGACAGGTAATACTTTCTCAATATAATTTTCGTACTTTTCCAACCCAACGTCCGTCGTCAGCGAGTCTCGGATCAGTTCGTCCGCCGTAGCTGTCTTGAAACTGCCCAGGTTCGACACAGCGCCCGAGGCAAACGACTCTTCACCTGTCGGATAGTAGTCGGGGGCGCCATAGAGCCACGCCCACCCAATTGTCCAACTATCCAGTTCCCACGTGCACGACGAGCCGGTACAGCGTATTGCTTCACCTTCTATCGTGTCATAGCTAGAGCTGCTCAGCGTTATATGGATACCTGCCTGTGACCATTCTGCAGACTCTGCATCCATCATGCTCTCGATGGCCTTGTCACCTGACGCGTAGCGTAGTGTGAATGCAAGTTTTGCACCCTTCTTGATCCCCTTGCCACAGTGACCTGGCCCCGTGCCTGGGTTCTGACAAGTACTCGTACCATCGGGCACTATCTTCCATCCGTGCGAGCTCAGTAGATTCCTCGCCGCAGAGGGATCGTACGGGTACGGATTCCTGAGCTCTGTTTTTGAGGTATAGGAATTTTTCGGTAGCGATGGTACGGGCCCGTAGGTGGGATAGGCATATCCTTTGTAGACACGATTCACATAGAGTGTCTGGTCCACTAAGCGTTGAAATGCTTGACGAATGTAGAGTTGTTTGAAGATAGAACCGGCGTTCCCTGTGTCTCCCGTAGAATTGAAGTTAGGTTGAATGAAAGCGTACGCAAATAGGTAATCCGGCGTAGCCACATATGTCCTTAGCCGCGGGTTGTTTCTACCCGGAACAACTGGTTCCCCTGCTCTGCCTGCACGCCTCGCCGGCGCGACGATCTCTGTAACCGGAAGATAACCATAATCAATAGTTCCAGTCGCGAGCGCATTGAACTCAGAGGACCCAGACGTGAACGGTTCCTGGATATACTTCTCGATACGAGGTTTATTTGGACCCGAGTAGCTGGGGTTGGGCTTGAATACCGCCGGTGCTGTCGGACCGAAAGATGTCAGCTCCCATGGCCCGTCGACAACCTTCCACAACGGATTCGTCGCATAGCGCGGCAGCGCGTCAATCGTTGTCTTGGGTTTTGTTGGGTTAAATCCTGCCTGTTCTGATAGGAAGTCATACACGGCCTTGCACGCGCGCGGGTCCGTCCCAAACGGCGCCTTTGCACAACCACCGGATCCAGCACCTGCAGACATCGAGGTTTTTGTCCACGCCAGTGGCATCGGGACTATGGAAGACAGTTGGGTACTGAGGAACCATCGAGGATTGAGTGGTTGGTCGAGCGTGATGGTTAGGGTGGTCGAGCTTGTTGCCTTTACGGACGTTATGGTTGTAGGAATTGAAAGTCCGCCCGGCACCCAAGCTGCATAAGCTGTAGGAGCCATTTTCGACATGTTGAGCCAGAACATGATATCTACGGTGTCAAGCTCTTCCCCATCGGACCATTTGTACGGTTTGAGAGTTAACCGGACCCTCTTATCCCCATCGGAAAAGACCGGTGTCTTTGCTAGAGATAAGTTCCTATTAAGGTTCAGGGTCCCCGGACTTCCGAAATAGTAGAGCGGGCGGAACATGAGACGCTGAAACTGTGTGTTCGCCTCGGTGTAGTAAGCCGATGAAAAATACGGAAAGATATAATTTGGCGGTTCACCTGGTGCCTCAGCAAAGGTGACCGTGGATCTTGTGGCAGTTGCCGCACCGCTTGACGGAGCAAGTCCGACAACACCGAGTACTGCGACACTCGCTCCTATGGCAGCAGAGCCCAGTCTTCTCAGAAACCAAGAGCCATACATTGCCACGACCCCCAAGTACGCACACCATCTGTGGATAGATTTCGTGATGGTAATGGCTGGCGTAGCCTCGAGCGAAATCGGGGAACGTTGGATCTTTGGATCTCAGCGGGGAGTGACCATGGCGAGCAGGTCCCAGTTGAACTTGCCGTCGCCGAGCAACGAGCGAATCCGGTAGCGAACGTGCGTCCCAGCGAGTCCCCTGTAGAGACGTCCACTATTCGATAATGCTCGTGACCAGGTCGTTCCTGTCACATGGTGCGCGTCGACTGGATACTGCGCCCGCCGAGCCAGCGCCGCCACGCGGCAGTGCGGCCGCCGCCACGGCCGCACTGACACTCGCCCGGATCGTGGACGATGCCTCGATCCGGTGACCCCTCCGCCCTACTTCGAGTGGTGGATCTTCCTCTTCCTCCTCGAGGACGCGAGCTCCCGGAGGGGGAGCATCCCGCCCTTGACGTTCTCCGCCTCTTCCTCGGTGACCTCGAGGTCCTGTTCCAGCTCGGTGTTCCGGTCCTTCTCCTCGGTCATCTGCCCTCCTCCTCCGGCCGCTGCCCGAATCTCCGCCCCCAAGCTCTCCCCCGGCACGGCAATGGTAAGGGCGTTCCGGAACCCCGTCTATCGCCTCGCTGACTCTCGCTGCGAGCTTCGGCCCACTGAGCCGGGGCCGGGGCCCGCGCGTTCAGTCCCGTTCGGCGCGCTTCGCCAGCGCGTCGGGATCGACGAGCTCCACGCGTCCCCGCCCCACCCGCACCCAACCCCTCTCCTCGGCCTGCCGGAGCACCTTGTTCGTGGTGGGCCGGGTGGTCCCGGCGAGCTCGGCGAGGTCCTCTTGGGTGAGCGGCACGACGGAGCCGGGTACCTGGCCGTCCCAGACCTTCGCCGCCTCCAGGAGTCGACGGATGACACGGGTCTCGACAGGCGTGTACATCGCCTCGACGAGCGAGTCCGAGAGGCGCCGGACTTGCTCGCCGAGCGCCTTCAGCAGCAGCTCGCTCACCGCGGGAAAGCGTTGGCGCAGCTCCTCGAACTCGCCTTTCCGGACCGAAAGGGTCTCGGAGCGCTCGAGGGCGACGATGCTCGCGCTCCGCTGGGGCCGCGCCCCGTCGAGGAGCGCGAGGATGCCGAAGTAGTCCCCGGGCCCGATGAGCGCGAGCATCGCCGTCACGCCCAGGGACGTCTCCACCCGGACGCAGAACCGGCCGCTCGCGACGAAGTGAAGGGTGTCCCCGGGGTCGCCGCCGTGGAACACCACCTCGCCCTTCTCGAAGCGACGACGCCGGGCGAGGGAGAGGAACCGGCGCCGCTCGTCCTCTGGGACCGAATCGAGAAGCTGCCATTCCACAGCAGAATTGTGGCACTCCGGGTGGCTGCGCGCTCGGACTCTGCGCCGGCGCGCCAGCTCCGACGAGGGACCGGCGAAAGGTGCTACTACTCCCCGAGCTTGCGGCGAGGCCTGAGGGCGAACCACCAGATGCTCGCCATGGTGCCGAGCAGGCCGACGACCGCGACGATCGGCTTCAGGAGCTTCCGCTTCGCCACGCCGGCCACCCTACCGGAGGTGGCGACGCCATCCTCACGCACGAGGTCGACAGGTGGGCGGGCCGACGAAGATCCCCTGGGGCGCTGGCTATATTGAGCGGACGCTCGAAGAAGGCAGGGCGGCCACATGCCGTCGGACCAAGGAGGGGCCCGTGGGGGGTTTACGCAGGGGCTTGATGCTCGGCGCCGCCGGAACGATGCTCGTCGCAGCAGGGCTCATCTCCGCGGGAGGCGCGAGCGGGGGGACGACGACGTCGCGTTCGGGGGCCACGCACGCAGGCGTGCTCCTGCACCCGATGGTCCGGTTGGTGGGCACTTCCACGTCGACCAATCCGCCGACCGAGGAGTACTGCCTGACGAACTACGGCATCCTCTGCTACGGGGCGCCGCAGATCGAGACGGACTACGGCCTGCCGTCCCTGTACCGCGAGGGGCTGGACGGGCGCGGGGAGACGATCGTCATCGTCGACTCCTTCGGCGCGCCGGACATCCGTCAGGACCTGGCGGTCTTCGACAAGGCCTACGGGCTCACAGCGCCACCCCATTTCACAATCCTCAAGTACGGCCCCGTGCCCGCGTACACACCGGCCACGCCGACAGCGACAGGCTGGGCGGACGAGACGACCCTCGACGTCGAGTGGTCCCACGCGATCGCGCCGGGCGCCAACATCCTCCTGGTCGAGACCCCGACCGCCGAGACCCTCGGGGTGGCGGGCTTTCCGACAATGGTGAGCGCCGAGAACTACGTGATCGACCACCACCTCGGCGACGTCATCAGCCAGAGCTTCGGTTCCGGCGAAGCGACGTTCAGCGCGCCCGACACAATCCTCGGCCTCCGCAGCGCCTACGAGAACGCCTACCGGAACGGGATCACCGTCCTCGCGGCGGCCGGGGACACAGGGGCTGCGTACGCGGAGACACTCACAAAGCGGCACTACTTCAAATTCCCCGACGTCGGCTGGCCGGCGTCCGACCCGCTCGTCACGGCGGTCGGCGGCACGCAGCTCATCCTCAACGCGCGTGGGGTCCCCGTCGCCCCGGTCAGGGTGTGGAACGACACGAGCCTCTTCGAGGGCCCGGCCGCAGGCGGCGGCGGGCTCTCCACCGTCTTCACCCGCCCCTCCTACCAGGACAGCGTCGAAGGAGTCGTGGGGGCCCGGCGCGGCGTGCCCGACATCTCCATGAGCGCGTCGGTCTCCGGCTCGGTCAACATCTACCTGAGCGGGGTCGCGACCGGGAACGGCTGGACCCAGATCGGTGGCACGAGCGAGGCCTCTCCCCTCTTCTCCGGCATCGTGGCGATCGCGGACCAGCTCAACACACATCACCCGCTCGGGATGATCGACCCCGCCCTCTACGCGATGGAAGCCGCGCACGACCCGGGGATCGTCCCCGTCGCGATCGGGACAAACACCGTCTACTTCACAACAGCGGGGAAGACGATCACGATCCTGGGCTACCAGGCGGGCGCCGGGTACAACCTCGCGGCGGGGGTCGGCACCGTCACAGCCCCTGCCTTCGTGCACGAGCTCGTGCAGACGGTGCACCAGGTGGGGACCAACGTCACGTACAGCGACTCGCCCACAACCTTCCTGCCGGTCGGCTGACGGCCCCCGCGCCGGGGTTGGCCTCGGGCGGCCCGGCTGGAGCGTCAGGCGGCCCGGCCAGGGTGGAGCACGCGATAGGCGGGAGGGAACATCCGGAGCCGGTCGGGCAGCGGCTCGGTCGCCGCGCGCAGGGCCACGAGCAGGCTCACGTAGCGCGCCTGGTCGAGCGCCGTCCAGCGGACCCGCCACACGCGGCGCACCGCGTCGGGGAACGCGCCGAAGAGGAGCGTGCGCGACGGGCGCGCGAGGACCCGGGCGAGCGCCGCGTTGACGGGCCGCGGCCCGGGCCACGGCAGCGCACGGAGATGGTCGCCTGCGAGGACCGCACGGCGAAGCTGCTCGGTCCCGGGGTTCGGGCGGAGCATCGTCGCGACGCCGCGGTCGACGTACGCACGCAGGCCCCGGAGGTCCGCGGGCATGTCCGGCTCGCGCACGCCGTAGAGGACGCCGATCCGGCGCGTCTCCGCGTAGAAGGCTTCGAGCTCGCGACGCGGCCACGGCCCGCAGGTCACCTCGACCGCGTACAACAGGGCCTCTGCGGTCGTGAGGTGGACCCACGTCCAGACGTCACGGTGCCAGGGGTGGTACGGCCGGCCGTCGTAGCCCACGCCTCCCAATGGGCGGTGCAGCTCTCGCAGCGCCGCCGCGGCGGAGGTGCGGTCCTCGCCGAAGAAGAAGCGCAGGGCGTGCTGCGTGGTGCGCGCCGCCCGTCCCCACGGGTCCTCCAAGACCGAGGAGTGCTCGGCGAGCGCGCGGGCGACCGTGGGGTGGCCGCCCTGCAGCCCGATCGCCCGCGCGTAGAACGGGACGAAGACCCGCCACTGCGCGAGCTGCCGGGCGAGCGGCCGTGTGCGGGGCGCGCTCAACTCGGTGACGCCGCCAGGAACGTCGGTGCCGGCCACGCGCCTCGAGCGTAGGGGCACGTGCTGCGACGACGGCGGATCCCGCTCCCCCGAACGCCGCTCCCCCGCTCCCGGCTCCCCGGCTAGACCCGGCTCCCCGGCTAGACCTTGTCGAGCCAGGCCACGACGCGCTCGTCCCCGTCGACCGAGAGGGAGGCCGCCTCGCCGCGCCCGGGGCCGCCGGCCACCTCGACGGCGAGGACCTCGAGGCCCACCGCCCCGAAGAGCCCGGGATCGACGCCCGTGAGCCACAGGTGGATCCGGTCGGAGACGTCGAGCCCGCGCTCCTTGCGCAGGTCCTGGACGTGGCGGACCACTTCGCGCACGAGCCCGCGGCGACGGAGGTCGTCGTCCAGGGTGAGGTCGAGCGCCACGACGGCGCCCCCCTGCCGCGAGACGGCGAAGCCGGCCTGCCCGCGCACCCGCACCTCGACCTCGTCGGGCCCGAGCGCCACCGGGCCGGTCGGCAGCTCGACGGTCACCGCCTGCCCCGCCTCGAGGGCGGCCGCGGCAGCACCCGCGTCGATCGCCGCGAGCGCCGCCCGGACCTCCTTCGCCGCCTCTCCGAGCCTCGGTCCGAGCACGCGGAAGTTCGGCACCAGCTCCAACGAGAGGACCTCCCCGAGCTCGCCGAGCTCGTCGGCCTCGACGACCGCGTCGACGTTGAGCTCCGCGGCGACGACCTCAGAGAGGATCGACGGCGACCCCGGTGCGAGAAAGACCAGGGCGCGGGAGAGCGGCTGGCGCACCTTCACCCCGGCTTCGCTCCGCGCGGCCCTGCCCAGCGAGGACAGCTGGACGGCCAGCTCCATCTCCGCTTCGAGCTCGCGGTCGATCGCCGACGAATCGGGCTCCGGCCATGTCCGCAGGTGCACCGAGTCGCTCTCCGCGGCCGCGGGATGGAGCTCACGCCACAGGCGGTCGGCGACGAACGGGCAGAACGGCGCGAGCATCAGCGAGACCGTGACGAGCGCCTCGTAGAGCGTCGCCTGCGCAGCCAGCGCGTCCGCCGGCGGGGCGTCGGGGTCCGTTCGCCAGAAACGCCGCCTGCTCCGCCGCACGTACCAGTTGGACAGGTCGTCGACGAGCCGGCCGAGGGCCGACGCCGCCTCGAGGGGCTCGTAGTCGTCGAGCGCCCCGGTCACGACGTCGAGCGTCGACATCACCCGAGATCTCGCCCAGCGGTCCAGCACGCCCCGCTCCATCGGGGCGGGCACCGCGGGATCGTCGGGGTCGAAGCCGTTCAGGGACGCGTACGTGGTGAAGAAGCTCGCCGTGCTCCACAGCGTGAGGAGCGTGTCGCGCATCGAGGTGTCGATCGCTCCCGCGCTGACGCGCGTGGCCGTCCACGGGGAGCCCTGCGAGAACATCCACCACCTGAGCGGGTCCGCGCCGCGGCTGTCGACGAGCTCCCACGGGTCGATGACGTTGCCGAGCGACTTCGACATCTTGCGACCACCGGCGTCGACGATGTGGCCCAGGACCATCACGTGACGGTACGGCGCCTCGCCGAAGACGAGGTCGTTGACCGCGAGGAGCGAGTAGAACCAGCCACGCGTCTGGTCGATGGCCTCGACGACGAAATCGGCGGGGAACCTGAGCTGCTCTTCGAAACCGGGGAGGTGCGGGTAGCCGACCTGCGCGGCCGGCATCGACCCGGAGTCGAACCACGCGTCGATCACCGGCTCGACACGGCGCGCCGTCGCGGCCGGCAGATCCTGCCCGACGCGGCCGGTGTCCGGGTGGACAGCCGGCTGGGCGTCGGACGCCCGCGCGCAACCCGGGCAGGGGAAGACGACCTCGTCGATCGTGGGACGGTGCGGGTCGACGTCGGAGAGGTCCCGGCCGGCGAGGTCGGCGAGCTCGCTCATCGAGCCCACGCAGGTGACGTGACCTGTGTCGCAACGCCAGATCGGCAGCGGCGTCCCCCAGTAGCGGTCACGGGAGAGCGCCCAGTCGACGTTGTTCGCGAGCCACTCGCCGAACCGGCCGTCCTTGATGTACGCGGGGTGCCATGCGACCTTCTCGTTCGCCGCGATCAGGTCGGCCTTCCGCGAGGACGTCGCCACGTACCAGCTGGGCTTCCCCCAGTAGATCAGCGCCGTTCCGCACCGCCAGCAGTGTGGATAGGTGTGGGTGTACAGATGGCGCCGCAGCAACGACCCCTTCGCCTCCAGGGCGTCGTTCACGAGGTCGTTGGTGTCGCGCACCGGACGCCCCGCGAAGGGCGCGCCCGCGGCCGGCGTGAACCGGCCGTCCGGACCGACGGGGTTGAGCGTCGGGAGCCCCTCCGCCTTCCCCACCTCGCGGTCGACCTCGCCGAAGGCAGGCGCGAGGTGGACGAGCCCGGTGCCTTCGTCGGTCGTCACGAAATCGGCGAGCACCACGCGCCAGCCACGTGCCGCGTCCTCGCCCGGAGGGATCGCCACCGCGCCGAACGGCCGCTCGTAGCGGAGCCCCTCCAGGTCCCGGCCGCGCAGCCGCCACGTCGCCCGCGCCGCCGCCCCCTCGCCGAAGACCTCGTCCGCAAGGTCCTCGGCGGCGACCATGCCGTCGACCACGACGTAGTCGAGGTCCGGATGCGCGGCGACGCCGGTGTTGGACAGGAGGGTCCAGGGGGTGGTCGTCCAGACCGCGAGCCACCGGGCGTCGCCGAGCGCGGAGGGGTCGGGGTCGACGAGCGCCAGCTTCACGTACGCCGATTCGTCCTCTTCGTCCGTGTACACCTCGGGCTGGCCGAGCTCGTGACTGGAGAGGGCCGTCCCGCAGCGCGGGCAGTAGGGGACGACCTTCAGATCCTCGTAGAGGAGTGTCCTGTCGAAGAGCTGCTTCAGGTACCACCAGACCGACTCGATGTAGGACCGGTTGAAGGTCCAGTACGCGCCGTCCATGTCCGTCCAGTAGCCGATGCGCTCGGTGAGCGCCTTCCAGTCCTCGACGTAGCCGAGGACCGACTCCCGGCACAGCCGGACGAACTCGGCGATCCCCACGTCCTCTTCGATCTGGCGCTTGCTGTTGACGCCGAGGCGTTTCTCCACCTCGACCTCGACGGGGAGCCCGTGGGTGTCCCAGCCGGCCCGCCGCTCCACGAGGAACCCCCGCATCGTGCGGAAGCGGCACAGGAGGTCCTTGTAGACGCGGGCCCACACGTGGTGGAGGCCCGGGCGGTTGTTGGCGGTCGGCGGCCCCTCGTAGAAGACCCACGGGTCGGCTCCGCGGCGGCGGTCGACGGAGCGTTCGAAGACTCCGAGCTCGCGCCAGCGCTCGAGCTCCGCGGCTTCGAGGGCGACGAAGTCTGCGACAGGGGGAAGCGGGCGGAACATTGGTCGCACGAGCCTACCGGCGCCGCGCCCGGCGCCCGGTGGGCCTGCCGGCGTGTGGCACGCTCGCCGCTGTGCCCGACGCCGACCGGCTCGACGAGGACCCCGACAGCGCCGGCCCGGGCGCGACGGTCCGCCGCAAGGTCGCACGGGTGCTGCTCGTCGACGACGACGGCGCCGTCCTGCTGCTGTCCGGCCGTGACCCGGAGACCCCCTCGGCGACGGAGTTCTGGTACACGCCGGGCGGCGGGGCGGAACCGGGCGAGTCGCTGCGCGACGCGGGGCGCCGCGAGGTGCACGAGGAGACCGGCCACGTGGTCGGCGACCTCGGGCCCGTGCGCTGGCGACGCGAGACGTCCTTCGCCTTCGCCGGCTACGCGTTCGAGCAGGACGAGTCGTACTTCGTGGTGCGCACGTCGCGCTTCGAGGTGCACCCCGTGACCTTGACCGAGCTCGAGCGCCGGTCGACGACCGGGTGGCGGTGGTGGCCGCTCGGCGAGCTGCGCGGGACCGACGCCGTCGTCTACCCCGGTGAGCTCGCCACACTCCTCGCCGCGGTCGAGGCCGGCGAGCCGTTCCCGGGACGCCCGTCCGGCTCCTGACACGCATCGGGACGGTCGCGTCGGCTCAGGGCAACCAGGGCGGCGTTCACGATCGCCGCGGCGTCCAGGCGGAAGTGGTGGAACAGGTCTCCAACCGAACCTACCTGGCCGAAGGCGTCGACGCCGAGCGGCACGACCGGCACGCCATGCGCCGAGCCGAGCCAGCTCAGCGTCTGGGGCGCGCCGTCGTGGACGGTGACGATCGGCGCGGCGCGCTGCGACGCCGGGAAGAGCCGGTCCAGGTGCGTCGGCGGCGGCGCGGTCCCGGCCCGGTCAACCGCCGCGACCAGCCCGCCGCGCCAGGTGCGGTAGAGGAGATCGGCCGAGGTCACGTCCACGACGTTGGCAGCGACGCCCTCGTCCGCCAGACAAGCGGCGGCCTCGAGCACCTCGGGGAGCACGGTCCCGCAGCCGACGAGGTGCACGGCCGGCCCGCCAGGCACCCGCCGAGCCCCGTCGACGAGGCGGTAACCCCCCGCGAGGACGTCGGCCCGGAGTCGCTCGTCGCCGATCTCTTCTCGCAGCGTCTCGAAAGGTGATTGGTCGACGGGGCGGGTCGACAGACGCAGATACGTGGAGCAGCCCTCGGGAACAAGCGTGGCACGGATCGCCTCGCAGAGCGCCCAGTCCACCGCGGTCGCGTAGGCGAGCTCACGGAACATCACGCCCGGCAGCTCGGTGCCGACGGACGGCGTGATGATCGACTGGTGCGCACCACCCTCATAGCCCAGGGCGACTCCCGCCGGCGTGCCTACGACGACGAATCGGCCACCCGCGTAGAGGCTGTAGATGAACGCGTCCAACCCTCGCAGCACGAACGGGTCGTACACGGTGCCGATGGGCACGAGAGGCTCGCCGAATGTCTCCGCCGCGACCCCGAGCTGGCCGAGAAGGAGGAAGAGGTTCATCTCCGAGAGGTCGAGCTCGAGGTGCTGCCCCGACGGGCCCAGCGTCCAGGCCAGGAGCTGGTTGCCCGTCTCCGGCTCCGACCGTGCGTCGGGGGCGAAGACCCCGACGCGGTTCACCCAGCCTCCGAGGTTCGTGGAGATCGTGACGTCCGGCGAGGCCGTCACGATCCGCGCGGCCAGAGGCGAGGAACGCGCGATCTCTGCGAGCGACCGGCCGAACGCCTCCTGCGTAGAGGTGATCTTGCCGATGTGCGCGTTCGTGTACGCGGCCGCGCGGGAGGAGAGATCCTGCCGCACGAGCCTCGGTCGGTCGAGCCGTCGCCGGACCTCGTCGAGCAGGCGCCCTTCGGGTGATGCAAGGTCGAACCGGTCCCACTCGTTCGCATGCTCGAGACCGCTCGCGCGGCGAAGCTCGCTGATCTGCATCTCCGTCAGCAGGGCGGCATGGTTCAGCCGGTCGCCGGCGATCGGCAGGCCCCACCCTTTCACCGTGTAGGCGAAGACGACCGCGGGCCGATCGCCTCGCACGGCGTGAAAGGCTTGCAACAGCTCGCGCATGTCGTGGCCGCCGAGATCGGTCAGGACCGCGCGTAGCTCGTTGTCGGGGACGTCCTCCACCGCCCGCTTCACCGCGGGGTCGGCACCGGCGAGGAACCGGTCGCGCAGTTGGTCGGTCGGCACCGTGAACAGCGCCTGGTAATCCTCGTTGGCCATCTGATCGATGTGCCGGCGCAGGGAGTCACCACCCGGCGCGCCGAAGCGCTGTTGAAGTTGTCCGCCGTACTTCGCCTCGATCACCTGCCAGTCGTTCGCCTCGAAGAGCTTCTCGAGCCGCGCCGCCTTCACACCCGGAACCACCCGGTCGAGGCTCTGACGGTTCAGGTCCACGACCCACAACACATTCGTGAGCCCTTGGACGACGGGGTCGGCGATCGCCTCCCAGACGTTGCCCTCGTCGAGCTCTGCGTCGCCGACGAGAGAGACGAACCGGCCCGCGGCGCCACCACCACCCGGGTCCCCGGTGCCGAAGTGGAGGCGTACGTAGCGCTCGGTGACCGCGCCGAAGATCGGGGCGACCGCGCCGAGGCCCACCGACCCGGTCGAGTAGTCCACCGGGTCCGGGTCCTTCGTCCTGCTTGGATACGATTGCAGACCGCCGTACGCACGCAACTCGGTCAGATACCGGCGGTCCAGGTTGCCGAGCAGGTACTGCAACGCATGGAACACGGGTGACGCGTGCGGCTTCACCGACACCCGGTCGTCCCGGCGGAGGAACCCGCACCACAGGGCGGTCATCAGCGACACCATCGACGCCGACGAGGCCTGGTGACCGCCGACCTTGAGCCCGTCGGGCTTCGCCCGGTCGTGGTTGGCGTAGTCGACCATGCGCACGGCGAGCCAGAGCACCCGCGCGGCGATGTGGTCCAGGACGTCGACGCCGGCGACGTCCCCGGCGCCGGTTGCGGTCCGTTGGCACCCGCCCACCGGCGCGTCCACGGAGCACCTGGAGTCAGTACCCGCCGTGAGTTCCTGCATCTCTCGTTCCTGCATCTTTCTCGGTCACGGTCGATCGGCCCGTCGCGAAGGCCGAGCGTGAGGACACCGAGGGGTCGAGCTTTCCGGGGGGCATGCCGTCGGCGCCAAGCCTCAGCGGCCCGTCGAGACGTGGCATGGCACCGACCTCTCCGAGGCACGCTTGCGCTGCCATGCGCGCAAGTTCGGGGCCTCCGACGATCCAACCGGCGGCAAATGCGTCACCAGCCCCGGTGGTGTCCCGTACCGTCTCTGCGTCGAGCGCCGCCCAACTCCTCTCACCCGAGTCGTCCTGGAGCACGAACCCGTTGCGCCCGAGTTTGACTACCAGGCTCGTGCCGTCGATGTGACCAACGGCTCGGCGCTCCGCCTCGTTCGAGAAGACCACGTTCGGCGAACAGGCGCGAATCCGCCGGATCGACTCAGCCGCACCGATCGACTCCACGAGCGTCGCGGCCGACACGTCCACGCTCACCGTGGCGCCAACCCGGTGTGCCAGGTCGGCAGCGACGAGCGCGGCCTCACCGTCATCGGCCCCGAAGAGCGAGTAGCCCGAGACGTGCAGCCAGTCGCAACCTCGGAACCACGCCGCTTGAACGTCGCTCGCACGAAGGCGGGCAGCCGCACCCCGGTCCGAGACCATGGACCGCTCTCCGCCGGGAGTCACGAGCGACACGATCGTTCCCGTGGATGCCTCGCCGCCAGCCTGGCCCGGTCCCAGAAGCTCGACGCCGTAGCGAAGGAGCAGGCCTGCGACGAGGTTACCGGCAAGGTCGGCTCCCACGTTCGACAGCACGGCCGCCCTCGCGCCGAGCGCGCTGCACCAGGCGGCGACGTTGCTTGCCTGGCCACCGTTCGAAAGCGAGATACGGCCCGGGACGTCGTCGCCGACGACCGGAAGCCTCGAAAGTTCGACGACCACATCCACGACCGCGTCGCCGATAGTGCAGACGAACATCGCGCGGACCTCGGCTAGCTCCGCTCGTCGAACAGCGCGCAGAGGCGCCTGTCGTCGACGCGGGAATCAAGCATCGAAGCACCAGCTCGTCGCGCTCACCCTCGGCCCGGAGTGACACTCGCCCGATATTTTCCATAGACGAACTCCGAAGTCATGACTCCGTGGTAGCTGCGTTCGAGCGAGCCCGACACGTATCTCTCTGCGACGGCGTCGCGCTGCACAACGTCGTCCGTGAACGGGTACACGACCGCGTCCCAGTTCGGCTGATGAAACATCGCGAGAGAGATCTCCCCATCAGGGTCGACGTCGTCCACCGTGACCACGCGGTGCAGCGTCGACAGCCAATGACCTCCGGTCCAGCGCATCAACAGGTCGCCCAGGTTGACGACGAAACCTCCGTCCGGGACGACGACGTCGACCCACTGCCCCGTTATCGATTCTGCTTGGAGCCCGGTCAGGCCCGGACGCTTGTGGAGAATCGTCCAGGTTCCGTAATCGGTGTGCGGCGACGCCGGGTACTGATCGACTTTCAAGTTGGGACGAGGCGGGTAGTGAAGCACCCGAAGTGCCGAGGTGGGGCGCCCGCTGCAGCCCTCGAAGAAGCTCTCAGCCAGCGAGAAGGCGATCGCCGTAAGTCTCATGAGGTCTGCCGCGAGGGAATTCAGGGCGCGATAGTAAGCCCGAAGATTGTCGCCCAGTTCTCGAGGTCGGTCGGGCCACACGTTCGGAGCGAAGGCGATGCCGGAGGGCTCGAACCGATAGTAAGGCTCAGTCCCTACGTCAAGAGGACCGATCGAAAAGGACTCCTTGTAGTCGGGAGCGGCCCGGTAGGCGGTGGTTGCACTCAAGATCTCGCCTTGAACAGGCACGTAGCCGCGGCCGTCATTCGTCGGCCGGCTGAACTCGAGCTTCTCTTCGAGTGGGAGGCTGAAGAATTCGCGGACCGACGCCCGCGTCCGCGCGACGAGCTCCGGATCGATCCGGTGACCGACGACGGCGAAGAATCCGATCTCGCGACACGCCTGATCGATCTCCTTGGCAACCGCGAGTCGGCCAGACTTCCCACCCTCGAAGAAGGGAGCGAGGTCGATGGTTGGAACTTCGTTCATAGAAGGCTCTTTCCTCTGCGCAAGCTGGTCGACGGCGTCACCGCGCGACGCGGCGTTCGGACTGAACCCCGGAAGGCGACCAACTCAACACGAGGATGACACGGAACCGACGAGGACTTCTCGGAGCCTCGCGGCGACGACCTCGGCCTCGGCGTCCTCGGAGAGCGTATCGGGCGTGAGGTACACGGACTCCCCTTCGCCGCGCAGGACGGCAACCCGAGGATCTCCCTCGTAGCACCGCCGCACGAGCTCGTCGCGACGTAGGCGGGCACCGGTCTCGAGGCAGAGGTGGAGCCGGGGCACTGGTTGGCCGGCGTGGTTGGGGAACGCCCTCCGGACCGTCACGCCCGGCACGCTCTGAAGCTCGAACGTCCAGCGCTCGACGATTTCCTCGTATCGCTTGGCGAGGAGTGCATGGTCGAGCTCGGTGAAGCGGTGAACCGCCGCGATCAGGCCGCAGATCTCCTGCTTGCCGACCCGGAGTGCCCGGGCGAGGTAGGCGTGCGGCGCTCCGTTGGCTCGCGCCGCTTCGATGAGGTCGCGGCGCCCGACCATGAGTCCGCTCGCGAGCGGGCCTCGAAGTGCCTTGCCGCCGCTGAACAGTGCCAGGTCCGCACCAAGCTCGCTCGTAAAGTGCCAAAGGTTGTGCAACGGCGGAAGCTGCGCGGCAGCGTCGACGATGACCGGTACCCCCGAGGCATGGGCGCGAACGATCGTCTCGTCGAGCGTGAGGGTGGTGTCGGGCAGCCAGCTGCCGGCCACCCACAACACGGCGGCCGGGGAGTCCTCGAGCGCTGCCTCCAGCTCCCAGGGAAGCGTGTACATCGCATTGCCGATTTCGAGGATCCTTCCACCCACGAGCTCGACCGCGCGGTCGTATGGGATCCGGTGAGCACGGTGCATGACGACGGTCCGATCGAGCCCCCGGCCCTCTGGCAGCCGGGCGATGCGGGCAGGATCGCCGCCGGTGATGCACGCGAGGGTGGCCAGGGCGATCGCCGCAGCGCAACCGCTCGTCACGTAGGCGGCCTCGTTGCGGGTGAGGTCGGCGAGTACCTCGCCTGCGGCGACCTGGAGCTCGTCCAAGTCGACGGGACGGCTGGCTGCAGAGGCCATCGCCTCGACGACCTCGACGGGCAGGGAGCAACTGCCAAGGTGGCTGAAGAACCCCGCCGCGTTGACTATCGTGCGCACGCCGAGCTTGCCGTAGACGTCCATCACCTGCTCCTCAGCCCCACGACGTCTCACCGAGGTACCCGCGCGCGACTGATCGGCGTAGTAGCCCACGAGTTCGCGATCTTTGCCGCAAGCGCGGTGTTCGCCCTCACGGCCGCAAGGTTCGCCTCGAGCGAGCCCTCGCTCGTCCCCTTCCGCATGAAGTCGAGCAAGAAGGGGGTCAACGCCTGTCCGCGCACGCCGCCACGCTCGGCGGCGGCAAGCGCCTCATCGAGAACCTCGTCGTGCAGGCTGGGATCGAGCTGTTCGGACAGCGACACAGGGTTGGCGACCACGAGGGCCGAGGAGATGCCGAGCTCGTCCTGCTTGCGCATTATCGAGGCGACCGCGTCCGGAGTGTCGACGGACCAGTCGAGCGCCTCGCCGGAGCTCGTAATGTAGAAGCCGGGGAACATCTCCGTCCGGTATCCGACGACCGTGACGCTGAGCGTCTCGAGGCGCTGCAAACTGGCGGGCACGTCGAGGATTGACTTGATGCCAGCGCACACGATGGTGATCGAGCAGCGGCTCAGGACCTCGAGATCGGCGGACTCGTCCCACGACGCCATCCAGTCGCGGTGGACGCCTCCGAGTCCTCCGGTGGCGAAAACTCTTATCCCTGCGAGTCCTGCCAAGTACGCCGTCGCAGATACCGTCGTCGCGCCGCTCGCCCCGGACGCCATCGCTGCGGGGAGATCTCGCAGCCCAAGCTTGCGGAACCCTTCCTCCGATGCGACGCGCACTAGCTCTGCTTCCGTCAGGCCGATCCGAGCGACGCCGTCCAGGACGGCGACCGTGGCCGGACAGGCGGAGCCGGAACGTACGAGATCTTCGAGCTCGAGCGCGACCTGAAGGTTTCGCGGCTTCGGTAACCCGTGCGAGATGATCGTGGACTCGAGCGCGACGACCGGCAGACCGGCGTCGATCGCGATGCGCGCTGCTTCGGCGACCACGACTGCGGGGCTGAGCCCATTGTCGGACTTCATCTGCCTCCTCTCTTTGCGTTCACGCTAACGTCCGGAGAGTCGGCGTCGCCGGCACGGCATCAGATACCGAATCTCGACGCCGAGAACGGACCAAGGTCGACCTCGCAGGGAAGCCCGAGGATCGTGCACGCCATCGCCTCACCGAGCGCGGGGGCGAACTTGAAGGCTCGGCCGCAGCAGCCTCCGACCGCGTACACCGGACCGCGCCGGGCGATCCTTCCGGCCACGAAGTCTCCGTCGACGCTCTGGCCGATGACACAGGCGAAGCTCCGCTCCGGGCGCGCGTAGCCGGGTAGCACCTTCTCGCAGAACTCGCGATGTGCCAGTAGCTCGGCGTCGCTCGGCGGCTGGCGCACCCGACCCAGCGCCGGGCGTGACGCCTCGCCCCCTGCGCCGACCTTGATCTCTTCGCCCTCGGCCAGAAACCACCCGGCGACCGAGCCGTCGTAGATGACAATCGGGAGAGGACTCGCGGGGGAGGTCGGCCGAACGCTGCGGCGTACCCAGACGACGCAGAGACGTTTCGGGACGACGATCGCCGCAAACTCGGGCAACAGGTCTTGGAGGAACGGCCCGGTCGCGACGAGCACGCTTCGCGCTCCCACCGTTCTGCCGTCTCCCAAGGCGACACGCACTCCCTCCCCGGACCGCTCGATCGACTTCACCTCGGTCCGTTCGAGCAGGAGCGCGCCTGTCAGCGAGGCAAGTTGGGATATCTGTTCCAGCGCGTGGCGCGCGCGGACCACGCCGGCTCGTTCGTCGAAGATGCCGACGAGTCCGGGTTCAAGCTCGATCCCGCCTGAGAAGCGCGGCGCAAGCTCCTCTGCCGGCAAGAAGTCGACAGAGGAGCCTGCAGCCGCAGCGCTGAGCATTGCGCCGAGGATCAGCTCGGACTCCTCGAAGCCGAGCAGTACGCCTCCAGTCCGTTCGACGAGCCTCGTGCCCGTCTGGGCCTCGAGGAGCGCCCACCCGGTATCGGCGACTTCGGCGACCGCGCGGTACTGCGCCCCCTCGTGGACGACGGTCCGGAAGATCCTCGTTTCTCCAGTCGAAGCACCCCACGGACCGGCGATCTCGTCTCGATCGAGGGCGACGACCTCCGCACCGTGACGTACGAGTTGGAGGGTGGTCATCAGTCCCAGCACGCCGAGGCCGATGACGACCACGTCCGCCCGGGTTTCCATCGGCTCGCGCTCAGCCTCCCCTACTCAGTGGTTACCGATGTAGACGTTCGTGAAGTACTTGTCAGCCGGGAACACCTTCTTCAGGCTGCCGATGCCCTTCAATGCCGTCGCAAGTGCACTCCACTCCGACGCCTGACCCACGAAGAACCCCTGCTTGCTCTGAAGCACAGCTGACGTCGCCTCCCATTCGGCGATGTTGTGCGCGGTGCTGTACCCGGTTGTGCCGTGGAAGTACTTCGAGTAGAGCGACACGGCTGTGGTGGGGTGCGCCATCGCCCATTGCGTGCCCCTCAGGGTCGCGTTGAGAAACGCCGTCGTGAGTGACTTGTGCGAGGCCAGCCACTTCGTGTTCCCGATGTACGTCCAGATCGGCGTGTTGGGTGCCCCGACCTGCGTTGCGAGCAACTGGTCGGCTGCGTGCTTCGTCGTCTGCTTGTAATCAACGGCTCCGAAGTTCGTCGTCGAGGTGGCGAAGTCGATCTTGTGATCGACGAGGATCGGGATGTCTGTGTTCGTGACAAAGACGATCTTCACCTTGTTCGCTGTGACGTGGAAGTACTTGGCATAGAACACCAGCATGGCGTTGCTGAAACTTGTTGTGTACGCGCCAACCCCCCCGCCTTCGTACGTCTGGGCATCCACCTTCTGTCCCGGGTTCCAAAAGAGTCCGTAGTTGTTCTCATTCGATTCATTGGCGATCGTGATGATCGGGAGACCGGCCTGTATCGCGTCCATCGTTGTGACCACCGTGCTCGCCCCAAGATCGTCCTTACCGAGCCCGACCAGGTCCTCGTCGGTCGAGTTCGTCGGTGGCAGCGTCACGTCGAGGTTGATTCCCGCCGCTTGGTAAAAGCCCTTCTCGATCGCGGTCGTGATCGGGATTGCCAGAACGTTCGGCGACGACCAGCTCGCAACGAACGTCACCGTCGTCAGAGAGGTAGCCGACGCTCCAACACTTAGAGCAGACAGACAGCCTGCGAGTACGACAGCACCTCCGATTGCGGCTACGAGGCGCTTTGAGCCCTTTCTCATGTTGATTCCCCTCACTTGTTGCTCCTCCTCCTATATCTGAGACCAGCGGTTCGCGCATGCGATCGATCGACCATCATCCGAGCGCCCCACAAGTACCTCGCCCGAGGTCTAGCGAAGCACCCCCTGCACAACGCTCCGATCTGCCGGAGGTTGCAACGGCGCTGCGGTGGCCACGCCTGCGGCGAAGGTGCTTCCCGGCGCCCCAACCCGGGTCGTCACGGAAGGGGCACCTCCCGAGACGAGCCGACGGCGAAAGCGGGATCGCAGTAACCCTCGCGCGGTCGACCTCCGGCGCCACGGGATCACGAAGCGCTCCAGCAAGCTCATCAGCAGAAAGCCCGCGATACCGATGCCCGTCAGCATGATGACTTCTCCGAACACCGCCGGGGTGTTGAGCGCCGACTCCTGAGTCAAGATGTTGTTGCCGAGGCCTCGCGTCGCCGTCGCGGTCCACTCGCCGATGACCGCCCCGGTGACGGCGAAGGTCGCGCCAATTCTCAGCGCCGCGCAAAGTGGCCCCAAGGCGGACGGCAGCTTCACGAGCGCAAGGAGACGTAGCCGACTCGTCTCGATCGACTTCACGAGGGCGAGCATCTCGGGATCGACGCTGTTCAAGGCCGAAAGCATGTTCACGACGATCGGGAAGAACACGCAGAGCCCGACGATGACGAGCTTCGGAAGCATCCCGAAGCCGAGGATGATGACGAGTGGAGGGGCGATCGCGACGATTGGAGCCGCCTGGCTCGTGATGATGAGCGGGTACAGGGTCGTGTTGAGGACCTTCACCTCTGACATCAGGACCGCGAGGAACACGCCCACCCCGACGCCCACGAGGAACCCCAACACGACCTCGGAGAGCGTCTGGAAGAACAGTGGTTGCAGTTGCGACCAGTCGTCCCAGACGAACGCCACGGTGCTCTCAGGCGTCGGGATCACGTACGGCGGGACGTTGAAAAGCTTGATGACCGCCTCCCAGAGCAGGACCGCGACGACGATCGCGACGATCGGCCGAGCGGCGAAGGGAAGGGTTCGCCGCCCCCAGGAGCGGGTCCGGTCGCCGCTCACGATGCCGGCCCGAGCGTTGCGAAGGCGGGGTCCGTCACCTCCTCGTAGAGGCCCCGGTGGCTGTACAAGATCTCCATCGCCTGACGCTTGTACGCAATGAATTCTTCGGACGTCGTGACGACGACGCCCCGCGGCCGCTCCAGGTCCACACGGATCTCCGCCGCGATGGCAGCGGGTCGACGGCTCATGACGAGCACGCGGTCGCTCAGGAAGACGGCCTCCTCGATGTCGTGGGTGATGAACAGGATCGTCCCCTGCATCTCGGCCCAAACAGCGAGCAACCACTGCTGGAGCTGCACTCGGGTCTGCGCGTCAAGGGCGCCGAACGGCTCGTCGAGCAGCATGATCGGACGTCCGAGCGCGAGAGTCCGCATCAGCGCCACGCGCTGGCGCATGCCTCCGGAGAGCGTGTGCGGGTAGTTGTCGAGAAAGGCGCTCAGCCCATAGTGGCGCGCCATTTCCGCAGCTTCGACGAGTTGGCCCTTCGACACTCGCCCCTTCAGCGCTGCCCCGAACGTGATGTTGCCGAGGACCGTGCGCCACGGAATGAGCAGATCCTTTTGGAACATGTAGCCGACGTGGCCGGACCGACCCGTAATGTCCCGGCCCTCCAGCATGACCCGCCCGGACGTCGGCTCGACGAGGCCAGCGACGATATTCATGAGCGTGCTCTTACCGCAGCCGGACGGCCCGACGATCGAGACGAACTCCCCACGAGCGATCTTCAGGTCGATGGGGGTGAGCACTTCCACGCCACCGAAGCTGCGCGACACGTCCCGTAGCTCGAGCAGGCAGGTGGCGGCCTCTCGTGTCGGTTCCATGCCGCGACCTCGGGGGACTTCGGTCACTGCGCCAGCTAGGTCTCGAGTTTTGCGGAGACCGTTAGCGCGTTCTCGAGGTCCGCCTTGAGGTCCACTGGCGACTCGAGACCGACGGAGATCCGGATCATCCCGTCCTTGACGCCCATCTGTGATCTCTCCGCCTCCGAGAGGTCGAGAAACGCCATCGTTGCCGGAGCTTGGGCGACGCTACGAACTCCGCCGAGCGAGGCGGCGAAGGCGACGAGTTGCAGGCTCTTCAACAACCGTACGGCGACCGCTTCGTCGGAGACCTTGAAACTGAGCATCGCGCCACCGCTCGCGAATTGACGCAACGCGAGATCGTGCTGCCGATGCGACTCGAGTCCCGGATACCAAACCGCCTCCACCTCTGAGTGCTCCTGCAAATACTGTGCAATCTCAAGCGCGGTGCGCGCCTGGGCTTCGAGACGAACGGGCAGGGTCTGGGTGCCGCGGAGCAGCAGCCAGGCGTTGAAGGGAGAGAGCGCTCCACCAAGCTTGGTGAAGGTGCTCCACCGGACTTCTTCCAACCACCCCTCGGGAAGAAGGCCCGGCGTGAGGGTGATCGTACCTCCGAGGGCGTCGTTGTGCCCTCCGATGAACTTCGTCGCGCTCTCGACAACGAGATCAGCACCGAACACGTGCGGCCGGCACACGGCCGGGCTCGCGAACGTGTTGTCGCATATCGCGACCACACCCCGATCGTGCGCCAAGTCTGCGAGAGCACGGATGTTCGCCACTTTCATGGTCGGGTTGGCGATCGTCTCGAAGTAGAGAGCCTTGGTCTCTGGTTTGAATGCCCGCTCGACCGCCTCGAGGTCACTCGTATCGACGAAGGTCGTACTTATGCCGAAATTCGGGAGCTTGTGGAGCAGGAACTCATGCGTCGTGCTGTACGTGGTCCAATCGGCGACGATGTGGTCACCCGTCTTGAGCAGTCCGAAGAGCGTCACCGCAATGGCTGCCATGCCCGAGGCGGTCGCAAGACACGAGTACGCACCTTCGAGTCTGCACATCTGCTCTTCGAAGCGGTACTCGGTCGGGTTGCCGCAGCGAGCGTAGATGTTCACCTCTCGACGCTCGCCGGCGACCACCTGGTCGTAGAGATCGTCGGCATACTGGTACGTCGACGACATGTAGATCGGGTAGCTGATGGACTGCGACGCCGGCTCGGGTTCCTGCATGACCGCTGCCGTTCTCAGATCTTGTTCGAGATAGCGATCCTTCGGCACGCGACTGCTCCAATGGCTCAGGCGGGACACCCGCGGCAGCGGCCACTTCCCCCCACGAACGTCGTCCGTTGGTGAGGGATCGTACAGTGCGTGTTCAGGTAGGTCCAAGACGAAACGGTGCGGCCAGATAAGCGCGTCCTTATGCAATTCCAGGCGGATCGCGTCCTGCTCCACCCTCGTTGCAAGACCAAGCCGCTGGGCGCGCCGGTCAGCAGGAGTCGGCGAGGATGGCACTGACCTCCCGGGCCACCTCTTCGATCTGGACGAGTTCGGTCCGCTCGTCGCCGGCTCGACGCACGAACACCAGTGGTACGCACACCTCGCGATCGGCTACCGGCACAAAGGCAAGTCCAGGGGTGCGAAGCGTGGCGGTGGAGCGCGGCAGCAGACTGAAGGTGGTCCCGTCAGACAAGAGGTAGGAGCGGACCATGGCGCGCCGCGGCCCCCGCACGAGGCGTGGGCGGATGCCCGCCTGCTCGCAGATCCACAACAGGTGGTCGTAGTAGTCCGGCGCCGTCTCTCGCGGCCAGATCAGGAGCGCCATCTCGGCGAGTTGAGCCAAGTGGATCTCCGAGGCCGACGCCAAGGGATGATGCGCGGCGAGGGCCACCACGAGCGGCTCCTCGACGAGCAGGTCGAACATCAGCCCTTGCTCCGCGGTGGGGCAGTGGGCGAGCCCGGCGTCGTAGCGTCCGGCCCGCACGCCGGGCCCGACCTCACCGGTATCGACCTCGCGCTCGTCGATTGCGACCTTGGCGAGTCGCTCCTCGATCACCGGGAGCAACCTGGGCATCAGCTTGTTGCCGACGCTCGGCGTGAAGGCGAGCACCATCGGGTGACGGTCCAACGCGGCGATGCGGCGTGCCGCGTCCACCCCGCGATCGACCAGCGCGAGGCCGGCGGCCACACTCCGGACAAGCTCCTCGCCCGCAGGGGTGAGCACCATCCCGCGCGCCCCCCGCACGAACAGCTGGACGCCCACCTCGCGCTCGAGCCGCCGGATGTCCTGGGAGAGGGAGGGCTGCGAGACGAAGAGGCGGGCCGCCGCGCGCCCCACATGGCACTCCTCGCTGACCGCGACAAAGGAGCGAAGCAGCCGAAGCGACACGCTGATGGGGAGAGGGACGTGACCCCCCTGCGGATTGTCGTGGACCGGCGGAATCACCGGCACCACAAGATACGTGGTCGCCGTGGCATGCGTCGCCTGACGCACCGGGTGCACCCGATCTCGGCTGTCTGAACCTGACGAGATCTCCCTCAGATCTCGGGGCCCTCGAGTGCGGTCGCAGGTCAGCTCGTCGGGATGCAAACGCACTCATCGCCGAGATCTGCGCACTGCCACGAGCCAGCGGTCGCGGCGTCGAGGAACTGCGGAACTGCGGTACGACGGCGCCTCGCTCTTGCCCCGCGAGATCCGTCGGGGGTCCGCCTACTCGCGCCGCGGGCCGAGCTCGGGCTCGTGAGGTTCCGGTCGACGCTGGACGGGAGACGAGACGAGGGTGTGGAAGGCGCGCGAGGTCCGGCCGACGTCACCGGTGGCGATGAGATCGAGCTGCAGGCCCACCACTCCCCCGATGAGGAGGGTGGCTTCGACCTCCGCCTGCTCGCGCGACAACCCCGCTTCGACGTACCTCTCGACCCAGAGGTGGTGCCAGTCCCGGAACACCCTGTTGGCCAACGGCCCGTCACGCGACCGCCGTCCCTCCTCGAGGAGGATCTCGAAGTCGAGCCGCAGCAGCTCCCGGTTCTCGAGGCACCACTGCCAGGGTGAGAGGAGGTCCCCCTCGGCGAGGCACTTCTCGGCGAACTCCCGCTGCCGTCGCTCGACCTCGGCCACGACGGCACCCAGGAGCTGCTCCTTCGAGCCGAAGTAGTAGACGAGCGGGTACGTGCTGATGCCGAGCCAGGCCGCGAGCGAACGGAACGTCGCCTTGGCGATCCCGTGCTCCGCCAGGTAGTCGATGACTCCCTGGAGCAGCTCGTCTCTGGTCGTCGAAGGCGTGCGGGCGGGGCCTACCACCTCGTTCCTTCCTGTGGCTCCATTGACCTCGACCAACGGCACCTGTTAGAAAAACATTTGTTATCAGCCCGGGTCAAGAAAGGGGGGCGAGTGGCCTGGACCGAGCTCGGCAACGCTCCATCTGCCGTCGGAGGATACGCCGGTGCAGGTCGCTGAGCAGGAGGTGACGGCGACGCGTCATCCCCTCGAACCGCTCTCGGCCGACGAGATCGAGGCGGCGGCTGCCATCTTGAGGGGGCAGCGCGATCTCGGAGAGCACGCGCAGTTCGTCTACGTCACCCTGATGGAGCCGCCGAAGGACCGGGTCTACGCCTTCGATACCTCCGACTGCGCTCCTCTCGACCGGGAGGCATTCGTCGTCCTGCGCGAGCGCGCACAGTGCGTGGTGTACGAGGCGGTCGTGTCCCTCACCGCACGAGAGGTCCTCTCGTGGCGGGAGGTCCCCGGGGTGCAGGCGCCGATCACCGAGGACGAGATCGCGCAGTACGAGCAGATCGTGAAGAGCGACCCCCGCTGGCAGGAGGCCATGAGGCGGCGGGGGGTCACCGACTTCAGCCGGGCGAGGCTCGATCCCTGGCCGGCCGGCTACTACGGACCGGCAGACGCACCCGAGCGGGTCCGGCTCCTCCGCCCGCTCACCTGGGTGGGGAGTGGGGCAGAGGGGGACAACGCCTACGCGAGACCGGTCGAGGGGCTGATCGTGCGGTTCGACCTCGGTCGGATGGAAGTGGACGAAGTCGAGGACCACGGCGTCGTCCCTCTCGCGCCACATTCAGGCAACTTCACAGCTCGGGGGATCAGCGCACCTGGCAACTTCCCGAGCTTCGGCCAAGGGCCGCGGACCGATCTGCGACCGGTCGAGATCGTCCAGCCTTCGGGCCCGAGCTTCGAGGTCTCCGGGCACGAGGTTCGTTGGCAGCGTTGGCGACTTCACGTGGGTTTCACGCCCCGCGAGGGCCTCGTCCTGCACGACGTCGCCTATGTCGACCGGGGCGAGGTCCGGCCGATCCTCTACCGTGCCTCGCTCTCGGAGATGTTCATCCCCTACGGCGACCCTTCGCCCACCCACTACCGCAAGAACGTGTTCGACATGGGTGAGGCGGGCATCGGGCTGTTCGCCAACAGCCTGGAGCTCGGCTGCGACTGCTTGGGCGAGATCTATTACTTCGACGGATGGGTGAACGACGGCCTTGGCCGCGCCGTACGGATCCCCAACGCGATCTGCATGCACGAAGAGGACGACGGCGTGCTCTGGAAGCACACCGACTACCGGTCCGGGAGGGCGGAGGTCCGCCGCTCGCGTCGTCTCGTGCTCTCGATGTTCACGACGGTCGGGAACTACGACTACGGCTTCTTCTGGTACTTCTACCAGGACGGGTCCATCGAGTACGAGGTGAAGCTGACCGGCGTGATCTCGACGGGATCCGTGCAGACCGGTGAGCAACCCCGGTACGGCACCCTGGTCGCGCCCGGCGTCTACGGGCCGAACCACCAGCACATCTTCTGCGTGCGTCTCGACATGGGGGTCGACGGGCCGAGCAACACCGTCGTCGAGTGCGACTCGGTCCCGGTCGACCCCGAATCGGACAACCCCCACGGCAACGCCTGGGAGGTGTCGCGCACGCCGCTCCGACGGGAGTCCGAGGCACAGCGCCTGGCGGACACGAACGTGGGCCGCTTCTGGAGGATCGAGAACCCCAATCGCCGCAACGCTCTCGGCGGCCCGGTCGCGTACCGGCTGGAGCCCGGCCCCAGCACGCCGCCCCTGCAACGGCCCGACACCTACGCGATGAGGCGGGCGCAGTTCGCGACCCGGAACCTCTGGGTGACGGCGTACGACCCGGACGAGCGCTTCGCCGCGGGCGCCTACCCGTACCAGCACCCGGGAGGCGCCGGTCTGCCCGAGTGGGTCAAGGCCGACCGGCCGCTCGTGAACAGCGACGTCGTGCTGTGGCACACGTTCGTCGCGCACCACGTCGTCCGGCCCGAGGACTGGCCGGTGATGCCGGTCACGACGGCCGGCTGCAAGCTGCGGCCCGACGGGTTCTTCGACGGCAACCCGAGCCTGGACGTACCCGAGCCGGCGAGCCACTCCTGCGATCACCACACGGCAGGTGCACATGTGACCGAGGCGGGTCACGCTGGAGACGACGCTCTCGAGCGGACCCGCGGGGGGAGGTTGTCATGACCACACGATTCCGCACCCGTGCACCGTCTTCACGCGTGCGTGCGTACGGCGCGCTCCTGACCGCCGCCGCGGTCCTCGTCGGCTGGTGCGGGATGTCGTCGGCGACCGCGAAGGGGGGCTCGACGAGCCGGCCCGCCCCCGTCCACCTCGTGACCACAACGCCGTCCCCGAGGGGTGACCTGTCGTCTGCGACGTGGGACCTCCCCTACGGCCAGCCGACATCGCTCGACTACGTAAAGGCCGGCACATTCTCACCGGACATCCTGGTCGAGAACATGTGCACAGACCTCGTGCGGCTCACTCCGACCTGGCAGTACAAGCCCAGCCTCGCGAAGTCCTGGAAGTACACGAACTCGACGACGCTCGTCTTCACAATCCGCCAGGGCGTCCACTTCTGGAACGGGCACGAGCTGACCTCGGCCGACGTCGCGTACAGCATGCTCCGCAACATGACAGCGAAGGACGCCCCCGTGAACGGCGTGTTCTACAAGTTCGTGAAGAGCATCGCCGTCACCGGCCCCTTCCAGGTGACCGTGCACTTCACCAAGCCCGACGAGCTTTTCATCAAGGAGATGGCGACCGTCGCCGGAGCCATCGCCGAGAAGTCGTACATCGAGGCAAAGGGTTCCTCCTACGGCACCGCCACCGGCGGCGTCATGTGCACCGGCCCCTACGAGCTCACAACGTGGAGCTCGGGGAACGACATCGTCCTGAAGGCGAACCCCAGCTTCTGGACACCGGGCTACAGGCCGAAGATCAAGACGATCACGGTGAAGTTCATCACGACAACGTCGACGCTCGCGAGCGAGCTGCTCACCGGCGAGATCACAGGCACCTACGAGGTCCCCGCGCCCGCCTACCCTGAGCTCGAGTCGGCGACCTCGGGGAAGCTGTACTTCGGGAAGAGCCTGAAGGTCCTCGGGTTCGGACCGATGACACCGAACGGTCCCCAGACGAACCCGAAGATCCGCCAGGCCCTCAGCCTGGCGATCAACCGGCCCGCGCTCGCCTCGGTGCTCTACGAGGGTGCTGCGGTGCCCGAAAAGACCCTCACGCCCGTGACCGCGTGGACACCCGCCGAGGAGTCCGTCTACGAAGCGGCCTACGCGAAGCTGCCTTCGCTGGCTCCGGACCTCGCCGAGGCGCGAAAGCTCGTCAAATCGGTCCCGGACCACACGCGGACCATGACCATGGCGCTGCTGGCGGGGACACAGACGATGGCCGAGGCGGCGACCGAGGTCCAGCAGGCAGCCACGTCCATCGGGCTCAGCGTGAAGCTGGACGAGCTGCAGACGACCTCCTTCCTGGACGCCCTCTACGAGCCCCAGTACCGCAAGGGGCTGGACTTCTTCTTCTCGACCGGCTACCTCGACGTGACCGACCCGCTCGACTATCTCTCGGAGTTCATCGGGAAGACAGCGGACTTCAACTGGGCCCACTACGTGAACGCGACGGTCACACAAGACGTGACAAAGGCGTTCAGCACCTTCACAGACGCGGCCCGCGCCCACCTCATCACCGAAGCGCAGGCGGTCTACACGAGCGACGAGTTCTACATTCCGCTGCTGGGCCCGGACGAGGCGCTCTTCATGAACAAGAAGATCACCGGGGCTCCTGCGTCGTTCGCGTACATCTACGAACCCTGCCTCGCCAAGCTGGGGGCCGCGAAGTGACCGACGTCGCGCAGATCGGCTGCCCTTCTCGGCGCGAGCCTCGCTGGAGCGTCCGGAGCTCCTAGTTGCATTGCGGAGCTCCGGACGCCGAGGCACAGCCGGACGATCCTGCCTGTGACGTGGAACCGGTCACCGAGCTGCAGATGTCAACGAGCGCCGCAGGCGTCCAGGTGGCACCATTGGCCGTGGACCGGGCCCTCACCGCGAGCTGAGGGGCGGGGGGAATGGTTCGCGTCCTTGTCGAGCGCCTCGTCGGGCTGGTCCTCACCCTTCTCGTCGGGAGCTTCCTCATCTACGGGGCCATGTACCTCGCGCCCGGGACACCTGCCGCCGTCGTCGCGGGCGGGCACGCCACTTCGTCCGAGCTGCAGTCGATCAGGCACCAGCTCCACCTGAACGAGCCGTTCTTCGTCCGGTACTGGGACTGGCTCGACGGCGTCCTTCACGGGAACCTCGGGAGGTCGTTCGTCTACCGGGAGCCGGTGACCCTGTTGCTGTCGGGCCGGGTGATGAACACCGTCTTCCTGGTCGTCTTCGCGGCCCTGCTCATCATCACCGGCGGCGTGGTCCTCGGTCTTTTGGCCGCGCTGCGCCGGCGGCTCGGCATCGTGATCACCGCCGGCATGAGCGTCGGGCTCGCCGTCCCGTCCTTCGTCGCCGCGATCGTCCTGATCAGCGTCTTCGCGGTGGACCTCAAGTGGTTCCCCGCCGCCAGCACGGGCACAGGTTTCTTCGGGCAGCTGCACCACATGACGCTTCCGGCGATCGCCCTCGCGCTGTCGTGGCTCGCGTTCACGGGGCAGCTCACGAAGGCGGCCGTCCGGGAAGAGCTCGCAAAGGACCAGGTCGAGACGGCACAGAGCCGGGGGATCAAACCCCGTCACGTCGTCACCCGCCACGTGCTGCGCAACGCCCTCATCCCCATCACCACCGTGTCGGGGATCACGGTCGCGGGCCTCATCGCCGGGGACGTCGTCGTCGAGCAGGCGTTCGGGATCAACGGGCTGGGTTCCTTCCTCGTGCAGGCCGTCGAGCAGAAGGACTTCGCGTCCGTCCAGGCGGTGGCGCTCATCCTCGTGACCGCGTTCGTCGTCGTGAACGGCATCGTCGACGTGGGGAACCGCTTCCTCGACCCGCGTCTGCGGGAACCGGTGGTCTGAGGTGGCCACGGCCGCAGCCGCCAAGGAGCAACTCTTCCCCTCCGCGCGCCGGCGGCGGAACCTCGACCCGGTGATCCTGGCGGCGGGCGCCTTCATCGGCGTGCTCGTCCTCGTCGCCATCCTCGCCCCGTGGATAGCCCCCTACAACCCGAACGCCGCGACAATCCTCGCGGCGAACCAGGGGGTGTCCGCGGCACACTGGCTCGGAACGGACCCGACGGGGCGCGACCTGCTCTCCCGGCTGATCTGGGGGGCGCGCCTCAGCCTGCTCGGACCTGCGCTGATCGTCCTCATCGCGACCGCCCTCGGCACGGTGCTCGCGATCGCGTCCGCGTGGATCGGCGGCCTCTTCGACCAGCTCGTCTCCCGGGTGATGGACCTGCTCTTCGCGTTCCCCGGCCTCGTGCTCGCCATGATCGCCGTCGCGATGTTCGGCAAGGGCCTCGTCGCGCCCGTCGTCGCCCTCTCCATCGCCTACACGCCGTACATCACGCGGGTCCTGCGATCCGCCGCCTCGCGAGAGCGGAGCCTCCCCTACGTCGCCGCCTGCTACGTGGGCGGCGTCTCGGCACGGTCCATCTGCTCACGGCACCTGCTGCCGAACGTCTTCCCGTTGCTCCTCACCCAGTCGACCATCTCGTTCGGGTCCGCGCTCGTCACACTGGCCGCGGTGTCGTACCTCGGGCTCGGGATACAGCCGCCGACGGCCACATGGGGGTTCATGGTCTCGACAGGCCAGTCCTCCATCCTCGCCGGCCATCCCGCCGAATCCCTCGAGGCGGGGATCCTCATCGTCGTCACGGTGGTCGCCTTCAACCTGCTCGGCGACCGGCTGGCCGGCCGCCGATCGCTCCAGGCGCTGTGACGCTCCTCGAGGTCGATCACCTCTCACTCGACCTCCCGGTCGACCGGGAACCCCGGCGGATCATCCACGACGTCACCTTGGAGCTTGACGACGGCGAGGCAGTCGGGCTCGTCGGCGAGTCCGGCGCCGGCAAGTCGATGACCTCGCGCGCCGTGATCCGGCTCCTCCCGCAAAACGCACGAATCGGCGGGGACATCGTCTTCGACGGTCGCTCCGTGCTCGCGATGGACCGCAGGCTCCTCGCCACCTACCGCTCGAGGGACGTCGCGATGATCTTCCAGGATCCGAAGTCCCACATCAACCCCGTCCGGACGGTCGGTGCGTTCCTGATCGAAGCGCTCGTCGAGCGAGGCGATCGGCGCGCCGACGCCCTCGCCGTGGTCAGCGAACTGCTCGACACGGTCGGCATTCGCGAGATCCCACACCGATTGCGCCAGTACCCGCACGAGCTGTCGGGCGGCATGTTGCAGCGCGTGATGATCGCGGCCGCGCTCGCGGTCCAGCCGCGCCTGTTGCTCGCCGACGAGCCGACGACCGCCCTCGACGTCACCACCCAGGCGAACGTGATGGCGCACCTGGACGTGCAACGGCGGAACCGGGGGCTCGCGATGCTCTTCGTGACCCACGACCTCGAGCTGGCGGCATCCGTGTGCGATCGCATCGCAGTGATGTACGCAGGGTGTCTCGTGGAAGTGTGTGCCGCGTCGAGCATCCACGACCGGGTGCTGCACCCCTATACCGCCGGCCTGCTCGCATCCCGACCCCGTGTGACGAGTCGCACCGCCCGCCTGCCGGTCATCCCGGGGCGCCCGCAGGCTGCGTACGAGCTCGGGGAGGGGTGCCCGTTCCTGTCGCGCTGCCCGTACGCGCTGGACATCTGCCGCACGACGCGACCGGAGCTGCGGGTCGTCGGCTCCTCGAGAGTCGCGTGTCACCGGGCGGAGGAGCTGAGCGGGTGCCTGACCGACGGCCGGGCTGCGGACCGGCCGGGCGTGCATGCCTGAGACGGCCCCGCCGGCCGTCGAGGTCCGCAACCTCGTGAAGGTGTTCCACCTCCGCCGGGCCCGAGGGGCGCGGCGCCGCTCGGTGAAGAGCCTCGTGGCGGTGGACCACGTCTCGTTCTCGGTCGGGCAGGGCAGGTCGCTCGCGGTCGTGGGCGAGTCGGGGTCCGGAAAGACGACGCTCGCCCGGATGGTGGTCGGCCTCGAGCGCCCGACGAGCGGGGAGATCGCCGTCGGGGGACGTGAACGGCGCTCGACCCGGGTCGGTTCCCGCGAGCGGCGGCACCGGGCCCGCGAGGTGCAGATCGTCTTCCAGGACCCGTACTCGTCGCTCGACCCGCGCCAGACGGTGGGTCGCTGCATCGAGGAGATGCTCCGTCTCCACTTCGACGCGGACCGGGCGGGTCGTCTCACCCGCGTCGCCGAGCTGCTCGACCAGGTGGGGCTCGACGAGCGTCACGCGCCCGCCTACCCGAGGGCCCTGTCAGGCGGGCAGCGCCAGCGGGTGGCGATCGCCAGGGCGCTCGCCTGCGAACCGAGGGTGCTCATCTGCGACGAGGCCGTCGCGTCCCTCGACGTCTCGATCCAGGCGCAGGTGCTGAACCTGCTCTCCGACATACGCGACAGGATCGGCGTCAGCTACCTGTTCATCTCCCACGACCTCGCCGTCGTCCGGCAGGTGAGCGACGAGATCCTCGTCATGAAGAACGGACGGGTCGTCGAGCACGGCCCCACCGACCGGGTGCTCGACGAGCCCGCCGACACGTACACGAAGCTCCTGCTCTCGGCCATTCCCAGGCCTGGGTGGCACCCGGTCGCCGAGTCGGATCCCCAGCCCGTCGCCACATAGGCGCCGGAGCCGCACGGGCACCGGGAGAGGAGGGGCCACACAAGTCGTGACCCGGGTCCGTACCTGCGCAGTACGGTCAGGGGCATGACCGAACCCGAGTGGACCGCCCCGATGCCCGAACGTGCAGAGCCCGACCTCGTCAGCACAGAACGGGTGGCGCTCGACCAGTGGGTCGACTACCACCGCGCCACCCTGCTCACCAAGTGCGGGGGACTGACCGCCGAGCAGCTCAAGCGCCGCTCCGTGCCGCCGTCGGCCCTCTCCCTCCTCGGCCTCGTGCGCCACATGACCCTCGTCGAACGCTGGTGGTTCCGCATGCACGCCGCGCAAGAGGACGTCCGCCTCCTCTACACAGTCGAGGAGAGCTCGACAGCCGACTTCGACGATCTCGACGACGCCGACGCCGCGGCCAACCTGGAGGCCTACCGGGAAGAGCTCGACGCCGCCCGGGCGGCCGTGGCAGGAAAGAGCCTGGACCTGGTCGTGCCGAGCCGCGGCGACCACCCCGAGCGCACCCGGGACATCCGGTGGATCTACCTGCACATGCTGGAGGAGTACGCGCGCCACAACGGCCACGCGGACCTCCTGCGCGAGTCGATCGACGGCGCGACCGGGGACTGAGCTCACCCCGACCGCGTGCGATTCGCAGGATTGCGATTCGCAGGGTTGCGATTCGCAGGATTGCGAACTGCGCACGACGACGGCACCTCCACCTCGTGGACCCGTACTTCGCCGCATGGCTACGGCGCGTATGACCGGTGCTGGGGGGAGCCGGCCGTGGCGCATCGAGGCGCACAGGATCGACATGATCGCCGACGACGAACGCCGCGGGAGGCCGTCCGACATGTTCTCGATCTGGTTCGCCGCGAACGCCAGCGTGCTCGCGGCACCTACGGCGGCTACCCGCGACCTGCCCGTCCGGCGGCGAGCTCGAGCGCGCGCCGGGGATCAGCCCATCGCCACGCCGGCCCGCAGGAGCGCGAGGACGAGGAGGGTCATCGCCCGGCGGGTGCGGACCGCCGAGAGCCGTTGGACGCGGCGCAGCCGGTCCCAGGAGTCGAAGGACAAGCCTGCGAGCAGCAGCTGGAAGAGATCGCCCGAGCACGGGGCAACGGCGCCTCCCGCTCCCGCCGTGCCGGCGAGCTCGGAGCCGAACGTCACACGGACGTGCTCTGCGAGCGTCGAGTCGGCGATCGCGAGCGCCCCGGGGAGGGAGGGCATCGACTGCGCCATCGCGCGGGCCGCTCGCCACATGGGCGCGATCACCTCGTACGTGCGGGCCCACTGGTGCACGGTCCGCTCGACCCGCTGTGCCATGGGGCTTTTCGCGTCGATGGGTGCCAGCCCGTCGACGTGCTCGACGGTCAGGCGGACGACCGCCAGCCGGTAGATGTCCTCGAGGCTCTCGAAGTGGTGGAAGACGAGACGGAGCGATACCTCCGCACGCTCTGCGACGGCCCGCGCCGTCGGCGCGGCCGTCCCGTCAGCGACGAGCTCGACGAGGGCGTCGGCGATCCGACGTTGAGAGTCCCGGCCCCGTTGGGTCGTCCCGCGCGGCATTACGGCGTCCCTGCCAAGACGCCCCCTGAGGTCCTGCAGCGCACCGGCCCGCGCGGCGCGACCGGGGTCGCGCGCTGCACGTGCACGCCATACATCATCGAGGGCTCCTGGCGGGATCAGGACGGGCAGATCGCCGCTTTCCCTAGATGAAGCGTCCGAATCACCCTCGAAGGCCACCCCGTCAGCCGGGGGTGATCGTGCCCGTGTCGCGCCTCGTCTCCCGGAGCTTCGCGAGCAGCTCCGGCTGGGAGTGCACGCCGAATTTCTGGAAGATCGCCGAGAGGTGGTTCCTCACGGTGCTCTGGCTGAGGTAGAGCTCGGCGGCGATCTGCGGCACCCGCTCTCCACGTCCGAGGCGCGAGAGGATCCCCCACTGGCGGGCCGTGAGGTCCCCGAGGTCCGGCATCGCCCGGGTGCCCGCCTGGGCGGGCAGCTCGGCCACGTCCGCGAGGATCCGGGCCGCACGCACCTCGGCACCGATCCGCTGCAGGCGGAGCTCGAGCTCGCGCACGCGTGCCGAGGGGTCCTTCGCCACGCGGGGGTCGACCCCGCCCACCAGTGCGAAGACCCTCCGCCCGCCGTCGCCCGGCTCTCGTCGAGGTTTGCCGCCGATGGCGCGCCCGGCGGCCATCGGGGCATAGAGGACCCACACGTCGACCTCGGCGCTCCCGGGACAGCGCAGCCTGCCCCTCCGCGGAGGCTCGGTTGGCAGAGGTTCGGTTGGCAGAGGCTCGGCCCTCGGAGGCTCTGCGCGGGTCGCCGAGCCTCGGCCGGCCGGTCCCACGCCCGGCGCGCCGGCGCGATCGTCTACGGGTTCGACCAGGTCCACGAGTGACCGGCCGACGATGTCGTCGGCGCACAGGTTCGAGAGGTTGGCGACATCCTTGCTCACCGCCTCCACCCGCCAGTGGCGGTCGGCGATGCCCACGACGATGGTGCAGAGCGACCGCCACGGCGCGGTCGGGTCACGTCCGGCGCGACCGAGCTCGCCCATCGGCAGGGCGAGCGAGATGCCGCCGCGGCACCCGTCGACTGTCACGGTCCGCGACCACACCCACACCGGGACGAGCGTCCCTGTGCCGCGGCGGAGGGTCCGGCGCGACCGGCCCTCGTCCACGACCCCCGACTCCAAGGCGGCGAGCATCGTGGCGACGGCGTTGCCGGGTCCCGAGAAGAAGTCGGCGAGCCTCCTCCCGATGATCCGGTCTGCAGGCAGCCCCACGAGGTCCTCCATCCTGGGGCTGACGAGCACGATGGTCCCCTCGGGCGCAGTCCAGACGGAGAACGGCGCATCCGACCCTTCGAGCGCGAGCCGGACTTCCTCCTCGCTGCCCTCGACGGCCGCCGACTCCATCTGTGGCATCGCGCCGCCCTCCCGTCTGGCGGAAGCCGATGGGAGCCCAAATCATCGCGCTGAAGCAGGGGCGGACGCCGCGTCAATCGCTAGTGGTGGCGCGCGTCAGCGCGTCGGTGCATTCAGCAGCAACGAGGACGGGTCGTTGAGGTAGAGCCCGAACGTCCAGACGAAGGCATTCCGGCGCCGAGCGTCGGAACTACGGGGGATCCCTCGTCCCCCGGTGAGGTTGTTAAGGCCAGGCGCGATCGCGCTTGTATATCTACATACTATACAGTACAGTGACGGGGGTGAAGGACCTTGGCCGCAAGTCAGCGGCTCACTCCGAGGCTCGGTGAGCCCGGCACGAAGTGGCAGCACAAAGAGGAGGGTACTTCCTCCCCGAATTCGAGTGGGACGAGAACAACGAAGAGAAACTCCTCAAGAGCCACGCGGTGTCGGCGTGGGAGGTCGAACAGTGCTTCGCCAACCGGCACACCAAGCGCCGTCACGGAGACGCTCTGCTGATGCTCGGCAAGACGGACGGTGACCGGATGCTCTTTCTCGTTTACGAGCAGAAGAGCACAGGGGTCATCCGCGTGTACAGCGCCCGCGACATGACGGAGAAGGAACGGCGAACGTACCGCCGCTACGCAAGATGAACATCCCACCGACAAGCAAGATGACGAACACTCGCTGGGATGAGCTCCTGGACCACGATTGGTCCGAGTCGTGGGACTCGCTCCCCGAAGCACCGGCTCTCGTGCCCGGGCCCAAGTCGGCACAGATCACGTTACGGATGCCGCGGTCGCTCGTCGAACGAGTGAAGCGCGTCGCGGCAGCACGTTCACTGCCGTACCACGCGCTCGCTCGCTCATGGATCGCCGAGGCGCTCAGGCACCCGCAGACGACTGACCTCGTCGAGTACGAGAGCGAGCCGCAGTCTGAGCAGCTCAACATCAAGCTCGACCGGGCAGTCCTCGATCGGCTGAAGGAGCGCGCGCATGAACGGGGCGTTCCATACCATCGCCTGGCTCGGATTTGGATCGAGGCGGAGACCACCCTCGCTGAACAGGCCCTCGGCTTCGATTCGACGGCGGTACGACCGCCACCTATGAAGGAGCTGATGGTCCTCCTCCTCCACGCGACGAACCGTGAGGGTGAGTCCGCCATTCGAGGGATGACCCGCCTCCAAAAGCTTCTCTTCGTCGTCGAACAGCAGCTCAAGGCGAAGAGCTCCTTCTACGCCTTCAACTTCGGACCGTTCAACGAGGAAGTCAACGACACCGCCCACGCCCTCGAGGTGGCTGGCTTCATCAAGAACTCCGAGGCACAGTCCCCCGGTCCGCCGTCGTTTCGCGAAATGATGTCTTCGGTCTCCCGCCGAGCCAGCTCCGCAGAAAGCGGAACGACGGTTGTCGAGTTCGCGCTCAGTGACAAGGGTCATGAAGCTGCAGAGCGTCTACGTCACTCTAGTGCCGCGTACGAACAACTCTTTTCGTTCGTCGAGTCCGTCAAGCAAGAGTGGGACACGTCTGACGTCAGGGATCTCGTAGCACGGGTATACGAGACGTATCCCGCGTATACGGAGAAATCCGTGATCCAAGAAGAGGTCGAACTTCATCGCAGGCGTCGCAAATCGAGCTGAAGCATGGCACCACTGCACCACATCGTCCGGATTCGTCAGCCCGACGACTTTCAATACATTCGAGCCGGTCTCATGGACGAAATAGTTGTCAATGCCAACCAGCTCGAGAACAGTGTGCAGTCAACTGCGGCGGTCCTCTGGAGGTCGACGTTGCAATTCAGTGTTGACCCGGTGCTCTGGCGGTTCCAGCTTCCGGCCTGGTCCGACAACGGGAAGGGTGACGTCAAGCGGAACTACAAGCGGTTGGGCGCCGCCTACGCTCGGGGAACGGGACTCACGCTCGGTCCCACGCCGATGGTCGACGTCGTGGCAACCGACGAGCAGTGGCGGATGATCGCCCGAAACGCCGTGACTTACCAGCGTGACCGGCTCCTGAGCGTACCCACGCAACTCGAGCTCCTCGATGACCTTCGGGAGCTGCGTCCGAGCCGGTTGGTTGCACCCGCCCTCGTCGCATTCAGCGAGAACGAGGACCGGCTGAACCGACTCATGGTGGAGGCGTCCGCTGAAGCAGTTGGCCAAGCTGTCGGCGCACAGGTCATCATCCCCGTGGAACGTCTTTTGGACCGCGCACAGCTCGACGCAACCCTTGCGGCCGCCCCGTCGGATGGCGTCAACGCCTACCTCATATGGACTCCCAAGATCACCGAGGAAAGACTCATCGTCGGGGACACGATGTTGTCCGCCCTGATCTACGCGGTCACCACGCTGGCAGAGCGCGGGATCGCCGTTGGTCATCAGTACGCGAACTACGCGATCTTCACTCTCCATTCTGCTGGGCTGGCAGCGGTGACGCACCACCTCGGTTGGACCGATCACGGCGAGCCGGCCGAGGAACAGGGACCGCGGACTCGCTCCTGTCAGCTGTACGTTCCCGGTGTCCGTCACTGCTTGAAGTTTCCCGAAGCGAACATCTTGGGACGGTCACTGAGCCCAGAAGATTACGTGGAGCATTTCTGTGATTGCGCCTTCTGTGCAGGAGCCTTTCAAGACGGTCTGCACCCTCTCGACATCTTGTTGGGGATGCACTCCGTCGCTGTCGGCGACCACGTCCGATGGACGCCGACGTCTCAGGCTGTCGGTGCCAATACCTGGCACTTCCTCCTCAATCGTCGACTCGAGGTCGACGCGTTCTCACGATCCCCTGCCTCCGACGTGCTCGCCCGTGACATTGAACGTGCCGCCTCTCTGAACCGCCTTGGGGATGTCAACCGGCTCGAGCACCTCGCCAACGGCTTGCCGGCCGCCTCGTAGAGAGACGAGACGCCGCCAGAGGTCCTCGTCCGCCTCCTCCAGCGAGGACAGGACGGCGTCGGCGATCGCGAACGCCGGGTCGTCGCGCTCCCCCGCCGCAGGCACCGCAACGCAGGTCATGCGCGCCGCCTTCGCCGCCAGCACTCCCGCAGGCGCGTCCTCCCATACGAGGCAGCGGTCGGGTTCGACCCCCAGGCGTGCCGCGGTGGTGAGGAACACGGCCGGGTGGGGCTTGCCGTAGGGCTCGTCCTCGGCGGAGTGGGCGAAGGCGAACTGGGAAGCCAGCCCGAAGCGCTCGAGCACGAAGGAGATGAGCCGGTGCTCGGAGGACGAGGCGAGCGCGAGCAGGAGCCCGTGGTCCCGGCACAGAGAGATCGCGGTCCCGACACCGGGCTGCAACCGTCCCTTCACCCCGATCAGGTCGATGACGCGGTCCACGATCTGCCGCGCCACCTCGTCGGTGGACGGCCCGTCCCAGGGGAACCGGTCGTGCCAGGCGCGCGTCACCTCGCGGACGAAGACCCCTTTCGTCCGTCGAGGATCACCCTGCGCGACCGGGACGCCGAGCGCGCCGAGCACCTCCACCTCCGCGTCGTGCCACAGCGGCTCGGAGTCGACGAGCAGCCCGTCCATGTCGAAGATCGCCGCCCTGAACGGCGACGCGCCGTCGTCCACTCACATCCTCCTCGCGAGCTTGCGTACGCACTTTTGGGTATTGACGGCGTGCCCGTCGTTGCCTACAACGTTGCCACGCCCATCGATTGCGGTGGGACGCGAGAAGAGCCGGGCGGGGTCGGCAGAGGACCGGGCGGACGGTCCACCTCGCTTGGCGGAAGGCGAGGGCCAAATGGCTGGTCGGAAGACCGCCCCGTGGCGGGTCGGCATCTCGGTGATCGCGGCGTCGGCCGCCGTCGCCGCGTTCGGGTTGGCAGGCGCGGCCGGTGCGGGCCCGGCGGCGCCACGCCCGCCCGGTCCCTCGGCGACCATCGACGCCGAGACGGTCTCCCCCTACGGCCCGATCCTCGTCGCGACATTCACAGGGCACAAGCTGTCGCTCTACGAGATCTCGAGCGACCACCCGCCGGTGTTCGGCTGCACGACGGTCGTCGAGCCGACGTTCGAGGGGACATTCCCCTGCACCGGGCCCTTCGCGTTCGCGACACCGACAACGTCGGAGTGGCCCGCGCTCACCTCGACAGGGCCCGTCGTCGTGGGTCCCGGTGTGAACCGCTTCCTCGTGGGGACGGTCCGGCGTCCCGGGGTCGGGAACCAGGTCACCTACGCCGGCCACCCCCTGTACCTCTTCCCGACACCGACAAGGGCGCCGACAACATTCTTCGGAGAGGGCTTCCTCGAGACCGTGCTCCCGGTGCCGCCGTGGCACGGGCTGTGGGACCTCGTGTCGGCGGCGTCCGGCAACCCCGCGAGCGGCGACGCGGTTCTCGAGCCGGGGACCACGCCGACGCACGGGACGGTCCTGTCCGTGAAGGAGTACCCGGGCGTCGGCGGGTTCGCGATCGCGGTCTACGAGTTCTGCCCGGGACAAGCCGGTCCGGGTCAGGGCCACGGCCCGTGGGCCGTTCCCCTGGGGTGCAAACCCGGGGGGCTGCCCTCCGCGCCCGGCTCGCCGCCACTGTCGGTCGGGCCGCCGGGGCTCGGCACAGCCAACTGGATCCCCGTCCTCACCCAGGGTGCGCCCACGGCCGCCGGCGGCGTGACGGCGGGGAGCCTCGGGACCGTGCGCACCTCCGAGGGGACACAGGTGACGTTCGACGGCCGCCCGCTCTACATCTACTCGAGCGAGATGGCGGTCTGGACACCGCCCTACGACCCGTCGTCCCCGACGTCCCCGTTGACGACGGGAACCGCGGGCAACGGCGCGGGCGAGCCCGGCCCCGGCGGGACGGCCACGCTGATCCCGCTGTCCTGATCCCGCCGTC